>PNLP01000003.1 GCA_013823135.1 Planctomycetaceae bacterium
TCTTTCGACCCGCCTGGAAAACAGAAAACACTTAGCTTCACCAGTGTATTTTTCCAGTTCACAGGGATGTGAACCGGATAGACGATGTTGCCCTTCTCTTTTCTTCTAAGGCTCGTGTCTTGCAGTCAATCGCGTGCTGCTCACGCCGCCGCACTCGCAACCCTGGTCACCCAGAATCACTCACACAGCAGCACAGCACACAATCGCTGATGCAACTTCGTGATCACCAAGTTGTCAAAGATCGAAGTTAAAGCATGACTCGCTTTCGCGAACCACACCCGCACACCAAGTTACGGTGTGCTTTCTCTGCCGAATCCGCTCGTCTCAAACCCTTAACAGGCTTGACGTTACGTCTTTGGTATCGAGAATCTTAGTGGCGTTGTGTCTCACTGTCAACCCGGCCCGCGAAAATTTTCTTCTCGCGTTCCACTTGTTCCTTGCAATCCTTGTCCGGAACTGCTTGGAACTTTCTGACAGCAAGCCGCCTGTGTGGAGAAGAGGGGAGTCGAACCCCTGACCCCCTGCTTGCAAAGCAGGTGCTCTACCAATTGAGCTACTCCCCCAACTTCCACAAGCCTGTGGTCGCCAACCGTGTGCGCGTACTTGGATTTGAACCAAGGACCTCGTCGTTATCAGCGACGCGCTCTAGCCAACTGAGCTATACGCGCAACGCCATCCCGAATTCGTGAGCACCATGAGCGTTTATCAAACGCGAAGGCCAAACCGTATTGGTTTGGCCCCATCCGACACCCGATTGGTTGCGTCGGCAAGGCTATCCGCACGAGAGCGGAATCGTCGAGTCGTACAGATCAATCGCGTTCGTAATCATGCACACCTCACGGGGTGGTATTGCACCAAGTGATTCTAAGCGACCAACTCCGACTGTCAAGATATCGGCATTCAGACGGGTCGCCATGAGGCAACCTGAGGCACCTCTGAGCGTTGTCTTTCAACGACTTCCGCCGATTTGTTCTCTTGAGAAAAATCTTTCGATCGGGCCACGAAGCCGCTATCATCCGCGGTATTCGAGTGGTGTCTCGCTTCACATTGGGGGTCGCCGCTCACCACAACAACCACTCAGTTCTCACCAATGTCATCTCAATCGTTCTCACCCGGTGCCCGTCTGCGGAGTGCCTGGACTGCCGGGCCGATCGCACTGCCGGGGGTGTTCTCACCACTGGTTGCGAAACTTGCCGAGCGGATTGGTTTTCAGGCTGTCTACCTCTCAGGGGGAGCACTCTCTGCGGGGAACGGTGTCCCTGATATCGGCTTGCTCACTCTCACTGAGTTCGTTGCCGCCGCCCAACTCACGGCACAAGCAACGACATTGCCTCTGCTCTGCGATGCCGATACCGGCTTTGGCGAATCGCTGAACGTTGAACGCACGGTTCGGATGTTTGAAGCGGCTGGGGTAGCCGGAATTCACCTGGAAGATCAGGAGATGCCGAAACGCTGTGGCCATCTCTCGGGCAAATCGCTGGTTTCTCCTGAGGAAATGGCCGCGAAGATTCGCGCCGCTGTCGCCGCTCGACGGGATCCCGACTTTGTGATTGTGGCACGTACGGATGCTCGTGGCGTCACGAACTTTGACGACGCCGTGAGCCGGGCTCGCCTGTATTTGGCCGCCGGTGCCGATGCGATCTTCCCCGAAGCGCTGACGGGCGCCGACGAGTTTGCCCAGTTTGCGAAGGCGGTCCCCTGCCCTCTGCTTGCGAACATGACGGAGTTCGGCAAAGGTCCGCTACTCGACGTGAAAACGCTAGGCGAGATGGGCTATCGGATGATCCTATTCCCGCTCACGGCGTTCCGTGTCGCGATGCGAGCGGCAGAGGAAACGCTGCGTGATTTGCTCCAGAACGGGACACAAACAGAATCGCTTTCCAAAATGCAAACACGGGCCGAACTGTACGAACTGCTCGGCTACACCGGCTACGAAGCACGCGATCGAGCCTACTTCGGGGGCTAACCGGACCGTCCTCTGTTGGGACACGCAATGGACGACTCGCCCTCTCCTCGCCGCGTTTACACGCCGAGCGGACGCTTTGATGCGGCCGATCTTGCGGTTCTTGCGATCGCGTTCGTCGGCGCAGCGCTCACTCTCGCCGCAGGACTCGCCTACGCCCTCCGCTCGGGAAACTATCTGGTCGGCTGGGGCACGCTCTTCATTGGAGCACTCTTGGTAGTGGGGGTCATGCGAGTCGTTTCGTCCGCGAAATGCCGGAATCGAGGAGTTGCCTGCGTACTGGGTCTGCTGGTGGGTCTCTTGATGCTCGCGGGTTTCTACCACATCGACCAGTGTTCCCGGTGGGCAGTTGGGTGGGAGCGTATCGAGAAACTCCCAGGATACATTGCATTCCGAATGGAAACCGATGATTGGCATTTCTTGGGTGACGGCCCCGAGGGCCGGCTTTTCGCCTTCGTCCTTCCGCAACCCACCCAGGCTGGGCGCAATCCCTGGCTCGCAGGTCCCAACGGGTGGAACTGGCACTGGTGCTTTTTCCTACTGGAAATCGGAGCCTTCGTCGTACTGCCCGCGGCATCCGGTTGGGTTCGGGCCGGCCGCCCCTTCAGCGAACGGTTCGATGACTGGTTCGCCAGTGATATGGTGAGGGTCACGCCGGACTCTGCCACGGCTCTCCGCCAGGCATTAGCCGACGGCTCATTGGCAGAGTGGGTGATTAACGGCGTGGAGAAGTCGCAGGACCCGGAATCACAAGCCGAGGTGACGGCGTGGTATTGCCCGCGCCCGAGTTCGGAGCACGCAGCCGAATCAGAAGTCTATCTGATGATTGATTCCGACCGAGCAGTACTGATTGAACCCGAGGAGGCGGCCGCGCTGACCGGCCTCCTCCCCGGCCTGGAAGCTCTGGCAATCCCGGAGAGTACGAAGTTCAAGCCGGCGGCCACGGCCGAGGGGCCCGTGACCAAAGCCGCAGCCACGACCCAGGTGTGGTCGACGAGTGATTCGGTCGCCACACTCACAAGCATTTCCGGCCCGTACGTCGATAAAGGACTGGGGAATTATCAGGTTGTGCTGGGTCTCGTACTGTCAATAGGAGCGATGCTCGCGCCGATTCCCGTCGTTCTGTTGTTCGTAGCTTCCGTGAACGTACTTCACGACGCGGTGAAGATGCTCGCTCGCTGGGAGTTGATTGTCGGGGGTTACGTGGCCGTCGTCGGCTTCAGTCTCTACTTCGCCGTCCTTCGGTGGTACAACGCGGAGGATCCCGTTTGGTTCCGGGTTCTCCTATGGTACCGCCGCAGAGTTATCACCCAGCAGGCAGCCCAGCGCACCGACGCGCTGTTTCCGCCTGAGCATCCCGAGACGATTTATGCTGAGGTTGTACCTCGAAGAGCCTGGGGTGACCCATCGAGGGGTCGAAAGGAAAGCGAAAACGGGCTTCTACTCATCGAGCAGGAACGGGGACTCCTCTTCGAAGGTGACCGAAACCGGTACATCGTGCCGTTGCCCGCGATCATCTCATGCGATGTGGAAGAGGTCACCCGGATGGGAAACACATCAGGGCTATTCGGGATTATTGTGGTGGTGCGGATCGCCGAGGGAATTCACGAGTTGCCGATCGTTCCTTTGACGGGAATTGACGGCGCGAATCCCTGTGAGAAAGCCACCGCACTGCAAGCGATGATTCTTGCTTTGCTCGGCTCACCCGGATACGAAGAAACCGATGGTTAAGGCTTCCGAGACCGACGGCTCCGCCCCACACGAGGGTTCCCATGTCCACTCTCCCCTACTCTCCCGGGCTCGAAGGTGTTGTCGCCGGAGAGACGAGTATCTGCACTGTCGAGAGCGGGCTGAGCTACCGCGGCTACAGTGTCGGTGACCTCGCGGAGCACTGCTCGTTCGACGAAGTCGCATACCTGCTGCTGTACGGCGAGTTGCCCAACGCCAAGGAATTGCAGGCGTTTATCGCTCGTGTCGCGGCTGCGCGACGACTTCCGCCGCCGCTGAAGGATCTGTTCGCTGCACTCCCCAAATGGACGACGCCACTCGATTCACTGCGGACCGCGGTCTCGGCTCTCGGACACTTCGATCAGGATGCGGCAGACAATTCGCACGATGCGAACCTGCGGAAAGCGGAACGGTTGCTGGCACAGATCCCCGTCGCGATTGCGGATCAGTTCCGGATCGCGAAGGGGTTGCAGCCCGTTCTCGCACGGCAAGATTTGGGGCAGGCCGCGAACTTCCTCTTCATGCTCCGCGATGCTGAGCCAAGCCCTGAAGAAGTGAAGGCGATGGACGTGTCGCTGATCCTCTATGCCGAGCACGAGTTCAATGCCAGCACGTTCGCCGCTCGCGTGATCGTCTCGACGCTGTCGGATATTCACTCGGGTATCACGGGTGCGATCGGTGCGTTGAAAGGCCCGCTGCACGGTGGTGCGAACGAGAAGGTAATGGACATTCTGCTCGCGGCAGGCGGTCCTGATAACGCCGAAGCATGGACCCGTGCGGCACTGGCTCGCAAGGAACGGATCATGGGTTTCGGCCACCGCGTGTACAAGGCCGGCGACGTGCGAGCGGGCATCTTGAAGACTTACGCCCGGGAGGCAGCGCGCGTTGCTGGTGCGACGAAGTGGGAAGACACGGCAGACATCATCGAGGGTGTGATGGCGGCCGAGAAGAACATGTTCCCGAATCTCGACTGGCCCGCGGGTCGGCTGTACCACGCGATGAAGCTGGAAATCCCGCTGTACACGCCGATCTTCGCCATGTCGCGGATCTCGGGCTGGGCGGCTCACGTCGTCGAACAGCTCGACAATAACCGTCTGATCCGCCCGCGGGCGCTCTACAAGGGACCGGCACCACGAACCGCGAAACCCCTCAGAGAGCGTGGTTGAGCGTCATCCACGTGGTTTGAGTTGATAGGCTTTCACAGCGTTCGCACCCATGACTTTTGCGAACGCCTCGTCGCCCTTTTCCTTCACGTACTTCGCGGCAAGCGAATAGACCGTCTCGAACTTTCCGAAGATATCGCTCACGGGCCAGTTCGAGCCGAACATGAGGCGATCGGGCCCGAACGCCTTCCACAACACATCAAGCGTTGGCGTGTAGAAGGCGAGATCGGTCGGGGCCATGCCATCGCGTTTGCGGCTGCCTTCCACCAGCGCCGACATCTTGCAGAACACGTTCGCGCCCGCATCACCGCCAATCGCAACAGCCTTCCGCCATGCTTCCACGGGTGCCTTACCGTCGATGGTCGGGTTCCCCATGTGGTTCACGACCACATGCAGCTTCGGCAACTTCTCGGCAACTTGAGCCGCCGCCAGGAACGTCTCCGCACCGCCGTTAAGGTCGAGTGACAGCCCGTTATCACTGAGCGATTTCAAGCGGTCGATTTGAGTGTCGTCCTTGAGGGCGGTTTTCAGAGCACCTTCATTTACGCGGATGCCACGGAACAGCGGATTCTTGGCGAACCGTTCGAGGTTCTTCACGAAATCCTTGTCCGCGAGCGACAGGTTTCCGACGATGCCGACGAGGAACGGTTCGTCCTTGGCGAGATCAAGCAGCCATTGATTGTCTTCCACCCACGGGCTCGCTTCCACGACAACCGTGCCCGTGACGCCGTGTGGCACGGCGAGTTTCTTGTACTCGGCCGGCAGCACAGCGCGGTAAAGCACCTTGTCGCCTTTGCCAGGCCACGGCACGCCTTCCTTCCGCGTCGGGTCGTAGAAGTGTGTGTGTGTGTCGATGATCACTGGCTTCGCTTCAGCCCTGGCAAGCGGTGGGTGTAAACCCACTGTTCCCAGCGCAACGACCCCTTTGGCAATCGCTTCGCGGCGAGTCATCATGCGAGAGCCTCCTTGATGACCTTCCCGAACACGTCCGTCAGTCGGAAGTCGCGGCCTGCATGGCGATAGGTGAGCTTTTCGTGATCCAGACCCAGGCAATGCAAGATGGTCGCTTGCACGTCGTGGATGTGAACGCCGCCCTCGACGGGGTGGAAGCCCATGTCGTCGGTCTTGCCAAGCGACACGCCCGGCTTGGTGCCGCCACCGGCCATCCAGATTGTGTATGCTTGCGGGTGGTGATCGCGTCCAAGGCTGCGACCCAATAGCGGATTCGATTCCACCATAGGCGTGCGACCGAACTCCCCACCCCAAATGACGAGTGTTTCGTCGAGCATACCGAGTCGCTTCAGATCGCTGACCAGAGCGGCGCTCGCCTTGTCGGTTGCACCGCAATTGTTCTTCGAGTTCCCGGCGACATCGGAGTGAGCGTCCCAACCCTCGTGGTAAATGTTGACGAACCGCACGCCACGTTGCACCATCCGGCGAGCCAGTAAGCACGCCCGTGCGAACGACGGCTTCGCGGGGTCGGCCCCGTAAAGCTCCAGCGTTTCCTTGGGTTCTTTATTGAGGTCGGTCAATTCCGGTGCTGCGGTCTGTAGCCGACCAGCCATCTCATATGCTGCTGTGCGTGTCGCGATCTCGGGATCGCCCACGACCCCAAGGCGTGTTTTGTTCATCTCCATGACGAGGTCGAGCGTGTCCTTCTCGGTGGTGGCATCGAACCCGGGCGGCGACGACACGTTCAAGATCGGGTCGCCCTGGTTTCTGAATCGCACGCCGGTGTACACCGTGGGTAGAAAGCCGCTGCTCCAGTTCGCACTACCGCCGCTGATGCCGGCCCCGGTGGACATGACCACGAACGCGGGCAAGTCCTTGGTTTCGCAGCCGAGACCATACGTCACCCAACTGCCGATGCTTGGTCGCCCGGGTTGACCGAACCCCGTGTTAAAGAAGATCTGCGCCGGGGCGTGGTTGAACTGATCGGTGTGAACGGCCTTCAGGAACGTGACATCATCCACGACTTTCGCGAGGTGTGGCAGCACCTCGGAGAGTTCTGCCCCGCACTTTCCGTGTTTGGCGAACTTGAACCGTGGCCCCAATACAGCCGCGTCGGGTCGGATGAAGGCGTAGCGCTGTCCCTTGATGATTTCGGGCGGGATTGGCTTTCCTTCGAGACGCGTCAACTCGGGTTTGGGGTCGAACAGGTCAAGTTGGCTCGGCGCACCTGCCATGAACAGGTGAATGACAGCCTTGGCCTTGGCAGGAAAGTGCGACTTCTTTGGCGCGAAGGCGTCAGACTTGGTATCAGCAGCATCGGCAAAGTTACGGCCACCGTTCGCGAGAAGAGAGGCGAGTGCAATTTTGCCAACGCCGTAACCGCAATCGCGGAGGAAGTGCCGGCGGGCAACGTGCGAGAATGATTGGCTCATTCTCGCAGTGTAACGGACAGTGATCGGCGACGGCAAGGGACGCGACGGTTTCACGCCCGTCCGTGCGGCCGAGTCTGTATCACTTACCTTCGAGTTTGAAGTCGAACACGTTTGGGCCAGACTCGGTAACGATAGCCTTGAGCGTGCTGTTGGTGTTGTATGTCGTCGAGATTGTATCCACGCTCAGCGGTTCACCACCCGGGCCTTTCTTGTCTTTGAGATCGACATACCGGCGAATTTCAACACGGCGTTCGCCCGGGAGAGACTGGAGTGAGTACGCCCCGTTAACGATCGGACCTTGAGCGGGTGGCTTGCCATCGGGTGCCGTAAAGGTGATCGTTCCCGTATCAAGTGGTTTGCCGTTCAACTGTACAGACCCAGTAACGGTAACAGGCACGGGTTCTTTGGGGCCACATCCAGCCAGGAGTACCAACACACTCGTAAGGAACCAACAGAAAATTCGTTTCACACGCATCGCAGACTCTCAGGTTCAGTTGAGTTGATACTTGCTCGGATCATGGCAAGTTGGTTACCTGACCGTCATCGCGAATGCTCAGGGCCGCAAGAACATCAAGGCCCGTGGAGGTCTGAACGAACCGAACCGAGCCGTCGGCGAACACCGCGCTGACACCGCCAGTGTGTGGCGAGCGGAGTGGCCCATTACTCCCATAGTTCGCACAAACTCCAGTCGCCCCACAATCTCCTGACCAACCGTTGATCTGGTTTATCGAGTATCGGATCGTGGTCAGGTTAAATGTCCGCACGTCAATCGAGGTACCCCAGGTGGGGGGTGGATTCGTGTTGACCAGGCCACCGTGCCCATCACCCATCGGCCAACCATGTGTGGAACGCCAGTCTACAGGAGTCGTGCTCTTATTGAGCCACTCGGACCACTCGCTGATGCACATCGTGTTACTTGTACCGTCAGAGATATCATTGAGCTTTACCACGCTCCATGGGTAGAGAACCCCACCCGCGGAGATTGTCGATCCGCCGCAGCAACCCGGGGTGCTCGAAGCAGACTGGGTTCGGGAGTCTGTGTAGCCCGGAATCAAGCCATTTACAGCCCCGGATATACCGACATAACACGCCTGTTGAATGCCGCCTCCGGGAAGTGACAAGCTTGACCCGGCAAACTCGGGTAGTGAACTCGACGGACACTTGTAGGTCTTGATTAGCACGTTCTGAACGAGCGTACTATTCGCGGCATTCGCGAACCCGGCGCCATTCGTGTAGGACCACTTACTGTGGATCGCGCCCTGCTCGATGTAGGGAAGGATGTAGACAAAGAACGAACTGCCACGGCTGTCTCCAGAAACGCTACAGTCCAAACCTGGGGGGAACTTCCCTCGTTCATCATGGAAGTTGTGGAGCGCCAAGCCCATCTGCTTCAAGTTGTTCTGACACTGCATTCGTGAGGCTGCTTCGCGAACTTTCTGCACCGCTGGCAGGAGCAACCCGATGAGGATTGCAATGATCGCGATTACCACCAGCAACTCAATCAGCGTGAAACCTCGGGCAATGACGTGTGATCGGGGTTTCATCTCAATCCTCGCTGACGCAATGGGTGGACTACACGATGCCGGGGATAACCCCAGAGTAGCGTGCAGTTCAATAGGGAAGTTCAATCCCGACGCGTGCTCAACAATTACGGGCTTCATTGCGAACTCCGCGAACCGCCATTCACAGCGGAATCCTGGGTGAGGGGGTAAACATGAACCACGACACAATTGCCGCGGCCGCTAGGCAGCGTGCAAATCGATTCGGCGGGACAACTACTCGTTCCAAATCTCAGGAATGACCATTCTTGGGAGGGCGTGACCACCATCGCAGCCCAGGTTGAAGATCAAGATACATTCAGCCTGAGGCTGTTGGCAACTCCGTCTCGGAGACGTGATTTCAGGCGACAACAAAACAGCCCACGGTTTTCACCGTGGGCTGAAAGAACGACGATTGCTTAGGGGTCACCAGTTGAACTGCATACCAAAGCTGATGCCCTGCACAAAGAACCCTGAAGACTTGAACTGCGGAGCCGGACGCGGTAGGCCCGCAATCGGTGCACTGCCCGGCGGCAGGAAGTTCGGGATCCGAGCAGCGTCGACATAGGGGTCAATCGCCTCCCCCGGTCGCAGGACGTTCCCCATGTAGAGGAAGTTGTAGCCGACGAACAACTTCATTCGACTGGTCAGTTGGTATCCCAGGTTCAACCCAGCCTCAGGCACGACTGAGAAGACGCTATCACTGTAGCGACCGATGTTGGCCCCAGGCAAAGCGAGCAAACCACCCGCGGCATTCACCGGGATTCCGCCGGGTGCGACAAGGTTCTGATACCCGGTGATATCCACAGTTCGGTTCGTGGTACCGAAGGCAACCGTGGCCCGTCCATCCAACGACCAGCGACCGCGCTGATAGGTTCCCGCCAACCCAATCTGACCCCCGTGGAACTGGTTGGTCGTCCGGAAAGAATCAACAACAGTCCCCGTGACGAATGGAACTCCAACCGCACCCGGGATGGTCGTGAAGTTCTCGGTGATGGAGAGTTGCTCACTCATATCCAGGTATCGGTAACCGATGATGCCGTCGAGGCCACAGCGGGTACATGGGTCACCATACAGTTTCCGCCGGAAATTGATTTCACCGCCCCAAACCTGATTCTCAAGGTGAACCTGGGCACCGCCAGTCGCCCGAATCGAGTCTGCGATGACTTCAGAATCGGAACCGAAGAACGGAGTGTTCGGGTTCACGTTGAAAAACGGCCGAGCCAGGAACGGTACCATTGATGTCGAGAGGGTGGCAGTACTGGCTGCCTGCCCCAGGAAGAAACCACGGGCTTCCAATCCCCAGATCTGATCGGCTCCAAACCAACGGCCGAGCGTAAACCGAGCACCTGAATGGAAGGTCTGCCCAAGCTGTCCACCGATGAGAGTCCTGGTGTCGCCCACTCCGGGACGCCCACTGAAGGCGGGAGAGCTGGTCGTCACCAGCGACGGCACCGAGGCAGACTGAGTCCACCACATCAAATACTCACCAGAGACCCACCACTTCCCCATTCCCGCGACACGGCCGGCCGGGCCACCCGTCATCATCGGGTCGCCAGTCAACCCGGGGGGGCAGTCACCGTAAAGTGGTGCTTCCATACCCGGCAGCGGGGAGCCAAAGTCACCGGGGATAACGGACGGAACAACGGTCCCAGTGCTGGGCAGACCCGTTGGGTAGCCGATCGCGCCGGGGTTCCCCGCCACCACCCCTCGATCCTCAACAATGGTGGGGCCGGAGGCAATTCGTGGTGTTGGTGTGGGGTAGCTGAGCATCGGTGTGCCCATTGGCACACCATTCATCAACGGCTGTCCCCCGATCGGAATGCCACCCGAGGGCGGCATCGGTGCAGGGACCGGAACCTCGCCCGCCCGTCGGATTAACCCCGCTGGGGTAATTCCGGGATCAGTTGGGGGAGACTCGGGGATGGCCATGGGCCTCCCGAGCTTCGCAGACCGCTGGGGCTGCGGTGATGTGCGAGAATCTTGGCCCACGGCGGGGGACGCGAACATCCCCAAACCGAGAGCCAGACCACCGAGAAGAATCCGGCGCATGGGAATGAGTCCTCCTGACACTCGACCAGACCCGGCACGAATCCTGGCCGGCACTAGCCAACGCTACATCAGAATTCGGACGCCACTCTCGCAACACCACATCCTCAGACCACTCGCCACCGAGTTTCATTCCCAGGCACCCACACCTCACCGGATCACTCAGCAACAGGTGCGTGACCGCCAGAATCGTCACTACCGCTGATCTCCCCCAAATCCGCGATCTCCCCAGCATCCCAGCGAAATGTTGAAGCGGGGCAATCTGACGAACCGAAGTAAGTAGCAGAACCCGAGCAGATTCGCCCGGTCCACCAGGTGAGGAGCGCGCTATGGCCGCCCGCCGTAAGAAACGTTGGAAGACGATCCTCCCAACCGCAACCTTGACCGCGATCCCGTTCTTCGTGAATGCATCGCCAGTCATGGCGTTCTTCCCACCCGTGGTGCCACCGCCACCGATCGTGGTGCCGCCGGTGTTGCCACCCGTGCTCCCGCCGGTGATCGTTGTGCCGCCGGTGTGTCCGCCACCGTTCGTGCCGCCACCCGTCGTACCCCCGGTGGTCGTGCCGCCCTGCCATTGCCACACCCCGACGCCAAACTGCGTGCCGGAACCCGCCACGATCGTGACGGGACTCTTCGGGCTCGTGAGCCTCGCGGGCTACGGCGTTTTCCGCCGGAAGAAGGAAGGCACGGGAGACGACGCCATCGAGCGCGTGGATTGATGATGTTGAGTCTGACGCGACCGGTAGCCCCGGGGCTTATCCCCGGCTATGTCTAACTCCCTGATTTAATCGGGGCGTAGCCGGAGTTCGCGTGGAACAATTCAACGTCGCCAGCTTCGATGTCGAGGAGCATCACCGAATCGAAGCGGCGACAGCCCTCAATTGTTCCCCTGAGCTAAAGCAAGATTACGCACGCCGGATGGAGCACACCACCCGGCAGTTGCTCGATCAACTCGCAGACGCGAAAGCAAAGGCAACCTTCTATATCGTCGGCCAGATTGCCCACACGCATCCAGGGTTGGTTCGCGACATTCATGCCGCCGGCCACGAGGTCGGTTCACACAGTTGGGATCACCGACGGGTTCACCACTTCACACCGGAAAGCTTCCGGGACGACCTCCTCCGAAGTAAGCATGCACTCGAAGACGTAATCGGTTCGCCTGTGGTAGGATTTCGCGCGCCCACCTTTAGTGTGATGCGTCAAACGAACTGGGCAATTGATGTGCTAGCCGAGTGCGGATTCGAGTACGACTCCTCGATCTTTCCCGTTCGTCACGATCGTTATGGTGTACCCGATGCGCCCCGCAGCCCGTTCTGGGTAACAGGTCACTCGCGGGAGATCCTCGAACTCCCACCGCTGACTTACCGCGTGATGAATTTCAACTTGCCGGTTGCAGGGGGCGGGTACTTCCGACTCTTCCCGCTTGGCGTCATGCGGGCAGGGCTTAGCCAGAACGCGCGGTCGCTCCCCCCCGCGGTTGCGATGCTTTACTTTCACCCTTGGGAGTTCGATCCCGAACAACCCCGGTTGCCTCTCAAGCGACTGGCCCGTTGGCGAACCTATGTCGGGATGCATCGCACAACAGCCCGGCTGAACTCGCTGCTCAGAGACAGGGAGTTCAGCCGGGCTGTCGATGTCGCTCGCGCAATCAAGGCGAGCGGCGTGGAGTTGCCACACTTCCAGTTGTAAAGCGCACTCAGTCGTCGTCGTCCTCCACGACATCGACCTTTGCCTTCACACCCTTCTTCTTTTTCTTCTTCTTGGGCTTCTCTTCCTCTTCTTCCTTCTGTTTCTTCTTCTTTGCCAGGAAGAAGAGGAGGATACCGAGGCCCAGCACCAGAACGACACACAGGATAATCCAGATCAGGCTGGAACTCTCCTTGGGAGGCGGCGGGGGCGAGCTCGGCGATTCGGCAGCCACCTGCGTAGCGGGGGCCGGTGGAGTTGGCGTGACCGTGGGCAGTTTCATCTCACGTGGTGGCGGGGCGATGGCCACGGGTTCCGGTATCGGATCGGGGGCCGGTGGATCAACTCGCGGCGGGGCAACCGTGTCGGCGACCTTTTGCGTGAGCGCAGTCGTATCGATCGTGAACCGACGGGACAGGTCGGGCGTAAGGTTTGCCCGACGGAGGAACAACAACGCCAGCGACGTATTCAGCACCGGATGCTGGCCGTGATAGCCACCCTCCTCCCACGAACCATCCGCTTTCTGGTGTCCGAGCAGAATCTCGGCACCCCACAGATACCAGTCCTTCTTGTCGAGCCTAGTCACATCGTAGATGACGGCGATACGTTCCATCGCCCACATGTAGTACAGACCGCCGACGGCCTTGATCTCAGGACGGTTGTCGATGGTCCCCGCGGGTGCGCCGATTCGCTTGCTCAACCAGGCGAAGCCGTTCACGACCTTGGGATCTTTTTCGGGCGGAACACCTACCTCGGGATCAATGACATGGCCGACGGCCAACCCGAGCAACGCCACGCATGTCATTGAGGGAGTCCCGCCGCCGCCACCTTTGATGTAGCTATAGCCCCAGGCTCCATCCGCACTTTGACTGGTCCGGAAGCGTCGAGCTAATAGCGTCAGGGATTGCTCGACGGGAACGTCGTGCTTGCGGGCCGCCCAAACGGCAAGGGTCGCGAAGTGGGTGTTCGAGTTACAGTCAGCAACCTTCTTGTCGGGGTCTCCCATCGTGACCTGATTGGCGTGCAGGAACACGGGCCACGCTCGCATCGCTGGGGACAGCGTTCTGAGCGCGTCGGTTCGCCCTTTCTCCAAATCGATCTTCGGCGGCGTTTGGGGAATCACGTCGTCGGAAGTCTTGATACAAAGCCCAAGTGAGTACGGCCGATCTCGCACGCTAGGGATCGGTGTCGGTTGTGGGGTACTCATCTTTCGCAACGCGGAAAGCGTCGTAGCTTGTTCCACGAGGCTGAGTTTGGGCACCTTGTAGCCCCAACCGCCGTTCATGGTCTGGCCTGCCATCAAGCGGGCCGCGAGGTACTGAATTCGAGTACGGTCGGGCTTCCCGCCATTCATGCGATCCAGGAACAGGATCGCGAGCGACACCTCGTAAGTGTCCACGAGATCGCCCGAGTCAGCGTAAAACCGCACAGCGGCTAGTGCCTTCTTCAGACCAGGATCGCTTGTCGGAACACCGCACTCGAGAAGGGCAATACCCGCAAGCGCGGTGTACCCAACGCCCCACCCCTTCCCACCTCCTGCGCCCGTGCCGTTCCCCCACGCTCCGTTGGGGTTCTGTGACTCGCGGAGGAACTTCACCCCCTTGTCTACTGCCATATCGACAGCGAGTTTATCGGCCGGTCTCGGTGCGGGTGCTTGACCGACTGCTTGCTGGCAGAGGATCAAGATGAATAAGGCCGCGGTTGTGGCCGCGAGCCGCCGTCCAACAGGTGCAACCGAGCTCATGGAGATTCCCCGGTTCGATTCGACCACAGTGCGACAACCGTGGGTGATGGGATAGTTCGCGAGGCAGTGACGTGAAACTGTCTGACACTAACCCGAATTGATGGGTCAGCACAAGAGAAAAATGGGAATGGTACAGAGGTTAAGGCATATGGGCGAACCAAGGAGCAGTTCCCTCATCTCTCATTGGTCAGCCACAAACGTCCGTGGGCGAGCGTTGTTGGCGTCTTTGCTTACACTCAGCCGGTAAGCTCTCCCGTCCGAGAACCGCGGAGTGCCCTCCTTGTCGAAACGGTTCGGGGTCAGGGTTTGTTCCTGACCGTCCAGTTTCACCGTCATGTCGGGCACCGTGGTGAGCGTTGGGGGAAGCCACGTACCTATGGAGATCTTCCCATTAGCCGGGATCTTCTTCTTCAGCCACGGCTGCGATGATTCCCAACGGTACTCGAACTCCAGTTCCGAGTTCGTGGGGTTCACGAGGCTAATGACCGCCGCAACCTTGACCTGGGGGTCGGCGTCGGTGAGTCGCACGTTAATCAAAGCCGGTTCCTGGAATTGTTGCCCCTTCCGCAACTGCGGGGCGATCCCCGCACGGATTGCGTCCTGATGGATCGACACCGTCTCTCGGACGACAGCCGTGTGAAATTCCTTCCACCCCAGCGGTCGGTCCTTGTTCTGGCTCGAAACCCGGCAGATCGCGTTGGTGAAGTACCCGCCGCGGAAGTCGTCTGCAAACGCAACGTCGTTCGTGGCTGCGGTGATGTCCACCAATCCGCGTGTCTGGAAGAACAGCTTTCGGGCCAGCGCGGTCAACTGAGTTGGAGCGTTCACCGCATGTGGCACACCTTCCTTTGAGTTCAGGTCGGACAAACTCAACCGGTCGCTACAGCAGTCGGTGAGCAGCACGGCCAGCATGGGTTTCTTCGCGGTCATCGCCGCGACCACGTCGGCGCGTGTGAGCGGGTTCTTGCCACGCTGGAATTCGAGGGTGTGCCCCTTCCCGGGACGAATCGAACCGTGGCCCGAGTAGTAGAACAGCAGACCGTCGTCGGGTTCGACTTTCAGGTTCTTGTAGTGCGTGAGAACTTGATCGGCGGTGATCGACTCACCGGCGATGGTCACCAGTTCATAGCGGTCCTTGGGAATACTGCTGGCCAGCAAGTTCGTGAAGTTCCGGCCATCCCTTTGGACGCCCTTCGCGAGTGCAGGGTCGGAGGAATCGAGGACGAGGAGCACCTTGAGACGATTGATCTCTTTCGCCTTGGCCTCGGGCTTGGCTTCCTGAGCTACGGCTGAGCCAACGAACAGGAAGCCGAGCACTGTCGGCACGAGGGTTCGGCGGGTGAAGGATGCGAGGCGCATGACTTGCCTTGACGATCAGACAGTGGCGAATCTCGGTCGGCGGGGCAATTTTCCCGGCCGCGTCTTTGTAGCTGGCCTCTGTGTGGCCGGTTTTCGGGTTGCAAAGGTAAACCGGGGTCACAGACCCCGGCTACAACAAGACGGCGAATTCCTCACTTCACGTAGTAGTTGATGACCACGCTATCGAGCGGTTGTTCGTCATAGGTGAACTTGACCACCTGCACCTGTCCGCCCGCGGTGCTGGTCGGTTGGTTCGACTCGATGAACAGCCCTCGGCTGCGTCCACGGGCGAGTTTCGAGTCCGGGGAGATCTTCCCATCCGAAACGGCGAGTTTGGTCCGATCCTTCAGGCTCTTCTGGGCGGCTTCGAGGCTCCCCAACGTGCCCATGGTCTTGTCCGCCGTGGCGAGGCCGCTGGCGGCGAAGGCATTGTCGAAGGCCGTTTCCGGGTCGTCGCCGAGTGGCGTCGTTTCCGTCGGGCCGCCGCTGATGTCGGGCGTGCGAACGGGTGCCGGGCCATACACGAACATCTGAATCTTGCCGCGGGTCTCGGGGTTCATCTGATCGTAGAGCGTGGCCGATTCGTCTTCCGGAGCCACGACGATTTCCCCGATCGTGCCCTTATCGTCCTTGAGGAAGCCCTTGATTTCGTAGACCACCTTGGGTTCGAGAACGTACATGCGGAACTTCGACCGTGGCTTGTCGAGCGTGTCGAGGCTCTCGCCGTCGAGGGCGATTGTGTTCCGGCCGTTCAGGCACAACAGAACCGCGAGCTTTTCCGTGTGGTTGTTGACCAGGGTAAACGTGACTTTCTGACCCGCTGCCCCGTTCGCGGGGAGTTTCCCGGCGATCTTGTAATCGGCACGACGGCCTTCGTCGGCCTGGATCGGAACGGACTGCCCGTCGAGGTTGATCTTGAGCGAGATCGGCCCGGCGAGGCTCGCGACTCCGCTCGTCGGTTCTTTGGCCGGTGCCACGGGCGTGGCTTCACGGCTCACTGCGTCGGAAATGGCGGATTCATCGGCGGCAAAGAAATCGCGAGGCTTCCCGGTCGCCTTCAGGTCGCGGCTCGTGGTGTACGTCTGCCCGAGGCTGGCGAGCATCGAGCGGTCGGTCCAGATGCCGCGGTTTGCCATGGAGCCCGCGAGCGTGCCGAGTTTCTTCAGCGTGGCTGGGTCGGACTTGGCGAACGCCGCCAGTTCGATCTTCACCTCCTGGAGGTTCTTCGACACGATGACGGTGCCGGTGACGTAAGCATCCGGGTTGCGAATATCTTTCTCGTTCCAACTCACGGGAAGTTTCAGCTCGAAGAGCTTCTTGCGACCGTCAACACTCGTCCAGTCGACGGGGGTCTTGATCGACTTTGCCAGTGCCGAGGCGGCCTGACCAGCCTTGGAGAGCACGGTGTAATCGGGGTTCCGGGGGTCGAGGCTGAGGACCAGGAGGTTCTCGAGTCGATGGATCATCTCGGCACCTTCCGTGCCACAGTTGAATGTCGGCGCGGCATCGCCCATCTTAACCTGGAACTTCAGGACCGCGATGTTCTTCGCCTTCAGACCGAGCACGGCTTTCGCAATTGCTCCCGCATCCTCAACCATGACGCGGTCGATTTGATCGGCGCGAGCGGCGGGCGACGTGAGCAACACAGTGGCGAACGCAACCACGAACGACTGGAACCGGGCACGCCGCAAAGCGAAACTCAACATGGCAGACTCCTCGTGGGAGGAATTTGAGGTTGGAAGTCAGGCGACATTCCAATCTCGGTTCAGTGTACCTGATATTCGAAGATGGTGCACGCAGCGGACAGCAAACTCAGACTTTTCGGGTTACTTCTTGGATTTCACAATGGGCTGTTTGGAGAGCACGAGATCGCCAAGGCGATCAGGGAGTGGGCTGATCTGGGGGGTTTGCTGAACGGGCCTCCCCAGGTCGTCCACAATGGCGGTCGCTCCTTGCTCAGTGCCGCGTTGCACCGCCAGAAAGAACTCCTGAACGCTGAGTGCGCCGTCCTTGTTCCGGTCGGCGTCGGCGAAGCGTTCCCCTAGCGTCAGCGAGACCTGCCGGCTGAATAGCCCCCCGCGGGTTTGCACGGTGTCGCCGGCTTCCCACGAAAGTTGATGCGGGGCACACGCCGCGACCACCACAGGCCCGAACCCGTTCTGTGAGAAGCCGCGTGTGCTATTGCGGGTGAGGGCACGCTCGCCGA
The DNA here is from genome assembly GCA_013823135.1 of Planctomycetaceae bacterium. Taxonomy (GTDB): domain Bacteria; phylum Planctomycetota; class Planctomycetia; order Gemmatales; family Gemmataceae; genus Gemmata. The sequence goes on from PNLP01000003.1 coordinate 17,821, forward strand.
CCTTCGCGCTGGCCGCACCCGAGTGGCAGCAGTCGAGAAACACGAGCGGCTGGCACTCCAGGCCCACCAGTACGTCCGCGAGTTCGGCATCCCGGATGAAGGCGTTGCGGTACTTCTCGGGGTTGCGGTAATCGGCGGCGGGAAGAACGGTCTTCTCGTCCGTTCGCGGGATCACGTAGTACCAGTCCTTGGGCGCACCCTCCCCGGCTTTCGGGTCGCCGAACATCGCACCGTGCCCTGCGATGCACAGCACCAACACGTCGTCTGGTTGGGCCACCTTACCGACTTCCTTGATCTCGGCGACCAGGCGTTCCTTGGTCACCTTCTCGTTCAGCAAGAGGACGGGCTTCGGGGCGTTCACGAAATCGTATCCACCGTTCTTTTGCACCTCGGCCCAAATGGCACTCATTCGGGCGGCGTCGCGGCTCGCACCGGGCAGGTCCATGTCTCGCCCGAGAGCGTCGCTGGCCTTTTCGTAGAATCGGATGCCGGCGGCGATCACGAACAGTTTCCGTGTTGGGCGGTCTATCGCTGCGGTGAAGCGGACCGGATCGCTGATCCCCGCGCCGGAGCCGTTGCCGGGGTCATCGAAGCCGATGCCGACCGCGTTCAACCGGTTGTCGCCGGACATCAGCGAGCGGTTCGGCACCGTGAACGTGACCTCGAACGGAACGCCGACCTCGAATTTCTTGCCTTGGAGCGTGTCGAGCCCTACGCGGTGGTGGCCGTTAAGCCACAACTCCACCCGCGTGACTGCGTTCACTTTGCCGTCCTGCCGAGCACCGGGGATCACGGTTACGGTCACCTTCACGTCCTGGCCCGCCGCCACTTTCACGAGATCGGTCTTGAGCGTGACCTTCGGCGGGAACAGGTCCGGCAGCAGCGGCTTGGCCGGCTCGCGGATGAGCTTACCAATCACGTCAGTGAGCTTCTCGGGGCGGTTCAGGAACTTGCGGAACTGCTCGACGGCGAGGACTTCCGGTTGCTTGTCGGCGCGATCCTTCGAGACAAGCCATTCGATGTACTGGTCGCCGTTGGCGGAGCAGTCGTAGTAGCACTGGCGGTAGCTGTAGAGCACCCATTCGCCGTTCGTCAGCGGCAGGAACCGCGCGGCCGGCCGGTGGAGCAACGACGTCTTCGAGCCGTACTCCTTCTTGTTGCCAGCGGGGCGTGCGACCGGGTTGACGAACCAGAGCATCTCGCGGAGTGGCTCGGGGTTGCGGAACTCTTCGAGCCAGCGGTCCTTGGGGACGGGGTTCGGGCTGTCGCCGCGGTAATACTTCAGCACTTCATCGCCGACGGACAGTCCCGCCTCCTGCGCCGGGCTGCCGAGATCGACCGACTTCACGACGACCTTGCCATTCGCCTCCGCGAACGACGCTCCGAGCAGCGGTTCGGATGGGAAGTCGGCGAGGTTCCAGATGCAAATCGTGTGGTCGCGGCCGCACGTAACAATCCCCTTACCATCGAAGGCGGGGGCGATTCCGGTCACGTACCCCGCGTGCCCGTTAAGACGACGAACACGCTTCGGTGCCTGCCCCGGAACGAGGTCGAACACGCTCGCACCCCAGGCGTGGCCGACTGCGAGGCGGGCACTTCCGGGCTTCGCCCCGTCGGGCGGCGGCAGGAAGGTGTAGCAGCGCGGGCGGTCGTCGAGCAGCGGGTTCATCGGCAGCGGATACTCGCGGGTTCCATTCTCCACGGCATACCACTGATACTCGTCGCGATCCTTGCCACTACCGCGAAACGCGACGCTCCACACCCCGCGTGTCTTCTCGGGAAGCACGGGTGTTTTCGCTTCGCCCCAGCCACGCGGTTCGGTGCCGAGATCGAACGTGCTCCACGGTGCTTTCGGGTCAGCACGGTCATTCGGATCGGCGGGGTCTGGGTTGCGTTTCTCCTTGAAGCAAAGGTGCTGCCCGTCCTTCGTGATGCCGACGGCCCACAGTGACCGACCGGCGTTCACATCGCGATCGAACTTGCGGAGCGAGTTGCCGTCGATGGTCCAGAGTGTCGTGCCGTGGTCGAGTGCGTCGGCCGTGGCGAAGCGCTTGCCGTCGGGGTGGAAGGCCATGCGATCCGGGCGAGTTTCGACTGCCATCGACGCGACGAGCTTGGGTGCCTCGGCGGTGATGTCGAAGATCTTCACGATGCCAGGAAGTTCCACGGCGAACGGCTTCAGGACGGGCTCACCGCGTTCATCCGCCTTGGCCTCGTGCAACCCGGCCGCGACCCGGTTCCCCGTGGCATCGAGGGCAATCTGATCGGGGAACTGGTTCAGCGGGAATCGCACGGTTCGCTCGTCGCCACCATCCGGAAGCGAACGGATCTTCACTTCCGACTCGGCACCGTCGGTCCCTCGCGCCGGTCGGGCCGCAAGCCGTCGGCCGTCGCCGCTCGCGACGACCTTATCGACCAACCCGTTCCCCCAGCGGAACAGCGGAGCCGACTTCCCGACCGCGTACACGCCGCCGTCGCGCTTCGCGTACGCGAGCCGGCCGTCGGGGAGATACCCCACCCACACGACCCGCAACTCGTACTTCAGTTCCGTTCCACCCTCGACGACCCGAGTCGTCTTGGCCGTCACCGGCTTCCCTTCGGCGAGTGGCGTGACCCACAGGTTGCCGAGTTCGTCGCCGATAGCCAGTTCCTTGCCCGTGGGGTGGAACGCGAGCGACCACACCGTTTGCCGCGCCTTGATGTAGTCGCCGGGGTTGTCCGCGAGTGGCGAGACCGCCCCGAGAAGTTCGCCGGAACGCAGGTCGAAGATCACCACATCGGCGTTGAGTTTGCCGTTACCGCCGATGGCGAGCAGGGGTCGATCCCGATCCGCGGAAAGCGCCAGCGCGTAGATCGACCCCCGCTGTTCGCGGAACGTGTTCCAGAACAACGGCTTCGCGGGGCGGAGTCGCTCGGGTTGAACACCCCAGTGGTGAACCACCTTGTCTTCACCAACCGCAAGGAGGTTCGCACCGTCGGCCGTGAACGTGAGCACATCACAAACGCCCGATCGCCCATCGGCACGGAAGCGTATCTCGGGCTCGTCGTTCGCGAGCCGCGTCAGTTGTGCGAACGTGGGTGCGGTTTGGAACGCGCAGAGCAGAAACATCGCACCACTCACGTGATACTTGGGGAACATGACCAACCCCAACTGAAGATGTGAAACTTTAACGATTGTAACTCCGCAGGAGAAGCAGGCCAAGCCAGACTGCGATACGGAGCCACAGCACTGTTTCTATTCCGATTCGAATCCCGAAACGGACACGGACACCTGAGCAGATGCCTCCCCTCATGTGGGTCGGAAATCTCTCCCAAACTCTGTTGCAGGAACAACCGGACAACTCAAAAGGGCCAGTTGGTCGTGCTTTGGGAGTTTTGCTGAATGTGCGGTTGATGCAACACGATAACGATGTTGCGTAGCTCAAACCGACGTGCCAAGGATCGGCGCCGTCGGCAATTTGGGAGGGATTCCTGATGAAGCGAACCTGGAAAGTCTGGATCGCCGCGATTTTCGGGTTGGGAATCTCCCATCCTGTTGTCATCGCTGCGGAACCTGTCGCAACCCCCACCACGGAAGCAGTATCAGCTCCGACCAACGCGCCACCGGCGGAGTTACCGCCAACTGCCACCGGTGCCGCAAGTGGCGGGGCGGCTCCCGTCGTGAGCGTTCCCAGCGGCACGGAATACTTGCAAACTGCGACCAAGCAGCGATTCTCGTTCTTGTCGCCGCGGTCCCGCAGTTCGTGCCAGCCGGTGGCACCGTGCGCCCCGGGTCAGGTCGCGCCGTATCCCTACCCCGCGCCCAACCTGGACCCCAACGGTAACCAGCAAGCACCCGCACCGGCCAACACGACCTTCCAGGCCAACCAGGGCGGCACAGCAGCGGCCCATACAAACTCTCCAAACATGTTCGGCGATCTCTTCGGCGCGAAGGCAAGCATCGTCACGCTCCCTGGCCTGTCGTTCCGCACCATGCCAGGGGCTCTCAACGGGCGATCGGCTTTCTTGACGGCGAACCCAACATCCATTCCTCCGATTACACCACCTGGTGGCGTTGTCACTGTCAACACGCCTTCACTCGCACATGTCACCTTTCAGGGGGTACCCGGGATGATCCCGGTGACTCTCAATGGTTCGCCGATTGTGGAGAACGTAACGAACCTCGGATTCATTCCTGGGTCGCCGAATGGGGCCAGAATCCAGGCCGACATGAACGGCTTCTTCCTCCCCGGGACACCTGCCTTTGCTGCCGCGAATGCCATCGAGAGGCAGGCAAACCCGCAGGCAACGCTCACATCGTTGACGTTCGGCCCGGTCTCGGCGTTGTTTAATGGAAGCCAACTCGTTTACTTCACACGTGTCACCGATACGGTGACGACCGCCGTGCGCACACGCACACAGTTTTCGGTTCCCACGCCGGGTGCCGGCGGCGTCGTTGGACTCCTGAAGGTTTCCGAGGACAATAGCCCGTTCCCGCGTGACCGCGTGATCTTCACTTACGATTACTTCAACAACGTCCCGATGGGGCTTGGAAGCCTGCCGGTCAACCGATACCAGTTCGGGTTTGAAAAGACCTTCTTCGAAGGACGCACGTCGATTGAATTCCGGGCTCCATTCGCGAGTACGTTGAGCAGCAACTCAGCTCTGAACGGAGAAACGCTGGGGACCGAATTCGGCAACGTCCGTTTGCTCGGCAAGGCGTTGTTCCTCCAGCGTCGCAACCTGAGTATCTCGGGTGGCCTGGGGGTCTCGCTGCCAACAGCCGACGACATCTCGGTCGGCGATGGTGCTGGTAACGAACTGGTTCACATCAAGAACCGTTCGGTTCAATTGGCTCCGTTCGTCGCGGCCATTTATACGCCGAACGACCGACTCTTTGCTCAGGGTTGGTACGGGTTCAGCTTCGATACCGGCGGCAACCCCGTCACCGTGAACCCCGCGCTCTTCGGCACCGGTCCGGACATCGGCAAGCTCAACTCGCCATCTTTGATGACGGTTGATGCACAGATTGGTTACTGGATCTATCAGTCGGAGAGCGGTCGCCTTCGCGGGTTGGCCCCGTTCATCGAACTTCACTACGCCGGGGATGTCAGCAAGGGCACGCTACTCAGCGCGGGGAACGACTTCTATATTGGTGATGTCTCGGCTTACAACGAGTTCAACATGACGGCTGGTTTCACGAGCAGAATCGGCCAGAACACGACCCTCGCGGTCGCTGCCGCAGCCCCGTTGCTGGGGCAGAGCGGTCGAACGTTCGATTACCAAGTCGGTGTTCGGTTGAACTGGTACTTCGGACACACCGCACGCCAGCGTGCGAACCTGGCTCCGAATAGCTTCTGAGCATTGTGAAATCGGAATCGGCCGCGAAGTGTCCACCCGACCTTCGCGGCCGATTCCGTTTCCAGTGAAACTTTCCCTGTCGTCTCGCTTCGATCCTGGCTACTCTTCACTTCGGATTCTGCCTTAAACGCTTCTGCCTGGCGGATGATTCCATGCCCCCCAAGAAAGTCGCTGCCGTCGTCACCGAGTATCGGAAGTGGTCGCACGCCGATGTCATCCTCCGCAACATCCTCAGCGGCTATCCGGACGGCAGCAAACCCAATCTCGAACTCGTGTCGCTCTACACCGATCAGGTGCCCAAGAACGATATGAGCCGCGATCTTGCAAAGAAACACGGGTTCAAGATCTCCGAGAACATCGCCGATTGCCTGACGCTCGGTGGCAAGACCCTGGCGGTCGATGGCGTTCTTTCGATCGGTGAGCACGGCAAGTATCCCACGAACGCGAAGGGCCAGCTTCTTTACCCGCGCCGCCGGTTTTTTGAGGAGATCACCGCCGTCTTCGAGAAAACTGGGAAGTCGGTCCCGGTTTTTAACGACAAGCATCTCGCGGTGAACTGGGACGACGCCAAGTGGATGGTCGAGCGTTCCCGCAAGCTCATGTTCCCGTTCCTGGCTGGGTCGTCGCTCCCCGTCACGTGGCGAAAGCCCAACCTCGTGCTGCCCAAGGGATGCGAACTCACTGGCGTGGTTCAACTGGCGTATGGTCCGTTCGAGGCTTACGGCTTCCACGCTCTGGAAGCATTGCAGTGCATGGTGGAACGACGGGCGGGCGGCGAAAGCGGCGTGAAGGCGGTGACATGTCACAGTGGGAGCGCGATCACAGATGCGTTCAACGACCGCATCTGGGGTCTGGGCGGTCCAGCCGGTCGATTCATGCGGCGTGAGGTGATGTGGGAGGCGTTCGACAAGCAAACATGGACCGCACCACTCCTGGAAGCGGCGTTGAAGTCGCTGCCAGAGCACGCACCCGGAGATATGCGGCGAGTCTCTGCGACAGCGAAGGATGCCGGTATCTTCGAGATCGAGTACCGCGATGGGTTGCGGGCATTTGTCGTGATGCCCAACGGCTGGGTCTACGAGGGCGACGGCGGCGCGTTCTTCTTCTCCGGGCAACGCAAAGGGGCGGACAAACCTGATGTGTGCCAGTTCTATTTGCAGCAACCCGATCCCTTCGGCCACTTTGCCGAACTCACCCGTGCAATCGAGTCGATGATCCGCACCGGGCACGCTCCCTATCCCGTTGAGCGAACGCTGCTGACAACTGGTGTGCTGGAAGCCGTGATGACGAGCAACCACGAGAATGGCAAGCGGATCGAAACATCACACTTGGCTGTCAAATACGCACCCACGGAATGGGGACCGGCCACAAGTAAGATTCCACCCGTTCAGAAGCCGTGACCGATACCCGTGGCAAGTTGCCGTGTTGAAACCTCGTCGAGTGCAGACCGCCAGCTTGCGGAATCACTCCACTCCGGAGCCCACACAATGCCTCTCCGCCTTGTCGTCGCTGTGCTGATTGCATTCGCCTCCCCGGTTAGCGCTGCCGAGAAGCCGAACATCGTCGTGATCCTCGCGGATGACCTCGGGTATGGCGACGTGAGGTGCCTCAATCCCGACTGCAAGATTCCGACGCCGAACCTGGATCGGCTCGCGGCTTCGGGGATGATCTTCACCGATGCGAGCACTCCGAGCGGGGTCTGCTCGCCCACGCGATATGGAGTCATGACCGGCCGCTATGCGTGGCGGTCGAAGCTCAAGAACGGGGTGCTGGGTGGGCTCAGTCCGCGGTTGATCGAGTCTGGCCGCACGACCGTGGCACAACTGATGAAGGACAACGGCTACCACACGGCGTGCGTCGGGAAGTGGCACCTCGGAATGGACTGGCAACTGAAGCCCGACAAGAAGGTGACGGAACTCAGCATCGAGCCACGTGATCAGGTCTTCAACGTCGAGTACGACAAGCCGATCAAGAACGGCCCAAACGCGGTCGGCTTCGACTACTACTTCGGCATCTCGGCATCGCTCGACATGGTGCCGTATACGTACATCGAGAACGACAAGGTGACCGTGAACCCGACCGAGGATCGCGATTTCGTGATGATGCTCGGCAAAGAAACACCGCGTTGCCGCAAAGGTCCAGCAGCACCCGGCTTCGATGCCGGAGACGTGCTCCCAAGCCTCACCAAGAAAGCGATCGCGTACATCGGTGAGCGGGCGAAGGCGAAGACGCCGTTCTTCCTCTACATCCCGCTTGCGTCGCCCCACACGCCGATTCTTCCGACGAAGGACTGGCAGATGAAGTCGGGGCTGAACCCCTACGCGGACTTCGTGATGGCCACCGATTCCGCCGTGGGTGAAGTGCTTGCAGCGATGAAGGCCAACGGCGTGGACGAGAACACGCTGGTGATCTTCACGAGCGATAATGGCTGTTCCCCAATGGCCGACTTCCCCGTGCTGCTAAAAGCCGGGCACAACCCGAGCTATCACTTCCGAGGACACAAGGCCGACATCTACGAGGGCGGGCACCGCGTGCCGTTTATCGTTCGCTGGCCGGGGAAGATCACGCCGGGGACTAAGACCGACCGCATCGTGTGCCTGACAGACATCACGGCAACGTGCGCCGCAGCAAGCGGTGCGAAACTCCTCGATGAAGTTGCGGAAGACAGCATCAGCTTCGCGGGTGCGTGGGAATCGCCTAAAGACGCCCCCGCACGAACGGGTCTGGTGACGCACTCGATCAACGGCTCATTCGCGATCCGGGAAGGGAAGTGGAAGCTGTGCCTCTGCACTGGGTCGGGCGGCTGGAGCGCTCCACGCCCCGGCAGCAAGGACGAAGCGGGCCTTCCCGCCGTGCAACTCTACGACCTTGAAGCCGACATCGCCGAGAAGACGAACCTTCAGGCGAAGCACCCCGACATCGTGGAACGCCTGACCAAGCAACTGGAGCAGTGGGTCGCCGACGGACGCAGCACTCCGGGCAAACCGCAGAAGAACACCACCCCCGTGACCATCCTCCGCAAGAAGTGAACCTCACGTCGATGGTGTGGCTTCAAGGACTTCCTTCCACCGGCGCGGCACGCCACGGTATGCCGCCTGATAGGTCGCTTCGAGTGGCACGTTGACGTACATCTCCGGTGTGAGGAAGAGTGGCATGTCGATCAGTGTTCGCCCCACGGCTGTCGGCTCGACGTAGCCTCGTTTTCGCTGGCCGGCCGAGTACGCGGCGAGCGTGAGGGGTTCATCCGGCGAAAGGTGATACGGCTCGTCGCTTAACTCGCCCCAAATTCGCGCATGGATACCGTCGGGATTGCGTGGCCCCGGTGGGAAGAGATCAATGATTAGTAGGTGATAGCCGCGATAAAGCGCTTCGACCGCCTTCTCGACGAACGATTCGATGGCGTGCCGTGCGGACTTGTTCCCGGGCGAGACAATCTCCAGAAGCGCAACGATCCGGTCGCCGCTGGAATGCCGAATGACGATGGTGCGGCGTTTCAGAACGTAGTCGTTCATCTCCGCTTCCATCGTGTGCCGCATTGGGGGCGGAGCCGTCGCGGTGGCCACGCCACCAGTTGACACCTCGGCCGTGCGGGAATGCGTGCCGTTCAGGGGCGTTTCCGGTTCCTGGAGGGTGAGGACATCCGGACCAAGTGGCCCGGCAATCTGCTCGGCCTGTGCGTAGTAATCCTGCGGCATCAGACCGTCGTTGAGCGCTTCCTGAATCTCCGAAATCCAACTCAGGTGGAATGCGTGCCAGGTTCCAGCAGTAACGCGGGTCCAGTCGTGAATCGGCATGGTGTACCTCCGTCGTTCATCATACCTCGCACGTTCTACTTCCGCGACTTCTTGAACTCCTGATCGAGGAACCTGATCCCTTCCACTTCACCGTTTGTGCCGAGTCGGAACTGCAAGTCGATGGTCGCGCGATCGAACGACACGACCTCGTCGGCCGGTTCCACGGGAACGGCGGTGAACGTGTCGAAGTGGTAGTGATCGAGGCGGAACGTGAACTTACCGCATCGCAGCATCAACTTGTCGGCTTCACGCCACACTTCCGCGCGGCCGTAGGCTGTCTCGTCGTAACTCCCGACGTAACTCTTCAGCGCGAGGCTCGGTTTCGTGTCCGGCTTGCGTTCGGCTTCACGCTTCTTGAACCGTACCGCGGTGTTGAAATCGAGCAACGCCATCGCTGCCTTGTTCTCCTTCACCCAGTCCTCGGTGGGCAACCCCAGCAACTGGTCGAGGGCGGTCTTCGTCACGGCTTCTGCGAATGTCGAGGGACGCAGGTTGCACACGACAAACACGCCGATCTTCTTCTCGGGGATCATCATGCACTGGGAGCGGAACCCGGTGAGCGTGCCGCCGTGCGAGACGCAGTCGTACCCGCGATAGTCGTGAACGAACCAGCCGAGGCCGTAGCTGCTGAACCGCGTGGCCTTCGGGGGGAAGTAGACAGCGAATGGCCCTTCCGGTTTGAACAGCATCTGTGGTGTGTGGGTCTCCTTGAGCACCCGTTCCGCGATGAGGCGTTTGCCGTCGAACTCCCCGCCCGCGAGGTGGAAGCGGAGCCAGTTCCCCATGTCGGCCGCGGTGCTGTTGATGCAACCGGCCCCGCCCGCGTGGTCAATCTGATCCCACTTCACTGGCGAGATGGATTTGTCGAATGCGTAGTAGTGCGGCGTCGCATGGTCGGGGCTGGACGAACCCGCTTTAGATGTGGTACTGCTCGACTTCATTTGGAGTGGATCGAAGATCCGTTTCTGAATCGCGGTCGGCCAGTCACTCTTCTCGATCTTGCCGGCGATCAAACCCGCGGTGGTAAAGGGCACGTTGGAATACTCCCAGGTGCTGCGGAACGATGTCGATGGCTTCCCCTTCCCCCACCGGCGGATGATCTCGCCGGTATCGGTGCTGAGGCCCGACCAGAGCATGTCGTGCCGGGGCATTCCGGTGCGGTGCGAGAGCAGGTCGCGGAGCGTGACTTCCCGGTCTGCGAGTTCGTCGGACAGCCGGAAGTAATCAAGATGGTCGCGTACCTTGTCGTCCCACTTCAGCTTCCCCTCATCGGCAAGCATCCCGAGAAGAGTCGCGGTGAACGCCTTGGTACATGAGGCGATCGCGAACACGGTGGTGGTGGTCACTTTCTCGGGCTTTCCCTTTTCGACAACGCCAAACGCTTTGAGGTACACGATCTTGTCGCCCTGCACCACGACCACCGCGGCACCGGGAACCGCCATCTCCTTCATGGCGTGCTCGACAATCGCGTCGAGCGATTTCGAGTCGAACTCGGCTGCGTGGAGCGGTGCGGGGAGAAGCAATAGGGCGAACAGAACCACTTGTCGCATGGCGGACTCCCGAGGTGACCGGTGTTGCCGCTGTTGTACCATGTGGCTGCGAAACCCGCGCCGGGCGCCCGGGAACTTCTAAGACAACGCCAAGCCCAACACCGCACCACTCCCCAGGAATCTCTCGTATGGTCCCCGATACCACGGTTCCCGACCCCGCACCGATTCTCGAGCTCCTCGCCGCGTTCCGTCGCTCGAAGACGATGTTCACGGCCGTCACACTCGGCGTCTTCGAAGCCCTGGAAAGCGGCGCGAAGAACGCGGCTTCGCTCGCCACCGAACTCAAACTCGACACCGACGCACTCACGCGATTGCTCGACGCCTGCGTCGGCCTTCAGTTGCTCCACCGCACGGCGACCGGCTACGCGAACACGCCCACCGCTTCCACCTACCTGACGAACACTAGCCCGCGCCGACTCACGGGGTACCTGCGGTTCACCGACGAGATTTTGTGGAAACTTTGGGGCGATCTTCCGGACGCGATCCGCGACGGAACCCACGGCTGGAAGCGCACGTTCAACTGGGAAGGCGACATCTTCGGCCAGATCTTTCACACGCCGCAACTCCGGCGCGAGTTCACGATGGGGATGCACGGCTACGGCCTCATCTCGTCGCCGATTGTGGTCGCGGCGTTCGATCTTTCACGCTTCAAGCGACTGGTCGATCTCGGTGGTGCGACCGGTCACCTGGCGGTCGCGGCCTGTCGCCGGTACCCAACGCTGCGTGCGGTCGTGTTCGACCTTCCCGAGATCACGCCGATCACCACCGAACTCGTGACCGCCACCGAAGTGGCGCACCGAGTCGAGGTCGTCAGCGGCGATTTCTTCACCAATATGTTGCCGGAGGCGGATCTGTACACGCTGGGGCGAATCCTGCACGACTGGTCCGAGGAGAAGATCCTGCTCTTGCTCCGAAAGATCTACGTGAGTCTGCCGGTTGGCGGAGCCGTGCTGATCGCGGAGAAGTTGATCGCGGACGACCGTGCCGGCCCGAACTGGGCACAGATGCAAGACCTGAACATGCTGCTGGTGACCGAAGGAAAAGAACGCACCCTCGGCGACTACACGGAACTGTTGAAACGCGTCGGCTTCACCGACATTCATGGACAGACAACGACTGCCCCGGTCGATGCCGTGTTGGCCGTGAAGTGAGTGCCGTGGGTTAGGCACAATGCCCTTCAGTTAAGGCGCTCACCGCGGTCCCTGGCGTTGCGAAATAACGACTTACGGCGACAAAGCAGTGAACAGCCGTCCCTAACTGAAGGGCATTGGGGTTAGGCACCAGTCGAACACTAAGAAATGTGGTGCATTGTTTCACCGTTGGGGGATAATCGTCTTTGCATCTCAGCTCCGGGCAGTTGTCATCACAGATTGCCCGCTGCCTACCTCTCCCCATCCCAAGGAGCAGATCATGGTTCCGAACACCCGCCGCGAGTTCCTCGCCGACGTCGGCCGAGGCATGCTGGTCGCCAGCCTCGGATCATCCGTGGCGTCCGACTTGGGGCTTGCCTTCGCGTCGGCCGCAGACGCTCCCGATGTGCTCAACTTCGGCAAACTTGAACCACTCGTCGCGCTCCTTCAGGAAACACCCACCAACAAGCTGATGCCCGTGCTGGTCGCACGCCTGAAGGATGGGCTCGACCTTCGCACGCTCGTTGCGGCCGGAGCGCTCGCCAACGCTCGCAGTTTCGGCGGGCAACATTACGAGGGTTACCACACGTTCATGGCGTTGGCTCCGGCGTTCGAGATGTCGAAGGAACTCCCCGAAGCACAGAAACCGCTGCCGGTGCTGAAGGTGCTTTACCGCAACGCAACACACATCCAGGCGAGTGGGGGCCGCGCGAAGGAGATTCTTCACCCCGTGAAACCCACACCGGTTCCGGAAGGAAAGGTCGGCGGCGAGGCACTTCAGGAACTCACACGCAAGTTCAACACGAAGGAAGCCGAGGGCGTCTTCGCATCTCTGGCGCAAGACAAGCCTGAAGACGCATTCAACCACGTCCTGTATTGCGTCGAGGACGATATCAACGTGCATCGCACCGTACTCGCGTGGCGATCATGGGCGATGCTCGACTTCACCGGCCCCGAACACGCCCACACTCTGCTACGGCAATCGGTCCGCTTTTGTTGCAACGAGAAGGGCGGGCCACAGGGCGCCGCGATTCGAAAGTTGCTGCCGCAACTCCTCGACCAGAACAAACTCGTCGGAAAGAAACTCGGCTCCAGGGAAGGCGATGCCGCGTGGGTCGAAGCACTCGCGAAGGTGGTCTACAGCAGCGGACGCGAAAAGGCGGCGGAGGCTGTCGCGATTGCCCTCACCGAAGGATTCTCCCCCACGTCGATCACCGAAGCCCTCAGCGTTGCTGCGAATCAACTTCTTCTGAACGACCCTGGCCGTCCTGAAGCCAACGGCGGGAAAGCGAAGGGAACCGTTCACGGTGACTCGGTCGGGTTGCATGCCTCCGATGCGGCAAACGCGTGGGGGCACATTGCCGCCGTGAGCAACCAACGCAACACCGTCGCGAGTCTGATCGTCGGTGCATTCCACACCGCAGGCCAGAATGGCGGCCAGTTGAAGGATGCGTATCACACTCCCGAACTGGAGAAGATCAAGGCGAGCGACGCGGCGACATTTCTCAAGCAGACCGACGAAGCCGTGAGGACGGGGAACCAGGCGTTAGCCGCGGCACTCGTGCAGAAATACGGCGAGGCCGGGAACCCAGAACGAGCGGTGTTCGATCTGCTGCTGAAGTACGGCGTGAGCGAGGACGGCGCGCTGCACGCCGAGAAGTATTATCGCACGGCGAGTGAAGAGTTCGCGACGATGCGATCGGCGTTCAAGTGGCGGCAATTGGTGTCGCTGGCACGAGTCACCGCCAGCGAGTATGGCCGCACCGCACCTGGCTACGATGAAGCCAGGAAGCTCCTCGGCGTCTGATGCCGAACCTCTTTGATCCTTATCCGATCCCGAGCGTCAGAGCGTGGCTGACAGTTGGCCCGCGTTGGCGCTCTTTGAAGTTGCGCGTTTTGGCTCTCATAACACCGCAGAGCGGGTGTAACGAAGTACAGCTTCCATCGGCGTTCAGAACGTGCAATGGACGGAGGAGCAGATGGGGCTCGACACCGTCGAACTCGTGAGTTCTACGTCTCTTCACCGTCGTGCGACTGAAGATACTGCTCGCGGAGGGTAGACAGTAACACACCACCTTCGGTCCTCCATTTCACCCAACCATTCTCGGTTGAACGGGTACTCCCAGCCGATTGAAATGCATATACGGCTGCGTAACTGGGGCTGGTAAACAATTTCCCCAAGACCTCGATCTCACCTCCGTCACGTACCAATCCCTCGAAGACCCGTTTGTCACCATTGCGAGGTTTCCAATTCATCACGAGTTTTTGCCCCGAATGAAGTTGCCCACCCAAAAGCAGGTCAGAGATCGTGACATCGTATCGCGCCTTTAAGTCTGAATTTGGGTCATCCTCCTCTGTGTCGAGCGCGGGCCGAAATTCTTCGGGGATTTCGTACAGCACTTGTTCTGGGTGACCAAATTCGACGTGTTTACGAACAATCCACAGCTTAACACTCACTTTGAGTGTTGATGCCCACTCGCGGAGATCAGTAGAAATTGCATCAATTGGCATTCCAACGATCGGGTTATCCTCAAGAATTTCACCAAGCACCCGGCGTATGTCGATAACTTCTATCTCTTCGTCCGCGAATTTCTCCATCGCGCTAGCATCTTCCCTAACCTTCTCAACGATTAGGTCCGTTAATAATTGCCGCGAAGCGGGGTTCATCGCCGCGATAATCTGCTTGGCAACCTGCGGTGCGATGTGGCTCCAAACACTGTGTTTTGCAAGTTCAGCCTCGACTATGAACCAACGTCGCGCCGCCAGATCAACGACGAATCCATCGGGAATCGTCCCAAACCCATCTTTCGTCTTGATCAGTGTCTTGGGAAAGTAAAGCGAGGAAGGGCCGAAGAGATATTCAGAGTTAGCAATCACAACCCGTTCGAGTTCATCTTCAGAATTGAAAGCAGCCTCAATGAACTTCCGGTCGTCAAGAATGAGCACTTGACCCTCCAATTCATCGACCTTTTGTGGAATTCGGCTTTGAACGATTCAGCATCGTACTGTACCCCAGCAACCTAACAAGGCCCGACATCGTTGCCAACCGATTACACTAACGTTCATCGCGATCTTCCTTACAACACCTGCGACAACTCGTGCCAGCCAACGGCGTCGCCGAGAGCGTAGAGTACACCCAGCAGACCCAGTATCAACGCCCACCGCATCACCGTCACGGAGCGTTGGAAGCGTCTCTCGCGTTCCGGTTCGCCGATCAGGCTCAGCAGGAACGCGACCCGCCGCGACATCGTCGAATGTTGCCACGCCCGCAACCAACCAAAGAAGCCCTTCACCAGTTGGCGGAACGACTGCCGCTCGGTTTCAGGTTCGGGGTCACCATGCGAATTCACCAGCCCAACGCGATCCAGTGCACGGACAAAAGTGCGGATACCGGTAGGGCACAATCCCTGCGCTCGATCCGGGTACACAGTTGTTTCGTCATGCCCCCTGCAGTCTGGGTTCATACACGACACCGCCCGGCAACCATACACGTCCGCCTGTCGCTCGCAACGTCGCGAGAGGTAACCGAACACTAGGAAGATGTAGATCGCGACGAGCATCACCGGCGGGAGCGCAATCCAGTCCTTCGCCCACTCGGGGAGTTTCACACCTGCTGCCCCAAGCTGCTGATCGAGCAATAACAGCACAGCCGCCAGCACGGTCATGCTGAGGCCCAGGAACAGAGCATACAGCCAGATGTGACCGTGCTTCGCGTGCCCGACTTCATGGCCGAACACGGCGTCGAGTTCGTCGGGCGGCAACTCGTCGAGAATTCGATCGGTGAAGATGACGTACCGCACCCGTGGTAGCAGCCCCACGATCATCGCGTTCGCGGTGGCCCCGTGCGTTGACCACAGCAGGAAGTCGGTACACCGAAAGTGCAAGCGTGCAGCCAGCGTTTCGAGGCGAGCGCGATGCACGCCGACTGGCATCGACTTTAGCCCCAACAGTGGTTTGATGAGCAGCGGCATAAACAGGATGAGCACAGGAACCACTGCCACCGACGCGAGGCGATACCCGTCTGTCTGCGTGAGATCGGGGGCGAACCGCGCCAGCGTCTGCTGTGTGACGAACAGCACGACTGGCAACATCACCATGAGCGCGAACTGCCGGAGGTGGTGTAAGAAGTACCCGATGCGAGTGAAAAAGGATCGCGTCACCGGCCCGAGGACGCTTGTCTGGTGGATCGTTCGTTCGGCATCGAAGTACACCGTCCATGCCGCGAAAAGGATGGCGAAGTATGGCGCGGGGACCAGCAACTCCGCAAACGGCGCGAGCAGGAATTCCGATTCGTGGGTATCGAAAACCACGAACGTCCGCTGTACGAACCAACCCCACCCAAACACGAAGATACACATCGCGACCAGTCCCATGTTCGCGAAGAGCATGATGCGTCGGATGCGGATGTAGGTCTCGGCAACCTCGGACTTGCGAGCCGGCGACGCGCGAAGAGTGCGAACCACCCACGTCCGGAGAGTGATGGAGATTGACAGCGACAGGAACAGGGCGACGGCTGTGAACCCGACGGCGACGTTCACTCCGTCACCGATCAGCGGGGCGGGCCACCTGACCGGCAGGCACGCGGCCGTGATTGCAAACACCAGGAGGATTGGCATACCGGTAGTGTACGCCCTGGCGTGGCAAGTTTAACGGGGTGTTGTCGCGGGATGGGTTCAAACACGAGTAGTGCGAGGAACAACAGCAAAGCGGCCGACGGACTCGGTGGGGACTCGCTCGGCGAGCCATGCTGCGGCTCGATCCGCATCCCAGCCACTGGCCAGTTCGAAGTAAACGGCCGCGGTGAAGGCAGTGGCCCCGGTCCCGGAAACACGCTCGCGAACTCCTGGTTCGAGGTCGATCCAGGTGCTTTCGGCAGTCGAGCGTTCCACGTCGGGCCAGCAGGCGGTCACGTGGGTTTCTGTCTGCTCCCAGTGAACGGCGCCGAAGGGACGCAGGAGCACTTCACCGAGTTGGTTAAACAGGAACGACTTGGCGTCTGCGATCGCTGCGGCACTCGGGAATGCCACTTCTGCCAGAGCCGTTTCGCCCGTGGAGTCGGTCAGAAATCGAAGCTCAATCTCGGGTCGGTCAATCAGCGGTTCACGTGAGAAATTCCGACGCTGATCGGGAGTGGCGTGGAGGAGTCGGCATACAAGCCGGTCGCCTTCTGCTGCCCAGGTTTCGCGGTCGAGGTATCGAGCGATCCGCGTCGTGAATGGCGTTTCCACCGGGCGGCCATTGCGACCCGGCGTGTGCCGCGACGCCGATCCGTTGAGGTGCGGCTTCGGGTCCTGGGCAGGGTCCGTGTTCCCGATCAGCACCCAGCGTGTTGCTAACTTCGCGAGATGAACGAAGTCGTGTTCCGCGAGTTCTTCTGCCTGATCGAGTATGAGCAAGTTGAATGCAGGACCGCGTTGATTTGAGCCATCACCCATGACCGGATCGACGTGCAGACTTCCCGGCGTTCCGATCACCACGGGGATCGTGGCCAAGAATTGCTTGGCAATCTCGTTCGCAGTTCGAGCTGTTTCAGCAGCACGCTCTTTCGTCTCAACGAGGGCCAGGGTTGCCGCGTACTGTATGCTCGCGAGATCGGTCGCGGTCGAAACGCCCAGAACTGTTGCGGAGGCGTCTGCCTCGGTCTGGATTCGATCTCGTTCAGCCGCGAGTATTGCCTCGCGGGATGCGTGGTCGGCTCTCCGTGCGGCTACTTCTGCGACAATCACTTGCTCGCGCTCGGCCGCACATGCCGTGGCAAGTTCCTCGCTCTTGGACTTCAGTGCGGTGGTACTGGCAAGAACAGCAGCGATGTCGGCTTCGAGTGATTTGATCTGTTTCTCGAGCTCGGCGGGAGTCGGGCCTGGCTTCGCGGTACCGATGAGTCTTGCAAAGAACCCAGGTTTTTTCGTTGCCTCCGCTGTGGATTCGACGAACTGACCGCGAACAGCGACGAGTGCCGCTTCTTTGTCTTTTAACCCCTGCGTCAACGCGTCGATTTCGGCCGTCAACCGAGCCGAATGTTGCTGATGAGCGGTTTGGAGGGCTACAAGTTTCGCGACGAATGGGGTGTCTGTTTCCGCTCGAACCACCGGTTCGAGGGTCGCTGCCTGAACTGCCAACTCAGCGATTTCCGCATCGAGTCGCGAGAGATTCCCACGTTGAGCGATAAGCTTCTCAATTTGCGTCAGGCGAACGTCGGCAGCAGTCACGGCGGTCGCGGCATCCAGCTTCAGACGTTCAACTCGCCTCGCAAGTAGGGCGGCTGAAGTGAGTTTCGATACGAGCGGTGACGGCCGGACAGGGTTTTCGTCGTCCGCAAGCGCACGGGCCACGCAGCTTTCGTCGAGTTTCGCCAATCGCTCGGCCAGTCGGTCGGCCGCGTTCGGGTTCGGTGAAAGCACGAGGCAACGCCCAGATTCCGCAGTGGCAAGTTTCGCAATGGCGGCGACCAATCGCTCGCGTACGGCGAAGTCGGGTGCGTTGATGATGTAAATGTCCGGGCAGGCAGCAGCACGTGTCGCAGCCTCGGATTCGGCCAGCGTCAGGTCCGCAGTTGGGTGAGCGTGAGCGATGGGGTATGCCGGCAGTTCACCACTGCAAGCGGTGAGGCGAGCGAGGAACGAACGAACCGGGTCAGCCGGCAGTTCGTCGGTTGCAGGAGCTCGAACGGGTGGTCGGGGTGCAAGGGTCAGGGACATCGGCTGAGCATCGCCTCGAAGGGCGGATTCCGGGTGTGCGTTCGTGTTGGTAGGGGGACCGCCAGCGATGGTGGTCCTTGCACTCCCCAATTGGGGAAGTGGTTCGGCCGGGACTGTCGGCTCCCGGTCGGTCATCTCCGCACCCCCGACAAAGGAGAGCGGTGTGGCATCATCGGTACTGGCTCACGGCGACATCCTGCCCGGTCTCGACGGACTAACTCACTGATGGAGAAACGCTTGCTTCCGACCACCTTGCGCCCGGTGCTGTTTGAACGCGGGCGTTTGTTTAAACTTCCACGAGTATAGACGCGGATCAGCAGGGAAGCTATCCCACACCCAAATTTCATGATGACAACAAAATTCCTCTCCCGGTAGACACCTGCGACCACCTTGCTTGCCAAGACAATCACGGGCTCACCTTCGACACATCCACAGCCGGTCGGGCAGTCAGCGCTCGCAGCACGGGAAGCAGCGGGGCGAATGACTTCTCCTCGTGCCAACTGTGGTCCGTGATCTTCACGTGCCCAGGCCCAACGCCACTCATCCCAAGTGTGGCGTCCAGCGGCACCCACTGCCCGCCGGCGTACACCTCGAACCACATGTGGTACGCCAGGTAAGGCTTACCGCCCTGCCCCGGAGCATAGACCACACCCAGTGCCGTTCGAGAGGGCACGCCCACAGCCCGGCACATAGCGGCGGACAGCATGGCGTATTCGGTGCAGTCGCCGCTCAGGTTCTTCGCGACGTTATCGGCGGTTGCCATCGCCTGCGAGAACTCGAACGCCTTCATGTTCGCCTTCACCCATCGCTCGATCGCGACCGCCTTGTCCCAGGCCGTCGCGTTGGCTGGCAGCCCGGCCACGGCCTTCGCGGCGTGTGCCTTCACGGCATCGTTATCCCAGTTGATGAAGAAGCTACTGCCAAGGAACTCCTTGCCGGGGGGCGGTTCCGCTGCCGCGTCCTTGACGGGCCCGTGGCTCGCGGATACGTGCAACTCAAACGTCTTCGTCTTCTCGTCGAGGTTCTTCACAACTTGCCGGCTATCGGCGGCGAATACCGTTGTCGGGTCGTCATCCCGCGGAATCATCACCTTGTAGACGACTGAACCCTTGCCGTGTATTCCCGGAATTTCGCGATCCAGCCGGATTGATTGAACATTGAAGACCTCGACGGGCCGGGTAACCGCGGCTGTCGCGGCCTCTTTCGTCGTTCGGAGGAATGTTAATCGCCCCCCGAGCGCCGGGAAGTCGGTCTCCATCATCAGCGGCTCGAACGTCTCGGCATCGACCCAGGTTGTCGAGGCCGGCAACTTCACCTTGCCGATCGGTTCCGGCTTGGTGACGAAACGAAGCAATTTCTGGGCCGCGGATTTATCCCACAGGGCACGGGATTCTTCCCCCTCGAAGGTCAGCGTCGTTTTCACAACCCGGTTCACGGTCGGGATATATGACGGGTACTCGTGCGATTCACCCGCCTTGAGTTTCAACTCCTTGAAGAGCTTCGGCTCGCGGACGAGGCCCACAACCCCGTCGATCCAATAAGTGTCACTCGCCCCCGCTGCCGCTCCGTCGCCCCGAACCGAGAGCTTCTTCCCTTTCTTGGGGGGTTGCTCAAGTTCGACGGTTCCCGTCAGCGCGAGAGCCTGATCTTTCCCCAAACCTTGCCGCATTGATGTAATCAATACCTCACCGGCGTTCGTCTCGACAGTCGATTCTTCGCCCCATTGAGTAACCGGACTGCCAAACCGCGAAACTGTTAGGTTCAGGTAACGAACGCCGACTGCGAAGGATTTGCCGTTCTTCTCCATTTCCTTCGCGGCCCAGTTCACGTACCCGACGCGCTGGCCCTCAACGCCGACCGCGAACCAGTAATCGAAGATCGGTTTCTCATCCTTACCCGCGGCGGGTTGCGTACCCGGAGGCGGAACGTTGAGAATCCCGTGTGCCGTTTGGGGGATGGTCGTGGGGCTGGGTTGCTTGGGTTCTGTCGTTTGTGTGGTCGCGAAGACGGCACCCTTCCCGCCCGGCCGGATCACGATGAACCCGGCCTTCTCGTCTGGCCCAGGCGTCGCGGGTTGCCCCCCAGGCGAGCTGCTCCCGGACGGCAGGTTCTCCACACCCTTCCCGCCCGGTCGGATGATGAACTTGCCGGGTGGGTTGTTCGACGCCCCTGATGGTGGCTGTGCGGCCACGAACCAAGAAACAGAAAGAAGGAACAGGCACGGGGGAAGCCAAATTCGCATGGCGGAACCGCCGGTCTTGTGAAGCAACAAAGAGAAGCCGTCGAGGAGATAACGCAGCGAAGGTTACCGCGTTGGGCCATCGCGACACCGCTTTGCCACCGTTCTCCTGAATTTCTTCGACCCATGAACGATTCGAGCTTACCCGTTTATTGGCGTTGTGCCATCCCCAGGTCCGGCAATCCCGTTCCGAGCGGTCAGGCCCGTAAAACCAGAACACACGGGGAGATCGCCAGTTTCGCGCTTTTTGGGCATCGGGATGGGTATAATTACCGCGGCATGGACGCCAACGACGCCAAACAGGGATTATGTTTCTGTATTCGATAGCCCGGGTTCCCTACCCGACGCCGCACGCCAAGACGCGACACCCAGAAGTTCCAGTTATCCGGGCAGAGCTTTTCCCCTTGTCGCGGGGCGTGATCCATGAATTCGGACAGTCTGGCTACTCACCTCTCAACGAATCGCTACGGCGAGTTCGCCCTGACAGACGCCATCCGCCCCGGTCGGGGTGTACCCATCCGTCCCCGGGAAGGCTACCGGATCGATGTGTATCGCGACCTGAAGGCGAAGATCCGTCTCCCGATACTCTCGGCTGCGGTTTCGTCGGAACGCCTCTTCGACACGTTCCTCGCGCTGCTGGAACCGCTCGGCGAGGAAGTCCACGTCGTGCTCGAAAGCAGCCACGACGGCAACCGCGAGCACACCGACCTGCGGCGCGACCACATTGACACGCCGGTTCTGGCGAGCTACCTGTGTGAGTTCGAGGAACTCCTCACGAACGACGGTTGCACGGGCGTGGCGATCATGGCACCCGGTCAGGCGGTTGAGGTGCAGTTCGACGAACACAAGCTGTTCCACATCTACGCCGCGAACTTGAAGCCGTTTCGCCGCGTTCTGAAGCGCGCAGGCGTTCGTCGTCGGAAGGTGCTCCCGCTTATCTCGGAGGCCGAGCACCTTCACCACACGACGGAAGGTTATGCCGAGGAGTTTCAGCAACTGGCGATGCGGCTGGGCGTCGGCGATTTCGACAGCGTTCTGAGCGACTCGGACGGGTGGTAACCAGTTAGCGGCAGCCCCAGCGGGGCTGCATATCCGACACCACGGGGATAAACCCCGTGGCACACCGACAATCACGGCAGCGGCAAGTCCTTGAACTCGAACGTCACCTCGTGAGTCACTGAGAGCCATTCGTTTACAACCAGCTTCACCGGCGGGCCGAGCTTGATCGGCTTCCCGGTGCGGCGGTCGTTCGTGTTGAACGGCAGAGTGATCTGAACCGACGACCCGTTGTTGTTGATGTTGTTCGGCCCGTAGGTCTGGTACTTGTTCCCCGCTGCGTCGAACAGTTCGAGCTTGCTCCAGGCCGAGTTGCTCCAGTTGTAATCCTGCTGGTTGTCGTCGTTAGCACCGAGTTTCTTCAGGGTCACGTCAAGCACGTACGTCCCCTTGGCGTTCGCGTCTTCTACGAGGGTGCCAAAATCCATCTCGACGGTGCGGCCAACGAAGGTCTTCGACTTGATTTTGAGCGGATCGGTAATCGCGATCTCGGGAGTGACCCCGGAAAGGAGAATGATGCCGATCTTCCCCTTGAGCGACTTGATGGTGGTTGCCGAAGCGCCTCCGCCCGTGCGGTTCAGGTTCACGTTGCCGTAGGTGTTGTGCCCCCGCATCCCGCGATTCTCGTAATACGACTGCCGGTTGTTGGGATCCTTGGGTGGCAACAGGCTGTTGCCGTTCTCGTCAACGGCACTGATGACTTCCGCCTGCGTGACGCCGAGCATGGGGTTCTTCGGTTCCGATTGAATCTGGAACTGCAAGCTCATGTTCTCGTGCCGGTTCGCCCCGCCGCCCCGCCGGTTGATGCCGGAGAGTTGCACGCTCTTGTTCGAGTGGATGTTCGTCGCCAGGAAGCGGAACGGCCCGGCATACGCCACGTGGGGGTTGATCGTGTCCTGGTTGTAGACGCGGATGGTCTCGTCGTCGTATTCCGCAAAGACCACGCAACCGCTCGCGGCAGCAACCTTGTCGATGGCGACCCAGAACGGGGCGTTGTCGAACTCGAAGTCGTGTCGCGGTTCGCCGACTCCCGTGTTCCCGCCGTATTCGATCTTGTACCCGGTTTGCTTGGAAATCTCCTCCAGCGTGTCCTTCACCGACTTCTGCTTCACGGCCAGCGTGACTCGCTTCGGGGAGATGAGGCGGTCGATTTCCATCTTGCGAACAAGAACCGCAAGCCGGCGTTGAACCTCGGGGCTCTCAGTCGAGAGCATCGCCGACTTCATTCCTGGGAGTGCCTTCTCGCCCAATGTGGCGAGGTCGCGCCCGGCCTTCTCGCGTGCGCGGTAGTCGTCGGACCCCAGATCCGCGATGAGTTGGGCAACCTTGGGATCAACCTTCGTTGCCACCACAGGAGGAGTTGGTGCCTCAATCGGCGGAAGCGAGGCGGGTTTCTCGTTCGCTCCGATTCCGACTCCGACAACCCCGGTCATCAGCATTGCAGCGATGACCCAAGTCGATGTGCGTCGCATGGGGTGCCTCAGGGATAGATCGGAGAGGTTGCTCGGACCGGGACTCG
Source organism: Planctomycetaceae bacterium (assembly GCA_013823135.1). Classification (GTDB taxonomy): domain Bacteria; phylum Planctomycetota; class Planctomycetia; order Gemmatales; family Gemmataceae; genus Gemmata. The sequence continues at coordinate 41,147 of PNLP01000003.1, forward strand.
AATACCGAATCTAGCCTACCAGCGGGTTGGAGCAGTCTCAAGGGCGTGGTTACCCGACTGTTACCGGAATCCGATCGAAATTGTTCAAGTAGTCCCAGACGGAAAGCTGTGCGACTTGTGCCGAATGCGCCAGCGATGATACCTCATCATGAAGCCACACGGTCAATTGACCCCCGACACACCATTGAGGTTTCCTCGGGGCCAATCGACTTTGGCGTGATACCATACCCACCGTATCTCTCGCCTGTTCGCGACTGGTTGGTTCCTCAACCAACAAGAGCGCTCGCCTGACGACGATCTCCACTTCAACCAGGACGTACCATGACCCGATCGACCACCCGATTGCTCTGGGCAGCAGCCGTTCTGCTCACCGCGTGCGAGGCCGAACTGTCCGCTCAGAAGCCACCCTACGATGTGTTCCCGCCGGCAGAGGCACCGTACTACCGTGTGCGCTACGAGGCTTCGGCCAAGCAGGGTGAGTTGCCATATGCGGTCAACTACACCATCTGGATTCCCAGGGACGTGAAGTCGCTACGTGGCGTGATCGTTCACCAACACGGTTGCGGCGAGGGGTCGTGCAAGTCCGGGCTCACGGGTGCGTACGACCTCCACTGGCAGGCACTGGCGAAGAAGCACGATTGCGCCTTGCTGTCCCCTTCCTACGAGCAACCCGAGAAGGCCGACTGCCAGATGTGGTGCGACCCACGGAACGGCTCCGACGCGGCGTTTCAGAAGTGCCTTGTCGATCTCGGTGCCAAGTCCGGCCACCCCGAATTGGCGAAGTTGCCGTGGGCACTGTGGGGCCACAGCGGGGGCGGGCACTGGGCCGGTGGTATGGTGCTTCTGCACCCCGACCGCGTGGCCGCCGCGTGGCTCCGTTCTGGTGTGCCGCTCGTGAAAGCGAATCCGAAGGGTGGGACGATCAAGGTGTACACAATTCCGGACCCCGCGCTCAAGGTACCGGTGATGTGCAACCTCGGCACCAAGGAAGGCGTGACCGTGAAGGAGGGACGATTCGCTGGGGTATGGCCGGGGAACGAGGTATTCTTCAACGAGATGCGTTCCAAGGGCGCACTGGTTGGTGTGTCCGTCGATCCGCTTTCCGCCCACGAGTGCGGTAACCAGCGATACCTGGCAATCCCATGGCTCGATGCGTGCTTGACGGCGCGTTTACCGAAAGCGAGCGGCGACCCACTCGTCGCCATGCCGACAGATCAGGCGTGGCTTGCCCCCGCAACAGGCACCGAAGCGGTCCCCGTTGCGAAGTTCACCGGCGACCCGCTCAAGGCCGGTTGGTTGCCGAATGAGGTGATCGCGAAAGCCTGGATGGAATACGTCAAGGACACGGCCGTTACCGATACGACACCGCCACCCTCGCCGACGAACGTGAAGTTGAAGGGGAACGAACTCACCTGGGAAGCGGACGCCGACCTGGAGAGCGGCTTGGCAGGGTTCATTATCGAGCGTGACGGCAAGTTCCTCGCGAACGTACCAGAACAGGGGAAGAACCCGTTCGGCCGCCCGCTCTTCCAGAACCTGCAGTACAGCGACACCCCTCCGCAACCGCTCATCGCCACTCGGTACACCGACACGAAGGCGGAAGCGGACAAGAAGCACACGTATCGCGTGATCGCGGTGAACACGACGGGCCAGAAGTCGAAGCCAAGTGCGGACTCCGTGGCGACTGATCGCTAACACACACACAAGAGTTTTCACCGGAGAGAACGCAGAGTACGCAGTGAGAAGCCAGAGCGATCATTGTCTCAGTCTTTCCTCTGCGTCTTCTGCGTTCTCTCCGGTGAAAACGGATTTCCGATCGGCGACATTTACACCTTCGCGCTTTCCATGCGTCCCGTGAACAGAACGCTACCCGTCTTCTGGTCGCGGATCATGAACAGGAACGGATGATCGGCCTTGAAGTAACGTGGCGTCGGAGGTTGAGCAACCGACGTAGTGCCGACCACAATGCCGGTCGCAGCGGCCGCCTCGGTCCCTTCCTCGTTCACGTCCACAAACGCTTTGTGAACGACGGCCGAGATGCTCAGTTGTTCCTTCCCCGTCTGCATCCCCGAGAAGTCGGCACCGGCGAACGCGGCCTTCATTCCCATCGCGATCAGCGGTTGATTCAAGGTGAACGACTTCTCGATCTTGAACCTCGGCAAGTGAACATGAACTTGCTTCTCGAACCGCAGGGTCTTGAGAAGCGAGGCGAGCTTGTCCTCGGTCAGATCCTTCTCGACGGCTGGCAAGCCATCGGCCTTCTTCGGCAGGATCACGGTCATGCTCACACGCCGGCCCGTGTACGGCATGTCCAGAACCTGAAGCGTGTCGTTCTCCGAGTACAGATAGCCGCCCACGCGGTGCATCAGCGGCATGTCCGCTTTCGTTCCATCAGCCTGGGTGAAGGGAAGATCCTTCGTCTGCTTCTTCTCGAACGGGGTCTGCCAGTCGCCCTTGAAGTAGATAGCGTTGGTCAGCACGATGCGCGTGTCGGCGGTCACACTGCCGACCGGGAGGAGATTTTTGATCTTCTCTCGCGTTTCCTTCTCGACCCAAGAGTTGATTGTGCCGCGGGCGGCTTCGGCGGCCGAAATGAAGTCCACGTCGAAGAGGCCAGCCGCGTAGGAGTCGGAGACCAGCGTCTTGTATTCGGGCTTCCACGGGTAACCCTTCTGTGCCCACAGCGCGTTCGCCGTGCTGAGCGTGAACCCCCGCTTCTTGGCGTCAGGCTCTTCGTTCAAGCTCTTGAGCACAGCACCGAACGCGGCGGGAGCGTCCGCAGGAAGGTGCATCACCTGCACCATCTCTTCCAGCGTCTTCCCCCTGGCACCCGCAGCGGCCATGCCGAGGGCGGTTGAGATGCTGAACGGGGACAGGAACAGGTTCCCGGCTTCACCCTTGAGTTGGCCGTAAAGATTGAGGCCGAATGCGGTGTTACCCGAAACGAGTTTCGTCCAATCGGGTGCGGGATCAGCCGCAACGGCCAACCCGTTTGTGGCAGCATAGACCGCAGCGGCGGCGGATGTGGTCAGGAACTTACGACGGCTCAATTCGGACATGGTGAACTCCAAAAACTCAGTTGTGACACCATTCAGACGGGAACAGACGCCCGACGGATTGCAGAGGGTGTGCGCGAGCAATCATCATCCTTGAATTAGAGAGTCGGAAAAGCGAAGAATTCCTTCCGAATTTGCCCGGCCTGTGAGGAGATAGGGGGCGAAGCACGGATGAGGTTCGTGAATATGGATGACAGCGCCGCGCAGTTCGTCAGGCTATGGACCCGGTTTCAGCCGGAAGTCCGGCGGTATGTCTTCATGCTCGTACCTCGGGAATCAGACGCCGAGGACGTGTTGCAGGAGACCTCGGCCCGCCTTTGGGAGAAGTATGGCGATTACGATCCGCAGCGACCGTTTGTCGCGTGGGCGATCGGGTTCGCCTATGTCGAAGTGCAGAAGTGGCGACAGCGACAGGCACGTGAACGGCTCGTTTTTTCCGACGAACTCCTCGCCCAACTCGACGCGACCATTGCGGCTGAATCGCCACTGCTCGAAGTGCGCCGTCGCGCTCTCGATGGGTGCCTGAACAAGCTCGGTGAGAAAGAGCGCCAATTGCTGCTGGATCGATACGCCGAGCACGGGGCCATCAAACAGGAGGCGGCGCGAGTTCGCATCAGCGTTCACAAGCTCTACTACGCCATCGAAAAACTCCGCAGCCGGCTACTGGCATGCATCGACACGACTCTGCGGAAGGAAGGTTGGCAGCATGGCTGATTCATCACCCCATCCACGCGAACTTGATCGCCTCTTGGCACGACTGGTCGATGGGATCGCGACCGCGGACGAGATCGCCGCACTGGAGCACATCCTCGGCAGCAATGCCGAAGCCCGCAGGCGCTACGTTCACTACCTGGATTTGCACGCTGAGTTGCAGCAAGAATCCTCGCTGTCACCACAAGCAGCCGCAAACGCATCGCTCAGCCGGGATGACTCCGACTCTCGAGACCGGATTCGCTCGCGCCGCTATCGAATGGTGGCAGTCGCGGCAGTTGCCGCCACTCTCTTGATCGCCACCGGAATGTTGATTGGTCGTCAACTGAATCGAGTGCCGAGGAACAACGCGGTTCCCGAGCTCGCTGACAACGGTAACGGGGCACCTACCTCGAAGGAGCGGACCGAACCGACCGACGATAGCGTGGCCATGCTGACGCAGGTCATCGATGCCGTGTGGCAAATGGAGACGCCGCCGCTGACCGGCAGCAGTTTGCTCCCGGGGCGATTGCGGCTCACGACCGGAACCATTCAGATCAATTTTTTCAGCGGCGCGGTAGTCGTGCTGGAAGGCCCCGCCGATTTCGAACTGGTATCGATCAACCGGGCGATCTGCCGACAAGGACGGCTACGAGGTATAGTCCCGCCGCAGGCACGAGGCTTCACCGTCGTCGCTCCTGATACGGAGTTGGTTGATCTCGGCACCGAGTTCGGCATGGATATTCCAGCCGCGGGGCCGACCGACATCCACGTGTTCAACGGCGAGGTGGAACTTCTCCCACCCGTCGCGGGCCGAGCACCCAATCGTGTTTGGAAAGTCACCGCCGGGCAAACGGTACGCATCGACGCGCGTGGCGAACCCGACGCGGTTGCTGTGGACCCAAAACTATTCGCTTCACTTGATCGGCTGAAAACCGCTGAGCAGACGCATTCACAGAATCGCTATCAGGCGTGGCGAAAAGAAAGCACCCGTCTGCGGGATGACCCGCGTCTGCTTGCGTATTACGACTTTGAACCGCGTACGGGCGACACACGAATCCTGCACGATCACATCGCTAACCGTACCGCAGCCGATGGCACGATCATCGGCTGCAGTTGGACCTCGGGCCGCTGGCCTGAGAAATCCGCACTGGAGTTTCGACGCTCCGGCGATCGGGTGCGGTGCACCCTACCGGGACAGTTCGATGCGCTGACGCTCACCGCCTGGGTCCGGGTCGATGCGCTCAGCAACAACCTTCAGGGATTGTTGCTGACCGATGGCTATCAAGTCGGCCGACCTCACTGGCAGATCACAGGTGAGGGTGAGTTGCGGCTCGGAATCCGTCTCCCCGACATCAATTCCAGTTTGAAGGCCAGTGGTTATGGGTCGCCAGTGGTGTTCGATTCGCGCCGTCTGGGAGTCTGGACATTCGTCGCAACGGTCTACGATCGCCGTCGCCAGCGTGTGGAACACTGGATCGACGGTCGGCTCGTCGCCCAGCATCAACTGCAATTCGATCAACCGCTTTCAATCGGCCTCGCGGAGATCGGTAACTGGGGCGTTCCCCTTCCTCCCGATCGCCATCCCATTCGCAACCTCAATGGCCGCATTGATGAGTTTTCGATCTGGAACGTGGCTCTGGAACCCACTGAGATCGCCAAGCTATTCCAGGCAGGACGACCATGAAACGAAGTGAATCGCAAGCCCCTCCCATCGAGACCAGCGACATGAAGATCGAAGTGAGACACAAGCCTGCTCCAGGGATTATGACCAGACGGTTGCTGGCGAGTTGCTTACTTGTTGGGCTTGTCGCCGTGAGCACCGTCTGCGCAGCGGACGACACGCTGCCGCCTTTGAAGAACAAACAAGGACCCCAAACGGTGGATGAACTCTGGGCAGGATACGATCCCCAGAAGGAGCCATTGGAGGTAGAAGTTCTCAAGGAATGGGAGGAGGACGGACTGGTCTGTCGGCTGGTGCGTTACCAGGTTGGTGTGTTCAAAGGGGCACCGTCTAAGGTCGCGGCGTTCTTTGCAGTTCCCAAGGGCGGAACGAAATTGCCAGCGCTGCTGTCCATGCACGGCGGCGGCGGATCCGCCGGGCTTGATGGCGTGGTGACGGACGCCAGGCGCGGCTACGCGAGCATCTCGATCAACTGGGGCGGCAACAAACTCAACTTTGGCCGCAAGCAGATGACCTACGACGGTCCTCAGACCGACTGGGGGAAGCTCGACGCCACCCACCCACCGCAACGCAATAAGTCGAACCATTTCGCCGGTTCACTCACGCCCGACGAGTTCACAATCGACAGCGTGGAATCGCCGCGGAACAGCAACTGGTTTCTGGTGCTCATGGCGGCACGTCGTGCCATCACGTTTTTGGAGAAGCAGCCCGAAGTCGATCCCACACGAATCGGTGTGTCTGGTCACTCCATGGGTGGCAAGCTCACCACAAACCTGGCCGGCATCGACAACCGGGTGAAAGCCGCTGTGCCCTCGTGTGGCGGGAGTGGGAACATTCTCGAAAGCCAGACTGACCTACCCGGTTGTGTCAAAACCAAACCCACGGCCATCGAGCTGGCCTGCATCTCGGACAACGCTTACATCCCAAAAATCACATGCCCGATCTTGTGGCTGTCGCCCACCAACGACTTCCACGCTGCGCTCGACAACATGGCCTGGAACTGGCGTAACCTGCCCGATGACCGCGTGCGATTCAGCATCTCCCCGCACTTGAACCACCACCACACCAACGAACACGGCATCACGCAATATCTGTGGTTCGAGGAGCATCTGAAGGGTGCTTTCAAGATGCCACGTACCCCGCAGTTGGTCCTCGATCTCAAGACCGGCGATGGCGTGCCCGCCGTCACAGTCACCCCTGACGATTCGATGCCGGTTCGTCGCGTGGATATCTACTACTCGATCGACTCGCACGTGCTCTCCCGCTTCTGGCGTGATGCCAGGGCCGTGAAGGTTGGCAAGGAGTGGAAGGCGACGTGCCCGGTCATGAGCGTCGATCAACCAATCTTCGTTTTCGCAAACGTAGTCTATGAAACGCCCGCGAAATACCGAAAACTCGCAAATGTACCCGGCCAGGACAACACTGAGACATTCGCGATCAGTTCCAGGGAGTTGTCGGCACCGCCCGCGAACTTGAAGGCGTCGGGCATCAAGGCCACCGACAAACCAGAACGGATGATCGACGACGGTTCCCGTGGCTGGCAAGACTGGTATCGCCTCAACTGGGGGCACCCGCCTCTGTGGCACGCATCCACGCGGAAGTTGAGGGATATCAAGTGGCGTGGGCCGGACGGTGCGACGCTGCAGTTCGAGATCAAATCGCAAACGGACAGCACGCTCGTGATCCAGATTGCTTCGAACGCATGGGGTGCCTACGCTCCGGGCAAACCAGCAGTTGACTACACTGTGGTCAAGGAATTGAAAGGCTCCCAGGATTGGCAGACCGTATCCGTCAGTCTGAAGGAACTCGTCGCGACCGATCCCAAGGTCACGACACCGCTCGCCAACTGGCAATCGGTCACAGAGTTCAGCATCTCTCCAAGCGGGCCATCCGTCAAAGACGGCCAGAAGGTGAAGGTGAGCGGCAAGGCCTGGCAGGGGCCACGAGAAATCCGCAACCTGCGGTGGGAAGGTGGCGAATACTCACGGCAACAGTCTGCCGATTCCGTGCTGACTCCAGAGGAACTCCAGAAGAGCTTCAACGATGCGATCAAGAAGTCTCTGGAGCAGGAAAAACTGAATCAGAAGGGGAAGTAGGTTCCATCCGGACGTTGACCTCACCCCAGGCTATGGTGTGTCGGCTCAGGCCAGCAAACCTTTCACGACGTGGCCGTGGACGTCGGTCAGGCGGTAGTCCCGGCCCTGGAAGCGGAACGTGTGCTTCGTGTGGTCGATGCCAAGCAGGTGCAGGATCGTCGCCTGGAAGTCGTGGATGTGGACCGCGTCCTTGGCGGGGGCGAAGCCGAAATCGTCGCTCTCGCCGTAGGACGTGCCTGCCTTCACGCCGCCGCCCGCCATCCAAACTGTGAACACATACGGGTGGTGGTCGCGGCCCCAACTCTTCACGTCTTTGATGTCGCCCTGCAAGAACGGCGTGCGGCCGAACTCCCCGCCCCAGATCACGAGCGTGTCGTCAAGCAACCCGAGGCGCTTCAGATCCTTCACGAGCGCCGCGCTCGGGCCGTCGGTGTCCTGACACTGCACCTTCAGTTGCGTGTTCAGGTTGCGGTGCTGGTCCCAGCCGGCGTGAAGGAGTTGAACGTAGCGCGAGCCGCGTTCGACGAGCCGGCGTGCCATCAGGCAGTTGAACGCGAACGACCCCTGCCGTTTCACGTCCGGGCCGTACATGTCGAGAACCTTCTGCGGCTCCTTGCTGAAGTCGGTGAGTTCCGGCACGCTCATCTGCATCCGGTACGCCATCTCGTACTGCGACATCCGCGTGGCGGTTTCGGGGTCACCGAATTCCTTCAGCGTGAGTTCGTTCAGCTTATTCAAATCATCCAGCGCTGAGCGCCGGCTCGCCCGGCTCTGGCCGTCGGGGTTCGACAGGTACAGCACGGGGTCGCCCTGCCCGCGGAACTTCACGCCCTGGAACTTCGTGGGGAGGAAGCCGCTGCCCCAATAGAAGTCGTAGAAGATCTGCCCGCACGATGCTTCCTTGTCGCGGCTGGTCATGGCGACGAACCCCGGCAACTCTTCCGTCTCGGTGCCGAGGCCATACGTGAGCCACGCACCCAGGCTCGGGCGGCCGGGCATCTCGGATCCCGTCAGCATGAAGCAGATCGCGGGCGCGTGGTTCACCTGTGTGGTGTACATCGACTTAACGAAGCAGCACTCGTCGGCGATGCTCGCGGTGTGCGGCAGGAAGTCTGACACCCACGCACCGCCCTTCCCGTGCTGGGAAAACTTGGTGATGTTCGGCAAGCAAGGCCGCACGGCCTGGCCGCCAGTCATGGTGCTGAAGCGTGCTCCCTTCACGACCGAATCGGGAATCTGCTCGCCTTTGCGTTTCGTGAGTTCGGGCTTGTAGTCGAAGAGGTCTACGTGCGTCGGCGCGCCGTTCTGGAACAGGTAGATAACGCGCTTGGCCTTCGCCGGGTGGTGCGGCAACGTGGGCAACCCGCCGATCCGCTTCGACTCCGCAGCGGTTGCCTCGCGATTGAGAAGCGTCGCCAGCGCCGCGGTACCGATGCCGGTCGCGCTTCGCCCGAAGAAGTGCCGACGCGAAAGGAGCAAAGCGCGTTCGTGTGCAGGGTGCATGGGAGTTCTCGTTGAATCTGTTTAGCCGCCGCCCCGGCGGGGCGGCCGCTTCACGAACGTCACTTGTTCAGCACTTCATCCAGGTTCAGGATCAGCGAGCACACGACGGTCAGCGCGGCGTGGTCGGTGGCATCGAGCTTTTCGTTGCGGGGTGAATCGCCAGTCTTCAGCAACTTCCCGGCAGCAGCTTTGTCCTCCGCGAAGAGCGCACGCTGCTTCTCGAGCGCCCCAACAAGGATCTTCACCTGGGCTTCGGTCGGCTTACGAGCGGTCGCGCGACGGAACGCGAACGCGACACGTTCCGCATCAGAAGTGCCGCCCTGAGTCATCGCGAGTTGTGCGAGTGCCCTAGCGGCCTCGACATACGTGATGTCGTTGAGCGTTGCCAGCGCGTGAAGTGGCGTGTTCGTCGTGGTGCCTTTCACGGAACACGTCTGGCGGTTGGCCGCGTCGAAGAACATCGTCGGCCCGACGATCCGCCGCCAGAACACGTACAGGCTCCGGCGATACAGCGCCTCGCCCTTGTCCTGCTGGTACCGCTTGTTCCCGAACGTCGCTTCCTCCCAGATGCCCGCTGGTTGGTAGGGCTTCACGGCTGGGCCACCGATGGTTGGTGTCAGCAAGCCACTCGCGGCGAGTGCCTGATCGCGGATCATCCAGGCGGGAAGGCGATGCCGTGTTCCGCGGGCAAGCAACCGGTTGTCGGGGTCGCGTTCGCGGAGTTCGGGCGTGACCACCGACGACTGCCGATAGGCACTGGAGGTCACCATCAAGCGAACCATGTGCTTGACGTCCCACTTCGATTCCACGAACTCCACGGCGAGCCAGTCCAACAGCTCGGGGTGGCTCGGTCGCTCGCTCTGCACGCCGAAGTCATCGGCCGTTTTCACGAGACCCGTTCCAAAGAACGTCTGCCACAGGCGGTTCACCGTGACGCGAGCCGTCAGCGGATTCTCAGGCGAGACGATCCAGCGTGCGAGGTCCAGCCTGTTCTGCCGTACAGCCGGAAGCCAGGAGGCCGCCTTGAACACGGCGGGGGGGCCGGGCAGCACCTTCCCTTCCTTCTTCTGGTAGTCGCCGCGAGTGTAGATGAACGTATCGCGGGGTGCGGGCATGTCGGCCATCACCATCACCTTCGGAACACCCTGGGCGGCCGCGTCGCGAGCTTGCTTCGCTTTTCGGAGTTCGGGTAGTAGTTTGACGTACTCGGGTTCTTTGTCCTTGAAATGCTTGATGAGTTCGTCGTAGTTCTGATCGGCCCGGTCGTTCGGTCCCTTGCGTAGTGCCGACTCGATGAGTTGCGGCAGCGTTGTCTCGTACTTGCCGTCTTTGTCTTTCACCATGCCGGCTTCGCGGAGCCGCTTCTCGATTGGCCCGACTTGCTTTACGAGTGCGTCGAACGCGGCCTGTGCGTCTTTGCGTTTCTGCTCCTGCTCGGGGGATGCGAAGTCGATCACCGGCGGAGTCTGCCCGTTGCCGCCAGCGCCGTTCACGGGTGTCTGGTTGAAGTACGCGAACAGCTTGTAGTAATCGCGCTTCGAGAGCGGGTCGAACTTGTGGTCGTGGCACCGCGAGCAGGTGAACGTGAGGCCGAGCCAGATCGTGCCAACCGTTTCTGCCTGATCGAACACGTACTCGACGCGGTTCTCCTCCGCGATGCGCCCCCCTTCGCCATTAATCATGTGGTTGCGGTTGAACCCGGTCGCGAGCGTCTGCTCTCTCGTCGGGTTCGGCAGCAGGTCGCCCGCGAGTTGCTCCACTGTGAAGCGGTCGTAGGGCATGTTGTCGTTGAAGGCACGGATAACCCAGTCGCGCCACGGCCACATGGTGCGCTCGCCGTCGCCCTGGTAGCCGTTGCTGTCGGCGTAGCGTGCGGCGTCGAGCCAGTCCCACGCCATCCGTTCGCCGAACCGCTCGGACTTCAGCAAGCGATCGACCACGGTTTCGTAAGCCTTGGGCGAATCGTCCTTGAGGAAAGCATCGACAGCTTCCAGCGTCGGCGGCAACCCGGTAAGGTCGAGCGTCACGCGGCGAATCAGCCGCTCCTTTTCGGCGGGCGGCGACGGCAGCAACTGCTCGCGGATGAGTCGTTCCGCGATGAACGCATCAACGGGATTGCGGATGTCGTACTTCGGATTTTGAATGTGCGGCACAGCGGGTTTCCGCGGTGCGGTGAATGCCCAGTGTTGGCCCCACGGGGCCCCCTGGTCGATCCACGCCTTGAGTGTCGCGATCTCCGCAGCGCTAAGTTTCTTGTTCGACTTGGCGGGCGGCATCAGCTCGGCTGGGTCGGCGGGCGCGAGACGCTTCACCAACTCGCTTTCGGCAGACTTCCCCGGAACGATCACCGGTGCCTGGAGTGCGTCTTCCTTGAGGTCGAGTCGGAGGTCGGCTTTGCGTGCCTTCTCATCCGGTCCGTGACACTGGAAGCACTTGTCCGACAGGATGGGGAGCACGTCGCGTGCGAAGTCCACCCGCGTGTCGGCGGCGAGGCCTGGCGATGCGAGTGCGAGGATACAGAAGATGGAGAGCAGGCGGGGCATGGAGAGAATCTCGATGCGGTGGCCGGGCAGGTTAATGAGAGTATACGCGATGGTCGGGAGGAGTGCACGACCTCGCAACCACGCATTTCATATCCGCCTTGATTCCCTCGCGGACCCGCTTATAGTCCCCCGCCTTCAAGCAATAACTTCTCGGATGGCAGCCGGACGCGGAGGCACCGTGGTCAGGGGTGGGGTGATAACCTGTGTCGCGGTGGCGGTCGCGCTTGCGGTCGGCACCAACGCGTTTGCTCAGTCGCCACCACTGGCGGCCGGGCGACCGGGCGGTGTCCTGCCTACGGACGCGCTGTTCGCCCCCGCGCCGGCTGTGCCGCCACGGACGGCGTTCCAGCCCGCACGGCAACCAGCCGGAGTGCCGGACCAACCCGACTTCACCTTACCAGACGGATCGGTTCTGCCGATCCCGCAAGGGAAATCGCAGCAGTTCCGCTTCACTCGGCGCTACGGCACCCCCAATACACTCGACAGTCAGGTTCTCCCCGACGGCACGCGGCGGTTCGTGTTCACCGGTGGGGTGATCGTGAACGCCACCGGGGAAGACGGCCAGGAAACAGAATTCGCCACGGACGATGCTGTGGTGTGGGTTCGCGGTCTGGCGATCGACAACATCCAGAACGGCTTCCAGTCGTCGCCCGACAGGAAGACCGAGGTGGAATCGTACCTCGCGGGGAACGTGATCGTTCGCACGAAGACGAAGGACGGGCCGCTGCAAACACTTCGCGCTTCGGAAGTGTACTACGACATGCAGCGAGAGCGGGCCGTGGCTCTCTCTGCGAGCCTGGAATTTACCCCCGAGCAAATCACGCAACCCGTGCGTTTGCGTGGCCAGGAACTTCGCCGCCTCGACAGAGAAAATTGGGAAGCTCTCCAGGCTTCGTTTGACGGGAGTAGCCTGCCCAGCGACCCCGGACTCCGGTTCGACTCGCGTCGCGTCACCATGAGCGAGCAGAAGGTACTCCTCCGGAATGCGTTCGGCATCCCGTTCCGCGATCTGCTCACGGGCGAAAAGGTCGAGGGCAGCGAGAAGATGATGACGGCATATGGGGCGATTCCCAAGATCGCGGGTGTTCCCGTGTTCTACCTCCCCCGCCTCCGGCTCGACGCCACCGACCCACTCGGGCCGTTTGTCGGCTTCTCTGCTGGCCAGAGCCAGATGTTCGGGACGAGTGCTTACACAACCTGGGATATGTTCGACCTGCTCGCCCTGAAACCACCCCCCGGACAGAAGTGGCGGTTAAATGCCGACTACATGTCGGCCCGTGGGGCGGCACTCGGAACGGATTACACGTACAACGTGCCGGTACGCGAACCTGGTCTACTCGCTCCTATCGGCCAGGTGAAGCTCTACGGACTGAAGGACCACGGCATCGACCTTCTGGGTGGGGACCGCGGACCGGAGCCAACACAGCCCAGTTACCGCGGGCGGGCCGACTGGCGTCACCAGCAAGAAATCATCGAAGGTCTGTACTACCAGGGCCAGGTGGCGTACCTGAGCGACAAGAACTTCCTGGAAGAATACTACAAGCAAGAGTTCGACCTCGGCGCGAATCATGAGACGTTCTCGTACCTGACGTACCAGAAGCGAAACTACATGGCTGCCGGACTCCTCGAGTACCGGCTCGACCGTCCGTGGGTGGCCGAAACACAGTGGTTGCCCCGCCTCGACGGTTACGTAACTGGTCAAACATTCCTGAACGACCTGTTCGTGTATTCGGGGCATGCCAACGCGGGATACGCACTGGCACGGCCAAGCACCATCAACCCAACCTCCGTTCTTTCAACCGATCAGAAAGTGGATACGGGTCGGTTCGACCTGATGCAGGAGTTGAGCGTTCCCCTGGCGCTTGGCCCGGTGAAATTCGCACCCTATGGGACAGTCGATCTGACGGGATACACGGAAGACTTGAACGGCAACAGCGTGGGCCGCGTCTGGGGTGGTGGCGGTGCCCGTGCGACACTGCCCCTCACTCGACTTTACGAGAACGCGACCAGCGATCTTTTCAACGTCCGCGGTATCAATCACAAGGTCGTGTTCGGTGCGAACTACCTCTATGCCAGAAGCAACGTCCCGTTCAGTCAGTTGCCACTACTTGACCGCCTGAACGACGATGCCACCGACCAGTCATGGCGTAACATCACGCCCATGCAGCCAACGCTCGTGGCAGGGCCAAACGGTACGTTGTTGGCAACAGGCGGCGACCCCACGAGCCAGTTCAACCCGCAGCGATACTTGATTCGCCGGGGGGCCACGAACCGGGTCGATTCGATCGACAACATCAACGTGCTCCAGGCTGACGTTCGGCAACGCTTCCAGACGAAGCGGGGCTACCCCGGCATGGAACACACTGTGGACATGTTCACGCTCGATGTGTCGGCGTCGTACCTGCCGGAATCGTCCCGCGACAACTTCGGTAACCCGTTCGCGTTCCTCGAATACGACGCGTTGTGGAACATCGGGGACCGCACGGCCCTGATGTCGTCGGGTTGGTTCGAGCCTTACAGTACGGGGTCGCGCTATTACACGTTCGGTGCCGCAATGAGCCGCCCAGACCGCACAAACTTCTACCTCGGCTATCGCCAGACCGATCCGATCAACAGCCGAGCCGTTACGGGTAGCGTGGGGTATCAGTTGAGCCAGCGCTACTTCATGAACCTTGCGGCTAGCTACGACTTCGGCATCAACCAGGCGTTGTCGAACTCGTTCTACATTACCCGGACGGGATCGGATCTGACGTTCTCACTGGGAGTGACGTACAACTCCTTGCAGAACAACCTCGGTGTCCAGTTCATGGTGATGCCGAACTTGATGGCCGCGTTCACGCCGGGCCGCTTCGCCGGGGCACCCATTAACGGCAACAACGCAAACTCCACCTCAGGCCGCGGACGGTAGCATCTTTCGCCCGGGGTATTCCCAATGAACTCTTGGCCATCGGGGTTTCCATCCAACCTAACGCCGGAGAGTGGCATGCCCGGTGACTGGTGGGAGGCGAAATCGAAGACGAGCGAGGGCGACTCACGGCGACTCAAGAAGCCGAGGAAATGGGCTGACAAATTTCGTGAAGCGTTCCGGGGAATGAAACTCGGCGTGCGAGGACACTCCAGCTTCTTCGTCCACTTCTTCTTCGCCGCGCTGGCGATTGCGGCCGCGCTGGCGCTGGGATGCGATCGCACAGAATGGTGCCTGCTGATCGGTTGCATCGGCATGGTGATGACTGCGGAACTCTTCAACAGTGCCATCGAGACGCTCTTTCACGGTCTGGACGACGAGACCAAAAATCGCATTCACGGATGCCTCGACATCGCTGCCGGAGCAGTTCTGGCGACGGGGCTCACCGCCGCGATCGTGGGGACGCTGATTTTCGGCAACCGCCTGCTGACGATACTGCACGTCTGGGAGGGCTAGTCGGCCCCGATGTGGGTCCGACCCAGAATTGTGAAGAGATAGTGTCACGTCACGATTCTGGTTCGTGTACCATGAAATGAGCGGAACCCTTGTTCCTCTCATGAGGTAGCACCGTGATACGTTCTCTCGAGCGTGCCGCCGCACTCGTTGCGGTGCTTGCGTTCGTATCTCCACTTCGTTCACAGCCATTACTCCCGCCTCCCGACAAATTGCCGGAAGAATTGCCAGCACCTGCGAAGGTCGCGGAACAGCCTGAACCCGGCGTGAAGGTTCTGGACCGCGGACCCGTCCACGAGGCCTTCGCTCAGCCCGGCGCTGAAGTGCGGGGTGCTGGCATGACCGCGCCCAAAGCACCGCCCGACCCGATTCCGGAATTGCCGCCCGACACCAAGCCCGAGGGCCAGAACGTCCGTTGGGTTCCCGGATACTGGTCGTGGGACGCCGACCGCAAAGACTTCATTTGGGTCAGTGGCTTCTGGCGAAACGCACCGCCGGGCCGCGCCTGGTCCGCGGGCAGGTGGAAGGAACTCGACGGGAAGTGGACGTACCTTCCCGGTTCGTGGACGCCTACCGATCAGAACAGTTGGCGGATCGACCTGCCACAACCGCCCGCGTCGGTGGAGAACGGACCGAACACGCCGACCGACAACCCCGATGGGCTCTGGATTCCGGGTGCGTGGGAGTTCCGCAACGAGAAGTACGTCTGGCGTCCGGGGTTCTGGGCACAGGCCAACGGCGACCGGATGTGGGTGCCGAGCCAGTACCTCGCCACGCCATATGGCTACATGTATGTTCCGGGTTATTGGGACTACCCGCTGGAGGATCGCGGGATCCTAAACGCTTGTGTCTGCTTCACGGAACCGCTCTGGCAAACCTCGGGATGGGCATACCGCCCGCGATACGCCATCGGCTGCGGTTACGGCGATGGTTGGGGTACGGGCGGGTTGTTCTCGTCGCTCTACATCGGGCCAGGCTTCAACAACTTCTACTACGGCAACTACGGCTACGGTGGGTTCGGCGGCAGTTGGCTGGGGATCGGGTTCGGCTTCGGAAACCCATTCTGGGGGCTCGGCGGATTCGGCGGCTACGTTCCGTGGTACGGTAACTGCCGAGGATACCGGAACCCAGTGTGGAACCACTACTGTTACCTGAACCGGACGAACCCGAACTACGCGAGACACGTCGGCAACTGCTACGCGGGCAAGGCGATGGGCGTGCCCAATGCGGGTCGTGCTGGGGGGCAAGCACCGCGACCCGCTCCCGTGGCAATGAACCGCCCGGGTGTTGCGGGCGCTGTGAACACCGGCGTTCGGGCCGCGACCCAGACTGCTACCCCACCAGCAACGCCGCGGCCAGCTCCGCCTCTGGTACAACCCGCATCACAGGTGGCGAGGACGATCTCCACGGCGAACGCGACACGGGCGGCGACCCAACCGGTGACCATCTCGGGTGCGGGGAATCGCCCTGCGAATAACCAAACTGGCGTTGGCGGGGCACCGCTCGTCTCGAATCGCGGGGGTGCAATTCAGGCCCCACCGGTTAGCACGACCGTGGCCAGGCCCCCTGCTGTGGGCAACCCGCCGGGTGGTGTGACCATCACTCCACGAAACGGCACGGGCCAACCCAACAACCCGCTGGCGAATCTGGCCCCGCGTGGGAACGATCGCCCGGCTCCGGCTCCCGTGAACATCGCCCCGGCAAATCCACCAGCGCCGATCGTACGCGGTGGTACGACGCCATCACTCCCGGCGGCACCTGTGATCCGCTCCGCACCGGTCGCGCCCCCAGCGGCTCCGGTGGTTCGCTCCGCACCAGTCGCGCCCCCGGTCGTTCGCGCTGCACCAGCGGCTCCCATGATCCGTTCCGCGCCAGCGGCTCCACCCGTGATGCGTGGGCCGCCGGCGGGTGTCGGCGGTGGTCGTCCTGCCGGTGGAATTGGGGGCGGTGGCGCTCCCCGCCCCGGTGGGGGCGGTGGCAAAAAGTAGTACGAGTGAACCTCACAGCCCACCCAATGCGGGTGGGCTTTTTACTTCCCGTCGTTCAGCAGAGCCTTGGCGCTGCTGTCGCGTTGATCTTCGAGCCAGGCCACATCGCTTGTGTCGTCCGCGAATCGCTTCACGCCGACCTGCTTGATCGCCGCATCGGCCACGACCTTCAGCGGCGTGTAGCGCGGGTGATGTGATTCCTTGTACGGGTCGTTGCGGGCCGCGTTGTAGCAGCAGATCATCGCCCACCGGGGATTCTCGCTCTTGTTCTGATCGCTGCGGTGCAGCAGGTTCGGGTGGAAGAACAGCGTGTCGCCGGGTTCCATCGTCACATGCACGAGAGGAAACCGCTCCGGTCGTTTCAGCAACTCCTCGACCCGCTCCCGATCCGCGCCGGCCTGTTCGCCCGTGAGGATGTGATTAATCCGCCCGCAGTGGTGTGAGTTGCGAATCACTTGCAGGCAGCCGTTCTCGACGGTGCAAGGATCGACCGCGATGAACACTGATGTGAGCAACGGTTCCAGCACGCCGTTCTGATACCAGTAGCCGTAGTCCTGGTGCCACGCCCACGCGCCGCCAACCTTCGCATCCTTGAGGATCATCTTCGAGTGGTAGTGGTACACCTCGCCGCCGAGCAGCTTTTCGCAACTCCGCACCATCCGCTCGCAGCGTGCGAACATGCCGTAGATGCCATCGCCGGGGTGGTTCCACAGCGACAACCGCACCACGCCCCCTTCCCCGTCGGCCCGCCCGAACGACTGCTTATCGAGCACGTTGTCGTGCTTCGCGGAGCGCTTCAGCAACTCGATCTCGGCGGGGTCGAAGAACCCGCGTGCGAGGGTGTAGCCATCGGCGTGATACTGCCGCACGGCATCATCGGAGAGGATCGCTGACATGGATGGCTCCACAAATTTAGCCCGCCCTTTACGGCGGTGGATGACTTTACCCCGAAGGGGTTGTATTCCACAGCCCAGGGTCGTCGGCTTTGCGGCGCACCCTGGGTACGCGAAGATGCTCCCGATTGCGTCAGGTTTCCCAGGGTGCGCCGAAGCGGCGACCCTGGGCTGTGGAATACAACCCTTTCGGGGTAAAAACACACGTCTGGTTCCGAGAGTCTCCTATTGCGGATACCATATCCGAAACTGTGCCCTCCCCCAATAACCCAATCACACCCATGCGAACTCTCGCGTTCTCGCTCTTGCTGCTGGTCGTCGCGCCGACGACTCCCGAGGCCGCTCAGCCCGCGAAGCCTGTCGATGGCCCCGTTCCCACCAAGGACGCGGCCGCGAAGATGACCGTGCCCGAGGGGTTCAAGGTCACGATGTTCGCGGGCGAACCCGACATCGTACAGCCCATCGCGTTCACGTTCGACGATCGTGGCCGCATGTGGGTCGTCGAGTGCCTCAGCTACCCGAGGTGGAGCAAGGACGGCAAAGGATCCGACCGCGTCGTGATCCTCGAAGACACCGACGGCGACGGCACCTTCAACAAGAAGACCGTGTTCATGGACAACGGCGTGAACCTCTCCGGCATCGAACTCGGCTTCGGCGGCGTATGGCTCTGTTCGTCGCCCAACTTGCTGTTCGTGCCGATCCTCGAAGGCGACAAGCCAGGCAAGCCCGAGGTCGCGCTCGACGGCTGGAACATGACCGACACGAAGCACAACATCTTCAACTCGCTCGGTTGGGGGCCGGACGGCTGGCTCTACGGCTGCAACGGCATCCAGGCGAAGGCGTGGGTTGGCACGCCCGGCACACCGAAAGAGAAACGCCCCTACATGGACTGCGGCGTGTGGCGCTATCACCCCACGCGAAAGATCTTCGAGCCGGTGGCCCACGGCACCACGAACCCGTTCGGCCTCGACTGGGACGAGAACGGCGAAATGTTCATCACGAACTGCGTGATCGACCACCTGTTCCACTTCGTCCCCGGCGGTCACTACCAACGCATGTACGGCCAGGACGCGAACCCGCACACCTACGGCCTGATGAAGAGTTGCGTCGATTACCGTCACTGGGCTGGCGGCGACTGGACAAGTTCGCGAGGCACGGGCGTCGGCGGGAAGCCGGAGCACAGCGACGCGGGCGGCGGTCACGCCCACAGCGGTTGCGCGATCTACCTCGGCGACAACTTCCCGGCGGAGTATCGCAACACGCTGTTCACCGCGAACATTCACGGCAACCGCCTGAACAACGACGGCCTGCAGCGTACCCCGAGCGGCATGAAGGGCGTCCGCCGCAAGGATTTTCTGTTCGCGAACGACTCGTGGTTCCGCGGAATCTGCGTGAAGTGTGGCCCGAACGGTGCGCTGTACGTGAGTGACTGGTGCGACACCGGCGAGTGCCACAATTACGACAAGTGCGACACATCGAACGGCCGCATTTTCCGCGTGAGCTACGGCGACCCGAAACAGTGGAAGGGCGACGTCTCGAAGCTGACCGACGCCGAGTTGGTGAAGATGACCGTAACCGCAAGCAACGAGTGGTTCAGCCGCAAGGCCCGCCGCGTGCTTCAAGAACGAGCCGTCGGGAAAAAGTTGAGGGACGAGCCGCTTGCGGCTTTGCGAGCGATGCTGAAAGACGAGAAGGAACCCACGCACCGGCTCCGCGCGATGTGGGCACTCGCGACGCTTGAGGAACTGGCCGCCGTTGATCTCACACCATTCTTGCAAGACAAATCCGATGTCGTCCGTGCCTGGACGATTCGCCTCCTCATTGAGGGTGAGCCGTCGATCAAGTGGGGGGAAGGTGAAGTGAAGGAGAAGGCGACAATAGACTCGATCTTTTTCTTGATGAAGCCACAACCGCCAGACGTGCTACTGGCGATCGCCTCGGCTTGCGAACGCTCTCAAAGACTGAACGAATTGAAGGGGCCCCGGCAGACAATTGAGCTGCGAGCACGGACATGCTTATTGCACAACATCAAGCCGGACTCGGATCCGAACCTTGTCCAGTTAACTTGGTACGCACTTCTGGGCCGAGTTAAGGAGTCCGAGCAGGAATTACTTTGGGAAAGTCTGAAAGCCAAGCACCCAACTTTGCGACGCAATGGGGTTCGCTTTGCGCTGGCATTTGGACGAGAGGCTAACCGGCGAACGGAGACGCTGGAATGGATCGTCGAGCGCCTTCAGAACTCTCCTGACGAAGTGCGGCTCGACATTCTCGGTGTGTTAAGGGAAGCACTTGCTGGCCTCAAGGGCGTTACCCCTCCAGTGAACTGGCCTGCGGTTTATGAAAAGGTCGCCAGTAACCCGAAGCTCCAGCGAGACGCCGAGGCCGTCGCCGTTTTGTTCGGCGATAAGGAAGCAATCGGCATCTTGCTCAAACGCACTACCGACATGGGAGCTACACCTGAAAGCCGTCGCGCAGCCATCGAACTGCTGCGTCCGCTGAAGCTCCCCGAGTTCGCCAAGACACTTCGCACGCTGCTCGATGATCCCGCTGTTCGCACGGCTGCCATCCGCGGACTTGCGGCGTTCGCCGATGCCGACACGCCAGCGGCCATCATCAAGGCGTATCCGAAGTTCACTCCCGACGAGAAGCTCGACGCCGTGCAGACGCTTGCCGCACGCAAGGAATGGGCCAACGCGCTGCTCGATGCCGTCGAGAAGAAGGACGTACCGCGTGCCGACATCCCCGTGACCACCGCCCGACAGATTCTCGCGCTCAATGACAAGGCGTTGTCGGCACGGCTCGATTCGGTGTGGGGCAAGATCGCTCCCGCTTCGCAGGCCCGAGCCGCACTCACGAAGAAGTGGAAGGAACTACTCACCGAGGACACGCTGACCAAGGCGAGTGTTGCGAGCGGCCGGGTGCTGTTCACGAAGCACTGCGGGGCGTGCCACAAGATGTTCGGCGAGGGGCAAGCCGTGGGGCCGGAACTCACCGGCTCGCAGCGATCGAACCTCGATTATGTGCTGGAAAACGTGCTCGATCCGAGTGCCGTCGTGCCGCGTGAATTCCAGATGGTGAACTTCACCACTATGGATGACCGCGTGATCTCGGGTATCGTGCTCCGCGAAACGAAGGACGCAATCACCATCCGCACGACGAATGACACGGTGGTGCTACCAACAGGCGACATCGCGACCCGCAAGCAAACGAACGTGTCGATCATGCCCGACGGCCTGTTCGAGCAGATGAAGCCTGAGGAGGTTCGCGACCTCGTGGCTTATCTGCGAGCGAAGGAGCAGGTGCCGCTTCCGAAGTGACGTGACCAACCCGCGCCGAAGTTGGGCTTGAACCCGGTTTCGGCGTGTGGTGAAATCTGCCTTCCCCAAACTGCGTCCACGGACGGACCACACCATGAAGACGACCGCTGCGGTCCTCGTTGCGCCCGAGAAGCCGCTCGAGTTGGCCGATCTTGATATCCCAGTTTTGAAGCCGGGTCAAGCACTGATCGAAGTCGCGTTCTGCGGCGTCTGCCACACGCAAATCCTCGAAGCCCGCGGCCACCGTGGCGAAGATCGCTACTGCCCGCACTGCCTCGGCCACGAGGGGAGCGGCACCGTGCGCGAAGTGGGTGCCGGCGTCGCCAAGGTGAAACCCGGCGACCGCGTGATCCTCTCGTGGATCAAGGGGAGCGGGGCCGACGTGAACAGCACCGTCTACGGCTGGAACGGCCGCGACGTGAACGCCGGCGGCATTACGACCTTCGCCACATACTCCGTCATCAGCGAGAACCGCCTCACACTTGTGCCCGAAGGCATGGACATGCGCCTGGCGGCGCTCGTGGGCTGCGCCGTCCCCACGGGTGCGGGGGTCGTGTTCAACACGGCTCAACCGCGACCGGGGCAGAGCCTCGTGGTGTTCGGCGCCGGCGGCATCGGTTCGTGTGCCATCGCGGCCGCACCCCTCGCGGGGTGTTACCCTGTGATTGCCGTCGATGTGAACCCGGACAAGCTCGGCCTCGCGAAGCAACTCGGCGCAACCCACACCATCAGCGCCCGGACCGGCGACCCCGTTCAGCAGATTCGGGCACTGTGCCCCGGTGGTGCGGACTTCGCCATCGAAGCCACCGGCAACCCGACCGTTATGCAGCAGGCACTCGCCTGCGTGCGACCACAGGGCGGAACAGCCGTGGTCGTGGGTAACGCCAAGCACGGACAGATGCTGGAACTGGACCCCCGCGAACTGAACCAGGGCAAACGATTGCTCGGCACCTGGGGTGGCGACAACAACCCCGACCGCGACTTCCCCCGCTATTGCAAGCTCATCACCGCGGGGAAGCTGAACCTCGAACCGCTGCTGTCGCGAACCTACGGCCTGACCGACATCAACGCCGCACTGAACGATCTCGAACACGGTCTGTGTGCTCGCCCACTCATCCAGGTCGCGGGGTGAACCATGCTCATTGGCCTCGACTTCGACAACACGATCGTCCGCTACGACCGCCTGTTCCACCGGCTCGCGGTCGAGCGTGGGCTCATTCCCGCTTCGCTGGTCGCGACCAAGCAAGCGGTACGCGATTACCTCCGCGCCACGAACCGCGAGGACGACTGGACCGAACTCCAGGGGATCGCTTACGGCCCACGCATTACCGACGCTGAGCCATGGCCCGGCGTGATGGAATTTCTGGGGCTGTGCTGGGACGCTGGCGTGCAGGTGGCCGTAGTGAGTCACAAGACGCGCCACCCCTACCGCGGCGAGAAGCACGACCTGCACGCAGCCGCCCACAATTTCCTCGAATCGCACGGCTTCTACGACCTAGGCTTGTCGCGTGATCGGGTGTTCCTCGAACTCACACTCGCGGCCAAGTTGGCCCGCATCGGCTCACTGCGATGCTCTGCGTTCGTGGACGATCTCCCGGAAGTGTTGGGCGAATCGGCATTCCCGCGAGAAGTGCGGAAGGTGCTGTTCGACCCTGCAAACGCGCACGCGGACCACGCAGGGTTCGCACGCACGGTGTCGTGGCGAGACTGTGCCGACCAGCTTCTCGTGGAGCGGAGGGCGTGCGCGTGACTTCGCTCGACCACGCCACGGTGAACCTCCTTCTCGCTGCTGCCGAGTTCGGGCCAGCACGCGCACTCACGCCGCTCACGGGCGGCAAGAACAACCGCGTCTACCGCGCCGAAACCGAGAACGGCGAAGCCGTTCTCAAAGCCTACTTTCGCCACCCCAACGACACCCGCGACCGGCTCGGAGCCGAGTTCGCGTTCTCGCGTTTCGCGTGGGCCAGCGGAATCCACTGCATCCCGGAACCGTTAACGAGCAACCCCGACGCGGGTCTCGGATTGTTCGAGTATGTGAACGGCCGACCGACAACCGCTTCCGATGTTTCGGCCGATCTGATCGAGCAGGCCATCGAATTCGTGCGTGACTTGAACACGGCTCGCTGGCGACCGCTCGCCTCGCGGCTGCGGGTCGCATCCGAAGCGTGTTTCAGTATTGCGGAACACCTGGGCACCGTGAGCCGACGTGTGGATCGGCTTGCCGCCGTCACCGATCCCGAGACCGCGGCGTTCGTGAATCGCGAACTGATTCCCATCTGGGAAGAAGTGCGTTCGGAGACCAGTGACACCGCGTTGTCACTGGACAAACCACTGGAACCGACTGCTCGCTGCGTATCGCCATCCGACTTCGGCTTTCACAACACGCTGCTCGAAGCAGACGGCCGCGTGCGGTTCCTCGACTTCGAGTACGCCGGGTGGGACGACCCCGCGAAGCTAATCTGCGATTTCTTCTGCCAGCCCGCAGTCCCTGTGCCTGGATGCTTCTTTGAGCCCTTCGCGAACGCGATCGCCGCCTGCTTCCCTGATCCCGAATCCGTCGTGCATCGCGCTCGACTATTGATGCCCGTTTACCGCGTGAAGTGGGTGTGCATTCGTCTGAACGAGTTCCTCCCAACCAGCAGCCAACGGCGTGCATTCTCGCTTGCGACAAATAAACTCGAAGCACGCCGGGCCACGCAACTAAACGCGGCACGAGCCGCACTCCACCAACTTCAAGAGGCCGCAGCATGAAAGTGGTCGTCCTCGGGGCCAACTCATTCTCCGGGCAGGATTTCGTCGATCTGTTGCTCGACGATCCCAAGTACAGCGTCATTGGCGTGAGCCGATCAGCCGAGCGCACGCCGCTGTTCTTGAAGTACCGCACGCGCGCCAACCTCTCGCGATATTGCTACCACCGCCTCGACATGAACCGCGATTGCGGCGATCTGCTCGCACTGCTGGATCGCGAGCAGCCCGAGGCGATCGTGAACTTCGCCGCACAGAGCGAAGTGGCACCAAGCTGGGATCATCCCGAGCACTGGTTCCAGACGAACACCGTGGCACTCGCAAAGCTCGTGAACCACCTCCGCAAGCAGAAGTACCTCAAGCGCTATCTGCATGTCTCGTCGCCGGAAGCCTACGGCACCTGTGTAGGCCGCGTGACCGAAGACGCTCCGCTGAACCCCAGCACACCCTACGCCGCCAGCAAGGCCGCGGCCGACTTCCTGCTAAAGACGTACGCGAAGCAGTTCGGTTTCCCGCTCCTCACCGTGCGGGCCACGAACGTGTACGGCGCTCGGCAACAGTTGTTCAAGATCATCCCGCGATCCGCGATTTACATGAAACTCGGCACGCCGATTGAACTGCACGGCGGCGGCCGCGCGGTGAAGTCGTACATCCACATCCGCGATGTTTCGCGCGGCGAAAAGCTCATCCTCGAATGCGGCAAACTCGGCGACATCTACAACCTCTCGCCCGATGGTGGCGTTGAAGTGCGTGAAGTCGTGCGACTCATGTGCGACCGCCTCGGCAAGCGCTTTGACGATGCGACACGCACCGTGGACGAGCGACCCGGTCAGGACGCCGCCTACGTCATCGATTCCACGAAAGCCCGCACGGAACTCGGCTGGGAACCGACCGTGTCGCTCGAAACCGGGCTCGGCGAAGTCGTGTCGTGGGTCAACGATTACTGGTCTGAGATCCAAAGCCAATCACTTCAATACAAACACGCCGCGTGAGGAACGTACCATGCACATCTGCCGCGTCTGTGAGCAACTCAGCGTCCGCACGCACCTCGGCTTCGGACCGCAGGCTATCCGGAACCGATTCCTCCGGTCCGAAGTGGAGCCGGAGTTCACTCACCCACTTTCGCTCGGGTGCTGTTCCACATGCGGAACCGTGCAACTCATCGACCCACCACCGATCGATCAGGTGCGGCCGCAGTTCAGTTGGATCAGTTACAACGAGCCCGAACGCCACCTGGACTCGCTTGTTGAACACCTGATGCAACTGCCGGGGATCACACCCGATTCCACGTTCGCAGGGTTGACCTACAAGGACGACTCCACGCTGACGCGGCTGAAGCGATTCGGGTACGCGAAGACCTGGCGACCCGACATCCGCATCGACCTCGGGATCGAATCACCCTTCGCCGGCATCGAGTCGATTCAGGCACAGTTGCAACCCGGCCTGGCAGAGAAGTTGGCCGCGCAGTTCGGGCGGCCCGACTTGCTGCTGGTGCGGCACGTGCTCGAGCACACCCACGACACGCGGGCGGCGCTGGAGTGGGCCAAGAAACTCGTGCAACCCGGCGGGTACGTTGTCTTGGAGGTGCCCGACACCGTTCGCGCACTGGAGCGACTCGACTACACAACCGTGTGGGAAGAGCACACGCTTTACTTCACGCCGACCACGCTTCAAGCCTGCCTCGCCCGCGCCGGCTTCGAAGTCATGGGGGTGGAATCGTATCCCTACACACTCGAAAATTCGCTGGTGGTGATCGCTCGGTCAGGAACTCACCAGCCGCGACCGACACCCAACGACGTGTCGGGGATGAACCGCGCCGACCGATTCGTGAGTGAATACCAGCACATTCGCGAGCGAACCCGTCGCCAACTCCGCGACCGTGGCCGGGTGGCAATGCTCGGTGCGGGCCACCTTACAGGTGCGTACCTGAACCTCTACGGACTGGCCGAGCAAGTTGAGTTCGTCGCCGACGACAACGCGAACAAGCACGGGCTGTTCATGCCCGGCTCGCGTCTTCCCATCCTCCCCAGCTCCGAACTCGTGAAGCGCGACATCGACCTGTGCCTGATGACCGTTCGCCCGGAAATCGAGGACGCCGTCGCGGCAAAGAACGCGGCCTTCATCCAACGCGGCGGTGTGCTCGCCTCGGTCTTCCCGGACAGCCCGTACTCACTCGAGCGAACGGCTCGTGCCGTGGGAGCCCTGATATGACTGTCACACCTGTCACGAATACCGCGGTGTTCGTCGCGACTGGCGGTGTGGTGCGAGTCGCTGCCGCGGATCTCGTTGCCGTAGTGGATGAGAGCATCCAGAGTCCACGGAAGCGGGCGCGACTCTGTGCGCACCCTGGGGCCACGGACACGCTTCATGAGATGCTGATCTGCCTGGCACAGGGGACGTACGTCAGGCCACACCGGCACACCTGCAAGTCCGAATCGTTCCACATCATCGAGGGCGAACTCGATGTCGTACTGTTCCGCCACGACGGTGCCATCCGCGAAGTGATCCGCATGGGGCCATACGCCACTGGGAAAACCTTCTTCTATCGCCTGATGGAACCATGCTTCCACACCGTCCTGGTCAATACCCCGCACGTGTTGTTCCACGAAACGACGAATGGCCCGTTCGATCCGGCTGACACCGAGTTTGCATCGTGGGCACCTGCAGAAGGTACACCGGGCGCAGCAGCATTTCTGGACACCGTTCGGTCGAACATCACACGAGCACCTGGAGTCGCAGCATGACACGCAAGCACTCGATCATCATTGGCGGCACCAAGGGTGTGGGCCGTGAACTCGCTGGCATCCTCGCAGCAACAGGGCAGCACGTCACGGCAGTCGGTCGCAACCCTGGTGAGTTTCCTGCCGTGACCGGGGGGCAGATTGAAGGGTTCGCGGGTACAGCCGAGGAGCCCGACGCGCTGCTCACAGCACTTCGGCAACAGATCGAGAAACGCGGCAAGTTGTCGAGCCTCGTGTTCCTCCAACGATACCGCGGCAACGGCGACTCGTGGGCCGGCGAACTCGCTGTGTCGATGACCGCCACCAAGACACTCCTCGAAGGACTCGTGCCACACTTCGACGCGACTGGCGATCGCTCCATCTGCGTCGTCACGTCGAACGCGAGTTCGTTCGTCGCCCGGAACCAGACATTGGCGTATCACACGTCGAAGGCCGCACTCAAGCAAATGGCACGCTTCTACGCCGTGAAGTACGGCACGCAAGGGATTCGGGTGAACATCGTCTCGCCGTGTACGTTCATCAAATCTGAGTCCGCGGCGTACTACGCCGGGCAGGCGGAGTTGCAGGCGATGTACGCCAAGATCACGCCGCTGGGTCGCATGGGGACCGCGAAGGAAGTTGCGAAAACCTGTGCGTTCCTGTGCGGGCCGGATGCCTCATTCATCACCGGCCAGGAACTGACTGTTGATGGTGGGCTGTCGCTCATGCTGCAAGATGCTCTGGCTCGCGAGGTCGCTGGGATTGCGTAACCGCGAGCAAAGATCATTCATTCACAAACCACGAGCCACGCCATGATGACTGCCAGCAAATCGCGCACAGCCACGCCAGCCACGCACTACAAAGCGACGCGGTGTTTACTTTGTGGTTCGGGTGATCTGTCGCTGGCGTTGCCGCTGGCAGATTCAGCCGTCGGGAACGACTACCTCCGCGACCGGCAACCACAGCAGAAGTTCGCCCAATCGCTCCACCTCTGTGGCGGCTGCGGGAATGTGCAGATCGAAGACGTGGTGAACCCCGACTTGCTATTTCGGCAGTACACATACTCGACGACATCATCGCTCGGTCTGGTCGAGCACTTTCGGAAGTACGCGGCCGAGATTGCGGGGCAGGTTGGCCTCACGGCCGGCTCGCTGGTCGCGGACATCGGCAGCAATGACGGTTCGCTGTTGAAGGCGTTCGCGGATCGTGGGTGTCGGGTGGTCGGCGTCGATCCCGCAGTGGAAATCGCGGCACATGCCACGGCAGAAGGCGTGCCCACGGTCCCCGAGTACTTCAGTCGCGAGGTCGCAGCCCGCATCCGCGACGAACACGGCCCCGCCAAGCTGATCACGGCGAACAATGTGTTCGCGCATTCGGATCAACTCCCCGCGATGGCCGATGCCGTGCGAGACCTTCTCGACGCCGACGGACTATTCACGTTCGAGGTGTCGTATCTGCTCGACATCGTTCAGAAGATGCTGTTCGACACCGTCTATCACGAACACCTGTGCTACCACTCCGTTCGCTCGCTGCGATCATTCTTCGCCCAGCACGGTCTGCAACTCATCGACGCTCGCCGCATCCCCACAAAGGGCGGTTCGCTCCGCGGCACCGTGCAACTCGCCGGCGGACCGCGAACCGTGTCGCCGGAAGTGGGGCGACTGATCGAGTGGGAAGCACTCACGCGGTTGCACAGCCCCGAGACCTTCCGTGCGTATGCTCGCCGCATCGACGCCGCGAAGGAGCAGTTCGTGGCCGTGCTCGACCGTTGCCGTGCTGCCGGTAAAGTCGTCGCGGGCTACGGTGCCTCGCCAACCGTCACCACGCTGATCGACCAGTTCGACCTCGCTAATCGTCTGGATTTCCTGGTGGACGACAACCCGGTGAAGCAGCACACGTTCAGCCCCGGTCACCACCTCCCGGTGTATCCGTCCGGGGCGATCTACGAGCGAGAAGCGGATGTGGTCGCGGTGCTCGCGTGGCAATACGCGAACCCGATCACGGCAAAGCACCGGCGTTTCGCGGAAGCCGGTGGCCGGTTCGTTGTGCCACTGCCACAGTTGCAGATCGTGTGAGAACGAGCGAGCAACCCTGGGTTGATCTCGCCTTCGGGGGCGTGTTACCCTCTCGCCCTACCGCACAAGAACAGAGGAAACACCATGGTGATCTTCGACGAGATCAACGACGGAGTTGGGTTCTGCCTGGAAGGACTTACCGAGACAGAACTCGAATTCGTGCGCGGTCGTATTACAGAACAATACCTCAGCCGAATCGGGCAACTTCAACCCGATTTGGTACCCATCGCTCGTGAACGTGGCATCGCACGCTATCACACATTGCCCACCACATTCGACCATGGCAAGTCGTGGCCCAAGGCCACTCGCTTGCTCGATCCCAAGTACGTCGCGGACTTCGCCCGAATGGGGTTCTTCCGACGCATCCAATCACAGTTCGGGCCGTCGGCCATCATCAGCCACGATGAACTCAACTGGCGACTGGTTCGCCCGAACCAACCGAGCGACATCGGGCCGATGCACGCCGACAAATGGTTCTGGGACGCCGGGTACGGTTATGGGTCCATGCCCGCCGGCTACGACCGATTCAAGATCTGGATCGCGATCCACACGGAGCCCGGCGCAAACGGCCTCTGCGTGAAGCCCGCGTCCCATCGGCAGGAATGGAAGCACCACTTCGAGGATAAGGACGGCGTTCGCAAGCCGGTGTTCGATGAGAATCCGGACGCGATTGAAACGGAGTTGCTCCCACTCGCCGCTGGGAAAATGGTGATGTTCCACGACGAACTGCTTCACGGTGGAGTCGTTAACCGCGGAAGCACCTGCCGCGTGAGTATCGAACTCACCGTCTTGTTCGACCGCAATGATGCTCTGGCTCGCGCCGCTTCACTGCGGGAAGAAATGACCGCCGTCGCCTGATCGGCCTTTTCATCGCACAAGCCCACGACTTCGCGGATGACCCGGAACGGAGGCCGGGACCGATGTTCCTTCACAAGTACCTGGCCGGATCACACCTCGCTTGCCTCTTCATCTGGGCAAACCTCTGCCTGATAGGTGCGGCGATTTGCCGACCATCGCGATCCTCTCTACGGCAAGTGCGCCAGGTCATAATCCGAACAGGAATCTGCGTCCGTGCATGGCACTCCCTGCAGGGAAAGGTACGCGTCACCCGCATCGTGCGATTGTGCCTGTCGAGCGGTATTTCTCGTACGACGCTGGAGCGAAATCTTGAAGCGGCAGTCGCACTGGCTGAATGGGACATCGGCCGCCAGAAATTTGATCGTGCTGAGTTGTTGCTCAGCAAACACATCGATGCGAACCCCACTCACCCCAAAATAGCCAAGTGCCTGGGACTTCGATCGCTTGCACACATTTGGCGTGGGAACCAGCTAGAAACGATCGACGACCTGAACCGCTGCGCTGACCTCCGCCCGACATATGCCAGTGGCTTCAACTTCCTCGCGAACCTCTCCCAAATCCACGGCATTCGTGGCGAAGTGGCCGAAGCCCGACAAGCAATGGCCGCCCAGTGTGGAGCAACGAAGACAGAGAATGCCAGCGAGTATCTTTCACAATTGCTCCTTGAACAGACTTCGCGATGTCTCAGGAGCATTCCCTCAAAAGATACCGTCGGTGTCATGTTCGGCGCTTACCATCAGGCGTTTGGGCATGCCATCCTCGATCCGTTCCACTTCTATAATTTGTTCCGCCACCGCTTCGACCACCTCGTGGTCCTGCACCCAGGGCTTCTCGATTACTCGCGTGCGTCATCGCAAATGATCACGGTCATGCAACAGCATGTTGACCAAATCGGGCTCCAACCGCACGAACTCAGCCTGTTCCCTTGGCAGAATCTCGGAGAACTTACAGCCGGACGAGTCACGTTTTTGTGTTACAACTACTGGGCCTTAAACCGCATGGCGTTTCACGCTCGCCGCGATCCCAAGCACCCGATGAGTTCTGGCCGGCGATACGTGGATCTACCACCGAAGCTCGTCGATCGCGCCGAATGGGCGTGTCGCAAGAACAAGCTCGATCTATCTCGCCCAGTGGTCGTGTTGCACGCGCGGGCCCACGGTTATCACAAGCTGAAAGTGCAGTCATTCCGTAATGTCGAAATCAACAACTACATCCCGGCAGTTCGTCGCTTGATCGACCTCGGGTATTCCGTCGTGCGAATCGGTGACAAGGACATGGCGAGCATCCGGAACGATGTGCCGGAGGTGATCGAACTTCCTTCGTTGCCCCATTACGATCACTCACTCGATCCTTACCTTCTGTCTCGCTGCAAATTCATGATCAGTTGTCAATCAGGCCCGTGTTCGCTGGCGCGAGCGCTGGGAAAACCAAATCTCGTAGTCAACGCGGTGTACCACCACACCATGTTGCCCGAGGTCGACGAGGTTTTCGCCTTCAAGCAGTACCGCGATGCGAACGGTTCCACGCTCGGCCTCGAAGATCTACTGGCGCGAAAGTGCCACCTGTTCGATCGAAGCTCGCACTTCGAGGACGCTGGGATCAGTCTGGAAGACAATAGCGCTGACGAAATTCTGGCGGCAACCGAAGAGATGCTCGCCGGACTGGACAACCCTGACTGCATGGATACACCCGCACAAACCGCGTTCCGCAACCTGATGCTGCGGTTCGCGAACACGGCTCAGAACTCGCATCCACTCGCCAGCAAGATGACAGATTACATCGGTTACGCACTCCCCGAGGGCCGCGTCTCGGATGCCGTTTGCGAGATGCGACCGGGATATCTACCGGCATCACGCCGAAGCAAGGAACGTGTGGCCTGACCAACTTGAACCGAACACCACGAGGGAACACGATGCCCACCCTGCCCGGCCACCTGGACTACTACACGCAATACGGGATCAACCCGGTTCGCTACGACACGTCCGACCCCCGATTGCACTTCGAGCGACGAGCGTCGCTCTATCGAACGCTCGGGATCACGCCGCTGACAATCCGCGGTTCGCGTGTGCTGGAAGTCGCCCCGGGCACCGGTCAGAACAGCCTCTATCTCGCGAATCAGAGACCCAAAAATCTCACGCTCGTGGAACCGAATCCGGCCGGCCAGCGTGACATCGCAGCCGTGTACGCCAATGCTCGCGATGTGGTCTTACCCGAAGTGCTCGCCTGCCGCCTGGAAGAGTTCGAGCCCGAGGAGCCGTTCGATTTAGTCGTGTGCGAGAACTGGCTAGGCGACTCGGTTCACGAGCGAGGCTTGCTTCGCAAACTCGGCGGCATGGTGGCCGATGGCGGACTTCTTGTCGTGACGGCGGTGTCACCGGTCGGGGTGCTACCCAACCTGTTACGCCGCGCGTTGAGCAACCGACTGGCTCCACCCGATGAACCCTTCGTAAAACGAACGGCCACTTTGAGCCGTGCGTTCGGGCCGCACTTGCAAACTGTCGGCGGCATGACCCGCAACGCGACGGATTGGGTTCACGACAACATGCTGAACCCGGCGTACCTCGGGGTCATCCTGACGGTGCCGATGGTCATCGAAGACCTGGGGGCGAGCTTCGATGTCCTCGGTTCCAGCCCGCGATTCGCACCCGACTGGCGGTGGTTCAAGAGCCTGTGCGGAATCAACCGTGACTTCAACCAGCACCTGCTCGCGGAATATCACGGAGCGTTGCACAACTTCCTCGATCACCGCACGCAGCTGCCTGCTCGCGATGCGATCCGCAATGCATACCTGGAAGCGGGGGCGTTGGCCGTGGCCGAATCGCTGCGTTTGTGGGAGGCCGGCGAAGGTGATGGCGAGTTGGTCGAAATTGCGGTCCGCAAGCTGATCGCGGGGATCGCCGATCTGCCGACCACTTACCGCTCCGCTCTGGACGAGTTCCTGGATGCCTTCGCGGAGCCACGTCTAACGCCTGAAACGGTCGCGAGCATGTCCCACTTCGGCACACTGTTCGGCCGCGAAACGTTGTACTTGTCCTTCGAGAAACGCTAATCGTTTAGCCGCGACCGAAGGGAGCACGAGCGCTCCCTTCGGTCGCGGCTAAACGATTTTCGGATCACTTCGGCCCGACGCACAGCGCGAACAGATAGTGTGCCATTGGGGTATACCCCGTGTGAACCACTTCATCGTTCATCGAGAACAAGAACACATTGTGGAAGTGCCGCTCCATCACGCGGCGATAGTCGTTCCCGTCCTTGCAGTTCACATGCCCAGCCTTGCTCCCTTCAGAAGCGTAGACCTGCGACTGCAGTGATGGCGAACCGATCACCGCCACGCCCGTGCGGGTCACGGATCGAGCGATGCTGCCGACGAAGGCGTCCTCGTGTTCGGGCGCAATGTGCTCGAACACGTCGAGCGAATACGCTGCGTCGAACCCACCGCCTTGTACCGGTCCTGACAGGATGTCGTGCACGACCGTCTCGCATTGCCATCCCTCCGTAGCCATGCGTGCGCGGGCATCGGCGATGAATACGGGGTCGAAATCGCTCGCAGTGACCGAGCGCACTTCCTGCTGAACGACGCGGGTGCCGAACGCATCGGCGCAACCAATCTCGACGACGCGGTTCTTCCCGCTGAGCATCTTCGCCACGAACTTGTAGCGTGCGAGGATGAACAGTAGCCCACGGGGGTCGTCGCGCCAGCGCTGGTTGCTCATGATGCCGAGGCGGGCGATGCCGTCCCGGAGTGCCATGTCCACCTCGAACTGATATTGCGGCTCGCGGGTTCGCGGATGAGCGGGCAAAGTGCGAGTATCCATGATCTCCTCGGGGTCAGACCGCAGCGGGCGGCTCAAAGTAAATGAACTCGTAATCGCCGGTGTAGCCGGCAAGGTCGAACAACCATGTCCATGAATCCGGGCGGAAAAACGTCTCGCAGGTCAGCGCCCAGCACTGGAGGTTGAACAGTTCCTCGGTCGTGCGGAAACTCTCGACGACGAGAAACTGGTTCTTCGCGACACGCTCCATTTCGGCGAGTGCGCGAACGACATCTTGCGGGGGCAGGTTGTGCAGTGCGTTGATGGAGATCGCCAGATCGAACGACTTGTCGGGGAACGGGAATGCTTCGCGAGCGTCGTGCTTGAAGAGGTGCGGACGCACCTCTTCCTTCGCAGTCGCGAGGCCGACTTCAGACACGTCAAACCCGGTCACTGTACAGTCGGGGAGTAACTGCGTGAACTCGTGCAGGATGAATCCGCGACCGCAGCCGACATCGAGAATCCGTGCATTTGCGGGGAGGGAGTAGGTCTTCACCAACTCGCGGGCAACGACGTTCCATCGACCGTCGTACTTGTAACCGCCGTAGCCGTAGCGTCGGTCGCCGTCCCAGTAGTCGGCATCAAATCGTCGTGCTACTTCGGAGCAGTGAACCTTCGCGTCCGCCATGCGCCCAAGGTAATCACGCGCCGTGCGGCGGTGCAGTTGGTTTACCACGTTCAGCATCCGACCCATACCTTGAGCACTCCACCAGAAGTCACACAACGCGATCGAATTTCGGCCACAGACCCGACCGATTGATCTCAGAAAGCCTGCGACGCGAGCGGGGCACGAGCAGTTCCTTGACAGTCGCAGTCACTGCGTCGGGCGAGATGCCATGACGACGCATCATGCCAGCTTGGTCGCCGTACCCCGAAGGGAAGACATCGGGGAAGCCGATGCGGCGGAACTTGCGCAGGCCGAGCAAGTCGGCTTCGGCCAGGAACTCCGCGACCGCACTCCCCAGGCCACCGACGATGCTGTGCTCCTCGACCGTTACCACCACAGGCACACGTTCGACTGCCGCTGTCAGCGATTCGGTGTCGAGCGGCTTCACGGTTGGCATGTGCAGCACCGTCGCGTCGATCCCCGATGCGGTGAGTTGATCCGCGGCCGCGAGGCAGACCTGCAACCCGACGCCTGTGGTCACGATCAGCGCGTCGTGCCCATCCCGCATGGGCACACCGCGGCCGATCTGGAAGTCTTCCGTCTCGGTCGTCACGACCGGGTCGTGGCCTTTCGCGACGCGGATATAGACCGGCCCTGGGTAATCTACGGTCGCACGCACGGCCCGCGCCATCTCATCGGCATCCGCCGGCGCAATGATCGTCATGTTCGGGATCGACCGCATGATCGCGAGGTCGTCGGTCGCAAGGTGCGTTGGCCCGAGCGGGGCGTACACAACCCCGCCGCCGTTGCCGATGAGCCGCACGTTCACGTTGTGCATGCACAGATCGACAACAACCTGCTCGAAGCAACGGCGTGTGAGAAACGTCGCGATCGTGTTCAGGAACACGATACGGCCTTCCATCGCCATGCCTGCCGCCATACCCACGAGGTTCTGTTCCGCGACCCCTTCCATGAAGAAGCGATCGGGGAACGCGGCCTTGAAATCGGCCATCACGCCGACGCCGAGGTCGGAGCCGATGAACACAATCCGCTCATCAGTGCGGGCCAACTCGGTGACTGTTTTCAGGCAACGTTCACGCATTGTTGCTTCCCCCAATGGCGGTCAGCAGGTTCTCCACCTCCTGATCCGTCACCTTGTTCTTGTGGTGCCATTTCATGTTGTTCTCGGCGAACGGTGCACCCTTCCCCTTGATGGTGTGCGCGATGATCGCCGTAGGTTTGCTGGAGTCGAGCGGGAGCGAAGTGAACACGGATCGCAACTCGTCAATGTTATGACCATCGACCTCGCGAACGGCGAAACCGAACGCCTGCCATTTGTCCGTGAACGGCTCCAGATCCTGCACTTCGCGAGTGCTGCCGTAGGCCTGATGTTTGTTGTAATCCACGATGGCGGTGAAGTTCGCGAGCCGGTGTTTCCCCGCACACATCGCGGCTTCCCACACCGAACCTTCGTTGCACTCGCCATCGCCAAGAATGACGAACACTTTTGAATCCGACCGCGCGATTCTCAGGTGAAGTGCCATGCCGAGGCCGATGCTGAGGCCGTGCCCGAGCGCACCCGTGCTGGCCTCGACACCTGCGACCTTGTTCGCATCGGGGTGCCCACCGAGGATGCTGTCGGCAGCACACACGCTATCGAGTTCCGAGTGTGGGAAGAAACCCTTGTCCGCGAGGAGTGCATAGAGCGCGAGGCAACCGTGCCCCTTGCTCAGAATGCAGCGATCGCGGCCAGTCCACTTGGGGTTCGCGGGATCGAAGCGAAGAACGTCGTCGTACAGCACGCGGAGGATGTCGATGACCGAGAACGCGGAACCGACGTGACCACGGCGAGCGCCCTTCAGCATTCGCACGACGAGTCGGCGAAGTTGCTGTGAGCGTGCATCGAGTGTTTGTGTTGCTGTCATGGTGTGCATCCTTGCGGTTAGCGGAAGCGGCCTGCGGGGTGGAGTCCCACGGCGTTCCGCAATCGACGGCGAAGCAGGCGTCCGGCCCACTGAACCTTCCCGATCATCCCGGGCGGCGCGACCCGCAAGCGGGTCAACTGAATCTCTTCCACAAGCCGGCGATTCTCGGCTTCGAGGTCGGCACGGCGAGCGATCACTTCTCGCCACGGGTCTTGCAGGTACACCGCGGCGAGTTCCCGCACGGCTGCGTCTTCGTCTGTGTTCGCCAGCGTTTCGTAGACCTCAGGCGTGAAGCCCGCGAGCAGCGAACGAACACCAGCGTCACCGCGATCTGGTCGAAGAGCAGCAGCCCTTAGCAGGTCTGATCCGAAGTGGCACGCGGCACCGTTGCGGCGGAAGTAGGGTGCGACATCGGCGTATTCGGGCGACATCAGCAGGTCGAGCAGCGCACCGAGAATGCGGACATTCTCGGGACCAGTTCGGGCGTTGGTTGCATAGGAACCGGGGTTCAACACATGAACGCCGAGCGTCTCCGGAATGTGAACGATGCCATTACGAAAGGCGACGACGAGGAACGCGAACCAGTCCGAGTACCACGCCAACTCTGCCCGATAGCCACCGGCCGCTCGAATGGCATCGGCACGCACCACGATCGCGCTCACCGGCAGCGTGTGCCACACTCGGCGACAGACTTCTTCGGGGCTGAAATATCTCGGCTGCTCACACCAACCCGGGTCGTTCACGATCAGCGGCCCGGCATCGCCCACAGTGCAGGAACCATGCGCGACACAGACACCCGCTTCGGGGTGCCGGGCAAACTGTTCCATGGCCTTCGCGACAAAGCCAGGCAGGATGTAGTCGTCGGCCGCACCCGGGAGGATGTACCTACTCGTGGTGAGTGAGAATCCCTGGTTGTAGCTCGCAGTGACACCGCGATGACACTCATTGCGGATTACGCGAACACAGTCGTAACGAGCCGCGTAACGCTCCAGCACGCCGAGGCTGTCGTCGGTCGAAGCGTCGTCGAGTACGATCACTTCACGCGGTCGCACGGATTGCGACAGCACCGCATCCAGCGCCCGGGGGAGAATCCGGGCGTGGTTGCGGTTCGCCATCACAACTGAGAGATCCGCAGTTCGCATCTTGCTCACGCCACTTGCTTTTGTTTGGCCAGGTGCGCGTTCATGGTCTTGATGTTGAAGTAACGTGGATCGGTCAGCGAGTTCGGCACCTTCCCGGCCTTGAAAGCGGCAAGCAACTCCCGAACCGCATCGGGGACCGTGTACCGCGGTGCCCAGCCCAGTTCGCGGCGAATCTTCTCGCTGGAAACGTGGTACGACCGCAGATCGTCCGTGTGCGAGGTCACGATCTTCACATCGTCGCCAACCTCGGCCTTCACCAGTTCGGCGATCGCACTGATCGAGAGATTTTGCCAGCCGGCGTTGTAGATCTTGCGATCGATCTTCTCGGCAGGCCAACGCAGCGTCTGAATGTACAGATCGGTCATGTCTTGAATGTGCAGATTCGGCCGACGCTGTGATCCGCCGAACACCGTGATCTCGCGCTTGTGGTACGCGAGGTTCGTGAGGATGTTCACCGACAGGTCGAGCCGCAGTCGCGGCGAGTAACCGCAGACCGTGGCCGGACGGAGCGTCAGCGTGGTGAAACCGGGCTCGCTCTCCTTCTGGAGAACGTCCTCACACATCGCCTTGAACTTCGAGTAGTCCGTGAGCGGCTTCAGTTCGAGTTCTTCCGTCACGTTCTCTTCATCGCGAATGCCGTACACACTCGACGACGAAGCGTACACGAACCGCTTCACGCCGTGCTTCTTCGACAACTTCACCAGTGGCAGAAACGCATCGTAGTTGATCGACTTACCGAGCGTGGGGTCGAGTTCGAAACTCGGGTCGTTCGAGATGCACGCGAGGTGAATCACCGCCGTGCAACCGGCGAGTGCCTTGTCGAGGGCGAACTTGTCGCGGAGGTCTGCCTTGATCACGCTGAGGTTCGGGTTGTCGCGATGAGCCGCGAGCGGTTCTGCACCGAAGTAGCACGTATCGAACACGCGGACGGCGTGCCCTTCCGCGAGGAGTTTCGGCACGAGGATCGCGCCGACATAACCTGCCCCGCCAGTGACCAGAACGGTGAACTTTTCAGGTTCGCTCATGTTGTCTTCCGTGACTGGGTCGAACTTGGATTGCAGGTTGCCCCGCTGGGGCAACCGCTAAACAATTTCAAACTCGTTATCCCTTCGGGGGAACTCGCAACTGTTTCTCACGCTTGGCGCCACTTCCGCCGCCCACTCGCACTTTCTTTTTGCGTGGCAGCGGATCGAGCGGTGTGGCACTCGCAGTGTGCATCTTCAACAGGCATTCGATGTGCCGGAACAACGGCGTTCGCTCGACCGATCGTTGGTTCCCCAGGATCGCGACCGCTTCAGCACCGACCACATTGCCGATGAACGCAGTCACTTCGGGTGGTGCATCCATTGCTGCACAGAGCGAGGTCGCGCACAGCACGGCATCGCCGGCACCGACGCGATCGACGATCTTGGTCGCAAGGGCCGGCACGCGGGTGAACCGATCAGGCGTCGTGTGAAAGAGTGTGCCGAGGCTGCCGCGGGTAATCATCACACTCGGGCAGTCGAGTTTCGCCGCGACGTGTTCGGCCATCTCTTCCGGCGTGAGTTGCTGATTGCGCGTTTCGAGGGCCACTTCTCGCTGTGCGAGGCAAACGTAATCCGCACGCGGATACTTCGAGACCATGTTGAAGCCGTGGTTCCCGGCGTTCGATTGCGTATTCACGGCCAGAAACCGCGAGCCTTTGCACAGCACATCAATCGCGTTTGGCGAGAGCATCCCGTGGCCGTAATCCGCGACAATCACCACATCGTACTTCGGGAGCAACTTCCGCAGCTTGTCGCACAGTTCGGCGTCCGCTTTGGCATCCAGCGGCGTATCGTTCATGCGATACACCTCGAACATCTTCTGCGAGAGATACTTCTCCACGAACCGCTGTTTCACAATCGTCGGTGAACCGGGTTTCTCCACGAAGATCGGCGTGACATTCGATTTCAGCACGCCGCGCACGAAGTCGGCCTCGTCGCCGCCTTCGCCGAGTTGCGTGAAGACATCGACGTTGTTCACAAATCCGGCGAGATGGTTGGCACACGCGAGTACGCCACCACCGAATCGATCCGCTCCGAGGAAGCGACTCGCCAGCACTGGTTCCTTGCCTGACTTGCCAATGGCCTCGCAGTACGTGTACTCGTCGATGATCGTTTCCCCGACGACCAGCACGCGGAGATCCTCGGCCGCTCGCAGCGGGGCCAGCACATCTTCGGCGGTGTAGCGGCCCGCAAATGCAGCGAGATAGTCGCGAACGGGGTCGGGGTAAGGCGAAAGGTACTGGTTGATCAAACCAGAGGAACTGTAGACGATGTCCTCAGTGAACGCGACTTCGCCGCCGACTTCGCGGATCGCATCCGCCTCCCGTGAGACGTGCCCGATGGTGTCGGAGAGACCACGAAACTCACTTCCCTTGGCGAAGACGGCAGGCTTCAGCAACCGAATCGTTTCGACGGCACTTGGCCAGGAATTCACAGCAACGTAGTCCACGCAACCGAGTGACGCGAGGAACTCGGCCCGGAGCGTTTCGGGGAACGCGGGGCGGCCGATTCCCTTGTTCACGAATCGATCGGGAGTGAGGGTCACAACGAGAACGTCGCCGAGTTTGCGGGCTTGCTCGAAGTGCCGAACGTGACCGATGTGCAGGAGATCGAAGACGCCGTGACAGTGGACGACCCGCTTCCCCTCGGCACGGAGCCCTTCGAGGACCGTTGCCAGTTCTTCGAGTGTGCGGAGCTTGTCGTTCGATGCCATACGTGCGAATCCTTGCACGGGGGCCAACCGCGTCATGCGGCGGAAATCAGGAGCGGAATTTCAGGGTGCACAGAGTTTAGACGGCGCGGCTGGGTGAAAAAAAGCCCAACTTTGCGCGTGACCTCTTCTTCGGTCACTTCTTCAGTTTGTAGCCTTCGCCGCGGACGTGAGTGACTTCGTCCATCTCGCCGAGATGTTTCTTTACGATGTTCGCAAAGTTCACGCTGGAAGTCTTGTAGCCAGCAGCCTTGATCCTGTCGGCGATGGCTGGCCCGCTCAGCGGCCCGCGTGCCGCCCGGAGCACTTTCTTGATCTCGTCCCGGAGTGTGGTGGGCTTGGCGGGGTTAGCCGTGGACCGCGACTCAGTTACCCGTGCCGCGGTGGCGACCACCGGTGGGGGTGGTGAACCCGCTGACGGGTTGGCCCCGTCGGCACGGCCAGTGAACCGGTGCAGGGAACTCGTCATCGAGCGTTCCACAAGCGCAATGTCGCTTTCGATCACGCGGAGCTGCGTCAGCAACTCGTCTCGCTGATGGGTCAGTTCTGAAAGACGGTCTCGCTGGCGGCGGAGCTGTTCAATCTCCTGCTCTCGCTCACGGAGCAGTTGCTCCTGATTCTGGATTTGCGTATCGAAGTGACTCAACAGATCGCTCATCGGTGCGGCTCAGGGAGTTCAGGAGCCCACTCGCGGGCCAAGGGGCGGTTGTCTCACGGGTAGCCGTTAGTTTCCCTCACCCCAAATCGGTGTCAAGAACACGGGCATTGTATCCCGGAGCGGCCGCACACCTGCTACACTCATAACCGTTTCCCCCGTTACAATACTTCCACCAAACCTCCCATATTCCCAATGGTCCGTCGCATCCTGGTACTTGTTGGGCTTGCCATGCTTGTCGTTCCGCTCGTGTTGCCTGGTGCCGAACGCACGACTCCACAAGCGTTTAAGTCTGGTCGTTCGGTCACTGTTGCCAGGAACGGCATCGTGGCCACGAGCCACCCCATCGCAGCGCAAATCGGGCTGGATGTGCTGAAAAAGGGCGGGAACGCGGTGGATGCCGCGATCGCGACATCCGCCGCGATGGGGCTGATGGAACCAATGTCGTGCGGCATCGGGGGCGACCTGTTCGCGATCGTTTGGGACGCCAAGACGCAGAAACTCTACGGCCTGAACGCGAACGGCGCGGCACCACTCACGGCAACCCGTGCATACTTTGCCGAGAAGAAACTCGACGATATCCCCGACCGTGGGCCGCTGTCGTGGTCGGTGCCCGGCTGCGTGGATGGCTGGGATGCCCTGCGGCGAAAGTTTGGCACGCGGTCCTTCAAGGAGTTGCTTGGCCCAAGCATTGCGTATGCCGAGGAAGGCGTGCCGGTGCCCGAGGTGATCGCGGGTTACTGGAAGGCGAGCGAACGTGGGCTCTCAGCCGACGAAGACTCCGCGAGCGTCTTTCTGGTCGCCGGTGAAGGTGGGAGAAAGCGTGCTCCACAACTCGGTGAACTGTTCAAGAACCCGGCCCTTGGCAAGACCTACCAGATGATCGCCGAGGGCGGTCGCGATGCCTTCTACAAGGGTGAGATCGCCAAGCGACTCGTCGCGTTCTCGGGGAAGAAGGGTGGGTTGATTTCCGCCGAGGATCTGGCCCGGCACACATCGGAATGGGTTGAGCCAGTCAAGACGACATACCGCGGGTACGACGTGTGGGAGCTTCCGCCGCCGGGCCAGGGAATCGCCGTTCTTCAGATGCTCAACCTTCTCGAACCGCACGACCTGAAGAAACTCGGCCCCACGTCGCCCGACTACTGGCACTTGCTCGTCGAGGCGAAGAAACTGGCCTACGCCGACCGTGCGAAGTTCTACGCCGACCCGAAGTTCGCGAAGGTGCCGGTGGCGGAACTCATCTCGAAGGAATACGCAAAGGAGCGGGGCAAGTTGCTCGATCCTGCGAAAGCACTCACCGAAGTTCCCGCAGGCGACGCCAAGCTCGGCAAGGCAGACACCATTTATCTCACGGTCGTGGACAAGGACCGGAACTGTGTCTCGCTGATTCAGAGCAACTACTACGGGTTCGGTTCCGGCCTTGCCCCCGCCGATCTCGGGTTCGCCATCCAGAATCGCGGGACGCTGTTCGCGCTCGACGAGAACCACGCTAACCGACTCGAACCGGGTAAGCGGCCGTTCCACACGATCATCCCGGCGATGGTCACGAAGGACGGGAAGCCGTACTTCACGTTCGGCGTGATGGGGGGCGACATGCAACCGCAGGGACACGTTCAGGTACTTGTGAACCTGATCGATTTCGGGATGAGTGTGCAGGCAGCGGGTGAAGCCCCTCGCATCGAACACACCGGCAGTGCCACACCGACTGGAAATCCTGGCAATGGCGGCGGCAGGGTCCGGGCCGAAGCTGGAATCCCTGACGATGTCGTCAAGGAGTTGATCCGCCGTGGCCACATCGTGGATCGTGTGCGGGTGAATGGCGGCGGCTATCAGGGGATCCTGATCGACCTCCAGGACGGCGTTTTACGTGGCGGTTCCGAGGCTCGAAAGGACGGCGCAGCAGTAGGCTATTGAGTAAACGGAGATTGCAAGCACAAGTTCCTACTGTTCCCTCTGGTCACCCCTGCCCTTGCCTCTATCATGACAGTCTGATTTAGCGTCACGCTTTTTGGGCTGGATTAACCATGTACGCGATTGTTGAAGACGGCAGCCGACAATATCGGGCCGAGGTTGGTGCCACCTTCGTTATCGACCACCGCGAGGTCGAACTCGGCCAGACGCTGGAACTGACCAAGGTGTTGCTGCTTCAGAGCGGAGCCGACACGTTGATTGGTCAACCGCTCGTTGATGGCGCGAAGATCGTCACAGAAGTCGTCGAGTTCCCGAAGACGAAAACGATCACCCAGAAGTTCCGCCGCCGTAAGAACTCGCGTCGGCTGAAGGGCCACACGCAGCCTTACGTTCGCGTGAAAGTGAAGCACATCCTGCGGGCTGGCGAAGCTGTCCCGGCCTGACCTCTGTTTAGCGAGAGGCAGAGCGGCGATATTCTGGAGCGTCCAAACCCCCACGCTCCACGAACATGGTAGAGTCCGACGGCAGGTTAACGCCTGACTCATTACCCGGTAGTGTAACGGTAGCACAAGAGATTTTGGCTCTCTTCGTCTAGGTTCGAATCCTAGCCGGGTAACTTCCCATTCTCCCGCCCATCGGCGGATAAAACATTACCAGTCAACACATTACGTCGCACGGTGGCTTCACCATCGTGCGAGATTATGGCTGCCTGTGGCGCAATCGTGGCGCATATCGCACTCCCTGAGTGTCGTTTCGAGTCTTCGTTTCCACGCGGTAGCCAGTCTTGAATGGAACAGCGATCACTTGAATGCCCAGTTTGCCACCTTCAACCGACCTTAATCTAGACATCCGCCAGAACGAATACCGCCACCAGCCCCCGCAAATCCCTGCAATTCCCAGGGCAACTATTGCGCAGTACGGCACAGGCGAAGTATTGCGTCTGTTGACTAGCTCGGGCCATCGTCCCTCGCCTTAACGGCTTCGAATCGATTCATAGTCGTTTACGCAACACGACAAGATCGTGCGTCCAGATGAAGCCGGGCAAAATGTCAACGACTTCAAACGTTTGACCCCATTGCTTTCGGATATAGTTGCGGGAGTGTGCAACATTGACGTAGTAGTCTTTGTCCTCAACGACATCATCGATTTGGTCGTTGCTCGCGGTGATTACGAACCCTTCGGTCTCGATTCGCTGGGTAATTAGTCGGTGGTGTTCGGCAGGCATCATGGCGTAGTTCATTGTGGTCGGGCCGTGGATCGTCGCGAGCGCGATGCCGCCTGGTTTCAGGATACGATTGAGTTCTTGAAGCCAGGAGAACTGCACATTTTCCCGGAGGTGGGTGAAAACGGAAATGCCATAAACAAGATCGAAAGACCCCTCGGCGAGGCGAGTTGGTGGATGGAGGGGTAGGTGGTGAAATGTCCCAAATTTCAGGTTGTCGTGACACCAGGAGACGTTATCGGGGTCGATATCCCCACCGTGGAAGTCCACACCCGGGACAGTCGCGAAATAACGGGCTACTCGCCCACAACCGCAGCCCCAGTCCAGGATGCGTTGGCAGTCACGATAGCCAAACTGAAAGCGATCCTCAAGCAAGGCATTCATACGCATAAAATCAGTGAATCCCCCGAGTGAAAACATGTCTTCACTCTCGGACCCAATCACGCGGTAGCGCCGCTTCGTGTCGGGCAGTGCGATCTGAAGTGATGGATCACGGAAGTACCACGTCGAGTGGTATGAAGGAAGTGTCGGACGATACC
The DNA here is from genome assembly GCA_013823135.1 of Planctomycetaceae bacterium. GTDB lineage: Bacteria > Planctomycetota > Planctomycetia > Gemmatales > Gemmataceae > Gemmata. The sequence goes on from PNLP01000003.1 coordinate 85,285, forward strand.
ACGCCGAACGGTAGGGAGCTCGAACGGGGCGACCGGGAAAGTTGAATGAGATACTTATGAATCCATCGCAGAACAGCTTCGCCCGGGGTTGTCGGCGCTCAGCCCGAAAGCCCGCCGCTTCCGCGCGAGGCCGCATCCAAAGAGAATCCTTGAAGATCGGAATCTCTCGTGGATAATCGAGCCTGTCGAATGGCTGGCCGTTAATTGCGAAAGTGGCTGATGTATTCGGATCGATTGGAGGCAACGCCCATCCACCTATTTTCACACCATCGTCGGCCACATCAAGTTGATCGAGAACCCACGGTTCGGCATCGAGATATTGTGAATCGCACCTGGCGGTAAGCCGTGCGAGATTCCGGTGTCGAATCGAATCGATAACCCGTGACATGAGCATGGCCAACTCCGGAGTGAATCGCAGGTCGGAAAACACTTCTTGAGTAACCGGTCCGCTCGAACCATTTCAATCCCGCAGTCAGATCGCTTTTTTGAGCCAAAGGCTGCCGCCAGGATTTTTCATCGCGAGTGGCAGGTACTTCGCGACAGCTTCGCCATGACGCTTTGCCATATAGTCGTTGAAATAGATGACTTCGAAGGCCGAGTTGAATTGCAAGAACGCACGCAACAGGTATAGCTCGTTCCACGAGCGCCCCTGGCGGACCCACGCGGCCGGGTATTCAAATGGGTCGAACACGTCGTGAATGTGAACGAGAACGCCCTTCGCCAACTGCGGCAGGATCTGGAAAAAGAGCAGGTTTACGTCGCTACCGGCTTTGGCAACATGCGTCGAATCGACAAACAAAACATCTCCCTCACGGAGCGTTGAGAAAATGGCAAGGTCGATATCTTGCAGCATCGACTGGTGAATGCGAACTCTGGAGTGGTCCACAGGTCGCAGCAATTGCAGGAGCCGGGTCGGAAACGGCTCTACGAAGGTGCAATCAATTTGCCCATTCGCAAAAAGCAAATTGACGTCAAGGAGCAGAGCGGATGAGAAGCCGCTGCCGACTTCGATCACCCGTTGCGGCCGAAAATGCCGCAGTACGGCTGAGTAGATGATCGCGTCGCCGTAAGAGTAGAAATCGTTGTCGAAGTAGTAGCGGTGTTCGGGTTGGGGGCTGCCATGAAACGGGAGGTCTCGCTGCAAGTGGGAGACCGAGGTCAGGAACTTCAATTGCGATTCGTCGCGAAGGTCGATTCCCGGGAAAGACTGGTTTGGGGCATAGAGAAGCGGTTCGCGTCGGGCGAACTCCTCCTGGTCGGGGACCGGTGAATAGAAGTGCCCGGGCGGGACGAACTTCTCGTACTCTGCAACCTTGCTTCGGAGAGCAGTCAATTCGGCCAGCGTCAGGTCGTCGATACTCTTGGCCATTTTCAGCTTGCTCCGTGAATGGCTTGAACAGGGGCGATCAGGCGGCCAAAACGTCATCGTCCCCACGCTGTTGTCGACCAGGGATCGAATTCGCCGCACCGCGGTAACCCAGGTCCGGAAGTTGGCTGGCGTTACCCTTCGTGCGGTAGTACTCAAGCATTCCGCGATACATCGAGACACGGATTGAAAGGCCGTACCACTTCTTCAGCAATCGGTTTACTGGCCCCGATCGATAGCGAATGGCTTCGTACCATTCGAGTAGTCGAGCCAGAGGCCGTGTGGCCTGGGTTGCCCAGTGTATAAGAGAGCTGTGGCGAACAATCCTTGGCTCAAAGACATGGTGGCAGCGACGCCACGGCCGCTTACTGAGGTAATAGCCGAGTGAGAAGCCGGCATGGCTTTTCTTCTTGCGGAAGTAGTCGAATCTCGGGTAGTAATCGTGCCAAACTTCGACATCGTCAAGAAACGTCATTCGAGTCCCAGGGCGGAGTAGTTCCACGCCGAAATCAATGTCCTCAACACCATACACCTGAAAGCGTTCGTCAAAGCGGAGCGTCCCGATGATTGATTTGGGGACGGCGACACATCCCGTGTAGAAAAACTCCGGTGGGACTTTGTTTGGATCGGCAAAATCGTACGAGTTGACCTCATTCGCCGCGAGTAAATAGCGGATGAAGGGATCAACCAACCCCTGGAAGGGGTGGAGGATTTTCGTGAGCAAGATCCTGCTCTCATCCTTGATGTGATGCCGCCACAACCGCGTGAGAAAGTCGCGACGCACCAAGATGTCGTCGTCCATCATGATGATCAGACGGCCAGTAGCTTTCTCCAACCCAACGTTCCGGGCCGCACCCGCCCCCTTTGTTCTGCAAAAAAGCGGCTGGATCTGGGGGTGGTTGCTGAACTTCGCCAAGGCTTGCTGAGTCGCATCAGTCGAGTTGTTGTCGACAACGAGAATCTCATACCGGTCCGGGCTCATGTCCTGCGAAAGCAACCGCTGTAGCACGTTGCCGATCTCACCAGCCCGATTGAATGTGGGAACCACGATTGAGATATCAATGCGACTTGGCTGAGCTGTTGGGGTAGACCTTCGCTGCGTGATCTTCAAATCACTCCAGTAGCCCCAACAGTCGATGTTGGGGCCCATGTGACGCATTGTGATGCGCGACGGCTTCTGGGTTGTCGTGGGCGGCAGTGAGACGGAAAACGGAATCCAGTCGCATTCGTCGGGCCGACTGCGGCTGACTTTGGTCCGAAAGATTGGTTTCGCATCGATCTCGACCGAGAAGATTCCTTCGTTATCACCGCACTGCTCGGATTGGCCCAGTGTTCCGTGCAGCACCGCATTGGGCGGTAGCGTCACCTCGATCGAGAATTCGGAGTTCCAAGTCAGGAACGCCAACTTCGGTTCGAGACCGACGGATTCGGCCATTTCGACATCCAGCCAGGCACGCTGGCGTGATTCCTCCATGACTTTCGCCTTGAAGCCAGCATTCGAGATCAGCACGCGGTCCGACAACCGCTCAGGAATCGTCTCGGGTGGATCAACCTCAGCGATGTCGTGGTGGTGACGACCGTACTCCCAACCGTTGAAGAAAACCATCGGGTGCTGTGGCAAGTGACGCAATCGCCACCGCTTTTTGAGCGCGAAGGGAAGACAATAAAGACCCGCGATGATGGCCATCGCCGAACCCCACCGATGCCACAGCGGGTTGCTCGAGAAGAGCGCTGTAGCGGCAACACGTAGGACGTGCCGAATGACCTGACCAGCGGACCCGTAGGCGACCCGCATGATGATGCCATTACGCATACTAAAGAAGTGCGGCCTCTTCAGATTCCGATAGAAATCAAGCTCTTCAGTGAAGTGGCGTACGACCGCCTCGGGTACGTAGACGCATTTCCAACCGTGCCGCCACATCCGCCACGAAAGGTCAACGTCCTCCGCATACATGAAGAACTTCGCGTCGAAACCTCCGACCTGTTGAACCGCCTCGCGACGCACCAACATGCAAGCGCCGGAACACCAACTCGTCTCTCGCGTAAACGGGTCGTAATACTTTGGATGCTCACGCGGGGCTTGCCGGGCTTCGGCGATGCCGATCTTCTGATCGGATGTTGCGACTGCGATCAGGTTGGAGATTGCATTAGTGACAAGCTCGGTATCCTGGTTGATCACAAGCCAGTATTCGGCCGACGCATTGGCAAAGGCAACCTCGTACCCGCCCGCAAAGCCGAGGTTGTGTTCGTTGACGATCAATTCGACTTGAAATGGTAATGTCCCGGCTCGCTCTTTGAGGTAAGCGATGCCATCGTCCTTGGATGCGTTATCGACAACGATCAGTCGGATCTTGTCGATCGGATAATCACTACCCAGAAGCCCGGCCAAAAAACCGTCGAGCCATTTCCTACTGTTGTAGGTCACGAGCAGCACATCGACAGTCGGCTTGTCCACGCGTTCCGTCCAGAGTTTGAGCATCGAGTGAAACCTCACGGACACGTCTGAATGTCAAATGCCCTGCGCCAATCCACTTCGCCTGAGACCGCTCTCCTGCAGACTCCTGATGAACCCAACAGGCCAATCGGTGTTCTCAGTTTGATCGGAGTGCAGTGGCCGCGACGATCCAACAGAGGAGGCTGCACGTACCAGAAGTAAACAGGCAACACAAGGCATGATGGTGACAGGGGCACGGTCGTTTAATTCTCGGGATAGTAGGTCACTCGCTCCGCGAGTGACACCAATCAGCTCGTCCAAACGCCGGGGTGCGACTCGGGGAGCGAGTCGCCTACTTTCTCCAAGCCCAAGAACTAAACGGCCCTGGGTGACAGGGCCGCACAGTTTGAAGTTTGGTAGGGTGGATCGAGACCGGCTTTGCTGTCGAGCCCCACCAGCACCTGGGAAATGGTGGGGCTCGTCGCGAAGCGCGACTCGACCCACCCTACCAAAACCGCTCAAACTCACTCAATGCATAGCCCCACCTTCCGTTCCAGCTCTCCTTGCGTCAAAGCCGAGAATCGGGTAATCACGCGGTCCGCACCTGGAGCCAGGAGGCCGTATGTCGTTGCTGGAAGTGAACGGTTTGCAGAAGATTTACGGCCGCCGCAAGGTTGTGAAGGGCGTCTCGTTCGAGGTCAACCCCGGTGAAGTCGTCGGATTGCTTGGGCCGAACGGTGCGGGGAAAACCACAAGTTTCCGCATGGCGACCGGGCAGATCGTCCCGAACGCCGGCACCGTCATGTTCAACAATGAGGACGTGACGCAACTCCCGATGTATCAGCGTGCCCGCCGTGGCATGGGGTATCTCTCGCAGGAGCCGAGCGTCTTCCGCAAGTTGAGCGTGGAAAAGAACCTGCTCGCGATTCTGGAAGCCCTCCCGCGAAGCCGCAGCCTGAATCGCAAACTCACTCGCACCGAACGCTGGCAACGAACCGACGAGGCACTGAGACGGTTCAAGCTCGAACACGTTCGCAAGAATACCGCCGCACGCTGCTCGGGTGGTGAAAAACGCCGCCTCGAAATCGCACGCTGTCTCGTCTGCGAGCCACTGCTCATTCTGCTCGACGAGCCATTCGCCGCAGTCGATCCGATCACCACGGAAGACATCCGCAAGAACATCCGTGAACTCGCCGATTCGGGGATCGGCATTCTGATCACCGACCACAATGTGCGTGAAGTCTTCCGCACCGCCGACCGGGTTTACCTCATTACTGACGGCCTCGTCGTCACCAAGGGGACACCGCACCAACTGGTGAACGACGAAATCGCGATCAAGGCCTACCTCGGCCGCAGCTTCGAGGAGGATGGCTTCACCCGCCACTTCGCAAGCCGGACCCGCGTGTTCGACGGTGAGCAGGAAGCCCCCGCGTTGGCTACGACTGCGACGACCACGCTGACGGAACACGACTCGGAGCCGAGCCTGTTGCGGTTCCCGTCGCACACGCCGCCACCAAGCGGAGGGCTCGCGGCCCCACTCGGCGGGACTGCGGGCGCGATTCTCGAACAGGAACGGTTGCGGGTCGCCGTCGAGCAACTGTCGGACGACAACACGGTCCGCGGGGCGATGCTAGAGATCAACAGCCGGGGCGAGGCCGCGATCCCGACGCTTCTGGAGGCGCTGGAACGGCGTGACCCCGTCTTGCGGAAGCGGGCGTTCGAGTTGTTGAAGTACGTGGCGCGAGCAGCCGCGCCGTTCGAGTTCGACCCCGAGGCCACGGACGAAATCCGCCTCCGGCAGGTCGCGTACCTTCGAGCCCGGCTCAGGGCGTAGTTGCCATTTCGTGTTGGGTGTTTCGTGTTGTTGGTCCTAACAAAACACGAAACATCCACACGAGGCGCAACACAATGACACCCACCGAACTTGCCGACCAGTACCTCGCGGGAAGCGCCGCCATTCGCAAAGCCGTCGCCAGCATGACCCGCGAACAACTCCTCGCCCGCCCCGTAGCAGGCAAGTGGAGCACGCTGGAAGTCGTCGCTCACCTTGCCGACTTCGACCCCGTCCTGATCGACCGCATGAAACGCATCCTCGCTTACGGCAGCGACGTGCCACTTCTCCTGGTCGCCGACGAGAACCTCTTCGCGAAAGAACTGGCGTATTCCGAGCGGGATCTGGAGGAAGAGCTCGCCGTGATCGAAAGCTCACGGAAGCAGATGGCCCGGATCATTCGTGGGCTGCGGCCCGAGCAACTACAACTCACCGGCTGCCACAACAAGCGCGGCATCATCACGCTTGAGAAGGTGATTCAGATGGCGACCAACCACATCACGCACCACCTGCCGTTCATCGCAGAGAAACGCAAAGCACTGGGAATCTGAGGCACCCGCGTCAGTCGCCGAACGGGTTGGGATTGTCGTCGAAGCGTTCCAGGTCACGGTCGGACCAGCCGAAGTGGTGGGCGATTTCGTGAACCACGGTCTTACGGATCTCGATGCGGAGGTCGCGGGGGTTGGGGAAGTCCTCTTCGAGCGGATACTTGAAGATGATGATGCGGTTCGGGCTCTCCAACATATCCAGGTCGGACGTATCCACCCCGAGTGGTATGAAGTAGCCGTAAGGCATTTCACCCGCCTCGATCTCCTCCTCGGTGAAACCCGCTTCGAGCAAAAACTCGTCGCTCGGCACATCCTCAACGTCAATGACGACGTTCTCGAGGTGCTGCTTGATGACGGCGGGGAGTGTGTCGATCACCTCGCCAACAACCGCCATGAACTGCTTCATCGACATCCGCTTCATGCTGTCATGCTGGGGAACGACGCAGACTGTGTCAACTGTTCGAATCGTTGACTTGTCGCCCGGCGTTCGCCCGCTATAGTAATTGTTCTGATTATGTTCCGGCCCCCTCTCGGGGTGTGGTCGACGATATTCGCGAGATCACGGTCATGTCCAAAACATGTGTGTTCACCGGTCGTTCGGTGGTCTTCGGTAACCAGAAGACCTACCGCGGTAAGGCAAAGTACCTCGGCGGCGTCGGTAAGAAGATCACCGGCACCAGCCGCCGTAAGTTCAAGCCGAACCTCCAGAAGGTTCTGTGCATGGTCGACGGCGTTGCCAAGCGAGTGTGGGTTTCGACCGCCGCAATCCACAGCGGACTGGTTGTGAAGCCCGTGAAGGTCAAGCCGTTCGCTGATGTGAAGGTGTGATTTTAGGTGCCGCGTTTAGCCGCGACGCGTAGCGGAGCGGGGTTGCCTCGCTCGCCTTCGGCTCGCGGCTAAACGGAGCGATCATGTCCTTGACTCTCGATCAAGTCCGCAAGGTCGCAACTCTCGCGCGCCTTGAACTGCCTGAAGACGATCTCGTCCGGATGCAGTCGCAACTCTCCGCGATCCTCGATTACGTCGCACAACTCGACGAGTTGAACACGGACGGCGTTGAGCCGCTGGCTCACCCGTTGCCAATCCAGAACGTGTTCCGGCCCGACGTGCCGACCCCTTCCCTGTTGCCAAACGAAGCACTGCAAAACGCCCCCAAGCGTGAGAAGGGGAGCGACTACTTCAGCGTCCCCGCCGTGTTCGACTCCGACGAACCCGTTAGCCACTGACACTAACACCAATTTTGAACCACAGAGGCACGGAGACACAGAGAAACCAGGAGAAGAGTGGAGTTCAAAAACTCTCCATTGCCTTCGTCTTCTCTGTGGCTCTGTGCCTCTGTGGTTAGTCCTCTGCTGGATTCTGAGACATGATCGAACTGACCGCCACGGAGTTGCTTGCCCTTCAGGCTTCGGGCAAGGCATCAGCCGTCGAGATCGCCGACGCATTCCTCGCGGCTACACAGGCACGCGAGCCGAAGTTGCGGTCGTTCACCTCGCTGGATGCCGACGCGATTCGCGGACAAGCCGCTGCGGTCGATGCCAAGCGAGCTGCCGGGAAACCGCTCGGAAAGCTCGCCGGGGTTCCCGTCGCGATCAAGGACGTCCTCTGCACGAAGGGCGTGGCCACCACCTGTTCCTCGAAGATGCTCAAGAACTTCGTGCCGCCCTACGATGCACACGTGGTCGAGCGGTTGCGAGCCGAGGACGCGATCCTGTTCGGCAAGACGAACATGGACGAGTTCGCGATGGGTTCGTCCACGGAGAACAGCGCGTTCCAGACCACCCGCAACCCGTGGGACACCGACAGGATTCCGGGCGGATCGTCGGGCGGTTCCGCAGCATGCGTGGCGGGTTGTCAGGCTCCGCTTTCACTGGGAACCGACACCGGCGGTTCGATCCGCCAGCCCGCCGCGTTGTGTGGCATCGTCGGCATCAAGCCGACCTACGGCCGCGTGAGCCGATATGGGCTGATCGCGTTCGCGTCTTCGCTCGACCAGGTCGGCCCGTTCGCACACGACGTTACCGATAGTGCCCTTCTGTTGGAAGCGATCAGCGGCCACGACGGGCGTGATAGCACCTGCGTGGACCAGCCGGTTCCCGAGTATCGCAAAACGCTCAACGACCCCATGAAGGGATTACGGATCGGCGTGCCACGCGAGTTCTTCGACAAGGGGCTCGACTCGGAGGTCGAAGGGAGTGTGCGTGCCGCGCTCAAGGAATACGAGAAGCAAGGCGCAACGCTCGTGGACGTGTCGTTGCCCCACAGCAAGTACGCACTTGCGGCGTACTACATTATCGCGCCGGCCGAGGCGTCGAGCAACCTGGCCCGCTTCGACGGCATGCACTACGGGCACCGCACGGCCCAGAAGACCGACCTGATCGGCACCTACGCGAAGTCGCGCGGCGAAGGGTTCGGCAAGGAGGTTCAGCGCCGCATCATGATCGGCACCTATGTGCTGAGCAGCGGGTACGCGGACAAGTACTACCACAAGGCGTTGAAGGTCCGCCGACTCGTGAAGAAGGACTACGACGACGCCCTTGCAACCTGCGACGTGGTGATGGGGCCGACGACGCCAACCGCCGCGTTCAAGGCCGGCGAGAAGTCGGACGACCCGCTGGCAATGTACCTGTCGGACGTGTACACGGTGTCGTGCAACCTCGCAGGTATCCCAGGGCTGAGCATCCCGTGCGGCTTCACCAAGGCGGGCCTTCCGATTGGCCTGCAACTGCTCGGCAAGCCGTTCGACGAGGAGAAACTGCTTCGCATCGCCCGGATGTACGAGGCCGCAACCGACTGGCACACCCGCCGCCCGAAGGTGTAGGATGAGGGGATGAGCACAGCCACCCCGCCCGCGCCGACCACTCTGGTACGCAACGGGATTCGCTTGCTCACCGCCGCAGACGTCTACGCCCTGCCCCGCACGTTGCCATCCGGCGACGTGCGATTCGAGTTGCGTAACGGAATACTCCTCACACTCCCACCGTTGACTTACCAGCAATCCCGGTGCGTCTCGCAACTCATCGTAGAACTCCACATTCGGGGCGAGGAGCGGGGTTACGGCGTGGGGTTTGGCCGAGTGGGCGTCCTGCTCCGTCAGAATCCCGATTACCTGATCGCGCCGCCGGCGGCCTACCTCACAACCGCTCAACTTCCTCCCCGCACCTCGCCCGAGGATTTTACCTCCTTACACCACCGGCTCTGGTGGTCGAAGTGCGAAGCAAGAACGATTCGCAGCCCGAGATCGACGCCAAGGTGCAACAGTACCTTGCCGCGGGGGTTGTGCTCGTGTGGGTTGCTGATCCTGAGTTGCGAACGGTCACGGCTTATCGTGCGAATCAACCGCCCACCGTGTTCGCGGCGACCGACACCCTCACGGCCGATCCGGTGATTCCGGGGTTCGCCGTGCCCATCGCGGAACTCCTGCCGGCGTGATCCGAAAGACGTATTTGATCAACCACTTTACATCTCGTGAACCCAGCCCGTTGGTTGGAGCGGTTCGCGCTTCCCGGCCATCTCCAGCCACAACCCGGATTCCACGCATTCGCCAATCTTCACCAGCCCGGATATTGGCGGTTCGCGTAACAACCTCTCGCCATCGGCTGGCGACACCGTGAACACCAACTCGAAATCCTCGCCGTCGCCGAGTGCGTGTTGCAGCGGCGTCTTCCCCGAGGTGCGGCTCATTTCAACAGCATCGGAGCTCACGGGAATTGCTTCTGCGAATAGAACGGCTCCGCACTTGCTCTCTTCGAGGATGTGATTAAGGTCACCCGCGAGGCCATCGCTGATATCGCACATCGCGTGCAGTTCGACGGCCGCATGCAGTGCGAGTGCCTCGCGAACGCGCGGCGTTAAATCGAGGTGATGCCCACGAATGCTGCCACCCAGCGGACCGGTGACGAAGATCCAGTCGCCGGGCTTCGCGCCGCTTCGAAGGACAGCGCCGCGTTCGCTTGCTTCGCCAAATGCCGTGACGCTGATGACGAGCGGCCCGTTCCACGAGTTGGTATCGCCACCCACAATCGGGACGCCGAACGCATCGCCCACATCACGGAGCCCGAGGTAGAGTTGCTCGGCGAGCTCACGCGACGATCGCGGCAGCGCCACGCTCACGACAGCCCCGATGGGCTTACCAGCCATTGCGGCGATGTCGCTCAGGTTCGCAGCCATCGCCTTGCGACCGACGCGACGCGGCCCGACCTCCGCCACAATGAAGTCAGTTCCGTCCATCAGCATGTCGGTAGTGACCAAAAGCGGGTTCCGGGGAGGCACGAGAACCGCGCAATCATCACCGGGACCAAGCAGCACTCGCGGATCGGGCGTTGTTTGCGACCGGAGCCAGTCGATATAATGGAATTCTTGGGTCATTGTTCGTGAGATGTTAGGTGTTGGTGGTAAGTTTGCTCAGGCTGGCTGACACAAATCACAGTAAGCTTCCTGAGGAGAACAACGACCCCACAACAACCAATAACCCGCAACCCATAAACAACAACCCACAACTCACGAACACATACTCCATGCCCGCGCCGACCGATCGCCCCGAGAACCCGATTCCCTCACGCCCGTCACCGCTCGTGTCGCGGGTGTACGGGGAACCACGATTCCACACCGAAGGCGACATCGCAGCCCTCTCGTACGCGGCGGACGGCACCATCTGGTCGATCGACGAATCGGGGCTACTGCGGCGGTGGTCGGCCGAGGGGAACCTCCTCGCCAGGCACTATCTTTCGGACCTCGAAACCGTGTGGGCGTTCAGCCCGGGTGTCAATCTGCTCGCGAGCGGGAATGACAGCCTGATCCTTTGGGATGTCGCCACGGGTTATCTCATCAATCGAATCGCGGTCAAGGATTGGGTCACGGCGATCGCGTTCGGGCCCGAAGGGCGAACTTTCGCCAGCGGTCACGACGACGGTATTGTTCGCTTCTGGGACACGGCATCACAAAATTTCATCGGGCAAGTGCAGGCTTGCACGCGACCCGTGCCTGTGTCTGCCATCGCGTTTTCACCACGAGGTGAGTTCATCGCCACGGCCGGCGAGGACCGCGTCGTGCGGATCTGGAACGACACCACGCACAAACTCGTTGGTGAACTCAGTAGCCACACGGATCGGATTCCGGCGTTAACCTGGAGCCCGGATGGCCGCCTCCTGATCTCGGCCGGGTGGGACACTTCTGCTCGCGTCTGGCGTCCGCCGCAGAGTGAGCCCGTCATGCTGTTGAACAGCCACGCCGATCAGGTGCACACGCTCGCGATCAGTCCGAATGGGAAGTCGCTCGCGTGTGCCGACTCGAACTTCGAGATTCACCTCTGGCGGGATGCCGAAAAGGGCGTGGCTGGACCTGTGCTCCGTGGGCACACCGACGAGATTCGCTGCCTCGCGTTCAATGCCGACGGATCGAAACTTGCCAGCGCCGGCGTTGATCGAGTCATCCACACCTGGGACACACAAACCGGCAAACTCCTGACCGGTCCGAACCCAACCGGTCGACACGTCATCGCGGTCGTCCCTGGTAGGCCGCTGCGGTTGGCCAGTTCCGGCACCACGAAACTGCGCGTGTGGAACGTCGAGAATGGCGAAGAGACACCCCTCAGCGGAGCGTGCTCGGCATACTCCGTCGCCGCCAGCCGCGACGGGAAGTGGCTCGCCGTGGGCGGTACAGATTACTTCACCCGGCTCTGGAATCTGGTCGAGGAGCGTAAACCCGCGTCCTTGGAAGCCACAAAGCCCCCCATCGGGTACGTTGCGTTCTCGACTGACTCAAAGTTCCTCGCACACACCAGCCCAACCGATGGGCTGGTGTGGCTCTGGAAGTGCGAGACCGCCAGCCCGGAGTTGGTCTTCATCGAAGCCGCGGACGGTTGCACGCTCGAAGGGATTGCCTTTCACCCCGATGGGAAGCGGATCGCAGCCGGTGGGGTCGACTACCTCTCGACCGGGAAGCGAGACGGTGCGGTGTCCGTGTGGGACATCCCTTCCAAGGACAAACTCTTCACGATCGACGTTGGAGTGCATGCGGTTGCCTTCGACCCACAGGGGAAGTATCTGGCCGGAGCTGGTTTCGACGCCGCAGTTTACGTCTGGGACGTGGAAACGCAAGACACCATCTTCGTTCTGGGTGGCCACCAGGAAAAGGTTCACACAATCGCATTCAGCCCGGACGGCAGTTACATTGTCAGCGGCGGTGCCGATTCGACCATCCGCGTGTGGGATGTGCTCAGTGGCCGTTTTCTGGTGGCACGTGGGTTCGATTCACCGGTCCAATCGCTCGCCTTCAGCCCGGATGGCGGGCTCCTCTTCTGCGGCAACGGCAACACGACTTGTTACCAGATCGAGTTCAAGCGCCTCCTCGAAGATTGACTGGCGCGACGTGGTTTCTGCTTGTGCCAAGAGCGACGCGCAGCAATTGTGAACCAGACGCGAAACTTCGCGCCGAGGCGTCGGATCGACCGAGTGTGAGCTATGTAGAATGAGGAGCCCATCAACCAACAACCGCAGCACAAGTTATGAAGAAGATCATCGCGATGTTCATGATCATCTTGGGTGGGATTGCCTGCCTATGGGGCGGTTATAACCTGTTTGCAGGTGTGGGTCTCGTGAAGATTCCCTTCACGGAAACACTCGTTCAGCCCATGATGGTCGGGCTCGCGGGAGTCGCGATGTTCACCATGGGCTTGATCGGTTACCGAGATTGAGGCAGAGAGAGCCACACAAATTTTTCGCGATCCGGCTGCCGAAACTTCCCCTTGACACATCCTCATGCTACGATTCAAGTAGCGTGTTGGGTTTCCGCCTTTGCTAGCGGGAATCACTTTCTCTCCCTGGCACTCAGGAGGGTAGCCATGACCGCGTTAAGGACGACCCGAACGATTATCCCGCGACCAGTTCCAACGCTCCTCCGAGCGGGATTGGCGGGTGTTATCGTGCTCGGGGTGTTCGGGTGCGGAATGCCCTCGCCTCCCGCTTCCGAACCGTCACAGCAATCAAACGCCGCGACCCCCGGCGCGAACGACCCAGCCTGGCTCACGAGCCGTGAGAAGTTGCCCGCCCCGCATCTTGACCGTCTTGATTACGACCCCGAGAAGCGGACGCTTGCACTCTACGACCTGACTGGCCGCGATCAGTGGATGGTGCAATTGCCCAACGAGGCATTCGGGCACATCATCGGGCCGAGCCACCGCCTTCCCGAAGGCGTCGATACCAGCCGGACCCTGGTTTACTACGCGCGGCCAGGCGTAAAGGTATCGACCCACGTGACGGTCGCGGACATTGAAGCCGGTCGCCGACCGCACTCCAGTTTCGCCGTGAAGTAACTCGACCTCTGAAGTACGAAATCCGAAAGAGAAGACAGAACGGGTTCCTGTCTCTTCTTTCGGATTTCGTGCTTTCACCCCGCAAGGGTTCCATGTTTCGGGACGTCTCGCCCCTCATCACACACAACCCACCTGGGCTTCACTACGGAGTGGCAGTCGCGGACCTGGACGGCGACGATCGGTTCGAATTTATCGTGGCCGGTTTCGGTGGCCCGAACCGCGTTCTCCGCTGGGCGGGCCACCAACTCCGCGACTGCGCCGCACCCGATCTCGCCGACATCTCACGCCAGGCGGTTGGCCTCGCTGCTGGCGATATCGACGGCGACGGCCGCGAAGAGCTCTACGTCCTCAATACCGACACCTTCTCAGGATCGAAGCAAGCCGCAGACCGGCTGTTCGATCCCCAACCCGATGGTCGCTGGGAAGACCTGTTCTCGCGACCGGGAAATCGCCATGCCCGCAATCTGTCCGCCGGTCGCAGCGTCGCGGCAATCGACCGCCGCGGCGTCGGCCGTTACGGCTTCTTCGTGGCGAGTCACGGTCGCCCCATGCGGCTGTACGAACTCGGCCCCGACCATTCACTCGCAGACCTCGCACCACCACTCGGCCTCTCTCGCACGGCTGGTGGTCGCGGCGTGCTCACGCTCCCGGTTCTCTCGGAACACACCGACATCTTTTGCGTGAACGAGCAGGGACCGAACTTCGCGTTCCGCAACCGAGGCGATGGCACATTCACCGAATGCGCCGAGGAACTCGGGCTCACCGACCCTGAAGAACACGGCCGCGGTGTCGCGGCTTTTGACACGGGCACCGGTGGTGAACTCGGCCTCTGTTGGGGGAACTGGGAAGGCTTGCACCGCGTGATGACTCGCCGGGACAACGGCCGCTGGAAGAACCACGCGACCCCCGGACTGGCATTCCCGTCGGCGGTGCGAACCGTGATCGCGGCGGACTTTGATAACGACGGGCACGACGAACTGTTCTTCAACAACATCGGCGAGGCGAACCGCTTGTTCCGCGTGTCGCCCGATCTCACGATGCTCGACCCGGGCGACGCCCTCGACGCCGACGGCTTCGGCACCGGCGCAGCAATCTGCGACATCGACGGCGACGGCATTCTGGAGTTGCTGATTTCGCGTGGTGAACGTGGGGCACAACCGCTGGGGTTGTACAAGTCGCGTGCGGCGGAGGGGAATGGCTGGTTGCGAGTGCGACCTTTGACTCGCTTCGGAGCGCCGGCACGTGGAGCCGTTGTGCGCGCGGAAGCGGCGGGCCGAGTACGTGTGAAAGCGGTTTGCGGCGGCAGTGGTTACCTGTGCCAGATGGAACCGGTCGCCCACTTTGGGTTCGGCCCCGGCGGTCGAGCCGAACGCGTGCATGTGACCTGGCCCGACGGTTCCGCCGTGGTGTTGCTGAACCCCGGTACCGACCGCACTATCACAGTGCCGTACCCACGCGGGTGAGTCCGAAACCTTGTACAACCTCACCCCAGTTTACACGCAGGGCGGCGCTTCGCGAACTCCACTCGCACGTCCACGGAATCCGCTCGCGGGGGAAGCGTTAGCATCTTCAGCTTCCGCAGGCGCGTGAGGTACGGAATCACCGTTTGCGTCAACTTCTCGGCACCCGCGAGGCCAACCGCCTCCAAGTCCGGGAACCGCGTCAGCAGGAGCGTTAAGCCTGAATCCGTCACCTGCGTATCGGCCAGTCCCACGGCCTTCAGACCACGCAACTGGGCGAGGTGCATCAGCCCGGCGTCGGTCACTTGATGGCAGCCCGAGAGATCGACCGCCTCCAAACCCGGCAGTCCCGAGAGCGTTCTCAACTTCGCCAGCTCGGTGTCGGTGGTCGTGTCCGGGTTCAGCGTGAAGCGATACACTTCGCCGGGTTTCGCGGTGATCTCTCCGGGGAGTCGAACATTGCTCGGGGACCACACAGCATCCGCATTATCGGTGGGTCGGCTGAACCACATTCCTCGGAGCGGCACGAGCCACTTCATCGGCGACAGCACAACTGGCGTGACGGTTGATGTGCCACCCTCGAGCGGCGTCGGTGCTGGCTTTGGGCGAGAGGGGGGCGTGAGTCCCCCGGTGGGTTGTGGGGTACTCTGAGGCTGAGTCGCCTTCGTCTGTGTGGGTGGCACCTCGGCAGGCTTCTTCGTCTGAACAGTAGGCTTGCCGGTTTTCAGGTCCAGCAAACGCTCAGCCACTTCGCCTGCATCCTTGGGCCGCCGGTCGGGCTTGTTCGCCACGCACTTCGTGATGAGCGCAATGAACCCAGCGCTGGCCCCAGCGTCCTGCAAGTCCTCGGCCGCGTCGATGCCGGGCGATTCGGTGAGCCGGCCCGTCATCATGTGAAAGCCGATGACGCCGAGGGCGTGTACGTCGTCGCGGGGGTCGGGTGCGTTCCCGGTGCGTTGCTGCGGCGAAGCGTAGATTGGCGTGTACGAGCCGCGAAGCGACGTCTCCAGATAGCCGCTCATCATTGACATCATTGACATCCCTGAAGTGCTTTGCTCGCGGAGGTAATCGACCGCAACGCCACCGATGCCGAAGTCGGTGATCTTTAATGCGGAATGCGGAATTCGGAGTGCGGAATCGAAAACCGAGTCTTCCTTCTTCAACTCCGCATTCCGCACTCCGCACTCCGCACTGACCAAGACATTCGCCGGTTTCAAATCGCGATGCACAATCGGCGGCGACAGTCGGTGGAACATCCCCACGGCGGCGGCGAGTTGGTGCAACGCGACCACCGCGATCGCCTCACGTTCCGTCGCGGGAAGTGATTGCCAGCGGTGAATCAGATCGGTGAGGCAACCGCCGCCAACGTACTCATACATCAGCCAGGGCGTGTCGCCGTCGAGCACGGCATCGACCAGCGGAACGACGTTCGGGTGGTGTCCTTCCCCCATCACGCGAGCGATCACCTTCCCCTCGTGCGACGTGAGCTTGGTGCGAACAAGCGGATCGGTGCAGAACTTCACGGCACGCGGATGTGGGATGAAGGAATGCCGGGCGAGCCAGACTTCGCCAAAGCCCCCAGACCCAAGCAGTTCTTCCAGCTTCCAGCCATTCCGGTGTGGCAGATCGGCACCGGGGCGAAAGTGCGGTGCCCGTGGTGGCAGCAATCGCGCAAGGTCGTGCCCCGAGTTCATGGCGAAGTCGGCGGGGACGGACTTGCCTGACGGATCGTCGGCCCGTTTCAGCGACTGCCGGATCGCGCCGGGAATCTGCGTCAGGTAAAGTTCGAGCGCCAACTGCTCATCGGGGTTGGCATCCTTGGCCACCTTGCGAACCACCTCCTCGGCGACCCTGCGTGCTTCCTCCGTCGATGCACCGGCAATGTGGGCCAGTTCTTCGCGAAGGGCCGCTTCCTTCTGGCGTTCGCGGATGAGCCGGTACGCGTCGCCAGCGATGTCGAGGATGTACCCGCCGCCCGGAACGAACTCGCACAGCCCCTTGAACCCCTTGTTCTTGACGGCTTCCGCAACGCATTCCAGCACAGCGAACATAGGCTATCCCTCGCACACACCGATTCCGACGCTCAGTTGTACCACGGACATTGCGGTGCGGGGATGGCCGTTGCCGAAACGCGATGACTTTCGGGTTCTCCCCCGAAATAGTGAAAGGCCGTTCACATCTCGCATGATTCGGACGTGGACTCGGAGATGAACTGCGATTGGGGATCGTGACACCGTTTCACAACTGACTGCTGGCGTGTCACTTAGCGAGCTGTGGCGGAGCCTGAAGTTGTTCTGATGAACTTTCTTCCGGACAAGTCAAATGGTTCCGGAGCGGGGTGTCACAATCGCCCGGAATCAAATCGACCGTGGCTTTCGGGGTCCGCGAGGTCGCAATCGGCTTGTGGGAGTTGCACTTCCCCCGCTCTTCAGGCGTTGCTATAGCCGGCGCTGCCGAGACTCTCGGACCCGGAGCCGTCACGTATGCGTTGCCGCCAATCCGCACTCGCGGCCACTGTCGTCGTTTCTATCGCCGCGGGGCTCGCCCTCGTTCCGTCGCTCCGCGCCGAGCAAATCCACCGGCACAGCTTCGCCGGGCGGAACGCGATCCTCACCCGCGGCGATGCCAACGTCCGCGTCGACGAGAACGAACACGATATCTCCACGCTCTCGTTCAAGAGCCAGCCGTCGAGCGAGCACATCAAGCTGACGCTCGAAGCCGCCACCGGCGACGCAGCGTTCGTCCACTACTACTACGACACGCCACCCGCACCCGTCAGCGAGATGCTTTCTGCTGGCGTGTGGGTGAAGTCCACGAAAGCCGGAGTGCAACTCCGCGCCCGCGTCGTGCTTCCCAAGGAGCAAGACCCGGCGAACCCGCAAGCAGCACTGACGATGCTGATCGTCGGGAAGACATCCGAGAAATCGCGACAGTGGGACAAGCTGACGCTCGATAACGTGCCCGATCTGCTGGGCAAGCATCTGCCCGTGATCCAGGCGAAAATCGGCCGGGCGGTGAACACCACCGGCGCGTACATCGACCGACTCGTCCTGAACCTGTACACCGGCCCCGGCGTGGTCGAAGTCTGGGTCGATGACCTGGATATCGGCCCCGTGACAGCACCGGCCAAACCCGCACCGGCAGCACCGGGCGCACCGGGGATCACTACGAAGAACACTCGCGCGGGGGAACCGCAAGCCCGCGGCCGCCAGGTAGAACAACGTGGCGGGCAAATCTTCGTGGACGGCAAGCCGTTCTTCTTCCGCGCCATCCGCCACACGGGCACCCCGCTCCACGTCCTCCGGCAAGCCGGGTTCGATTCCCTGGCGCTCCCTTCGGATGCCTCCGCCGAACTGATCGCGGAAGTGACCCGCGAAGGCTTCCTGGGAATCCCAACCGTGCCACTCGTGCCCGCGCGTGCTGACGACGACGGCCGAATCGCATCGGATCGCAGCCCCGACGAATTCAGCCCCGTGATGCAGAAGTTCGCAGGTACCGACGTGCTGTTCTGGGATCTTGGCGGCGGCCGCACGGGCGAAGAATCGGACCGCGTGTTCCGCACTTCCGACCTGATTCGCCGGCTCGACCCACGCCGACCACGCGGGGCCGACGTTTGGGACGGCTTCTCGGGTTACTCGAACTTCCTCGACGTGGTTGGCGCACACCGCTGGCCGCTGTTCACCAACCTCGACATGATCAAATATCGCGACTGGTTGGCACAGCGTAAGACGCTCACTGCCGACCGCGCAACGTACTGGACGTGGATTCAGAACCACCTGCCGGACTGGTACATCACGCAGGTGCTGGAGCAGAAGCCAGACGACCCGTTCACGGACCCGATCGGCCCGCACCCGGAACAGGTGCGAGTGATGGCGTACATCGCGCTGGCGTGCGGGTGCCGCGGCATCGGCTTCTGGTCGGACCGCTTCCTCGCGGACTCACACCAGGGTCGCGACCGACTCCAGGGCATGGCACTGTTGAACGCCGAGATCGACATGCTCAGCCCGGTGATCCTGGCCGCCCGCGAACGAACACAGTGGCTCGATACGAACAACCCGAACGTGAAGGCCGCGCTCATGCGAGGCGAGCGCGGTGCGGTGTTGCTGCCCATCTGGTTCGGCCCCGGCACGCAGTTCGTCCCGGATCAAGGCGCGATTTCCGCACTCACCATCGTCGTTCCTCTGATTCACGACGGCGCGGACCCGTGGCGAATCTCGCCTGCGGGCGTCGAGTGCATGTCGCACCAGACGAAGAAGGTCCCCGGCGGAACCGAACTCACGATCAACGAGTTCGATCTCGTGTGCCCGATCGTGTTCACGAGCGACCGACCCGGACTCGTCGCCTGGTGGCAGGACTACACCCGCAAGTACGGGCGGCTCTCAGCCCGCTGGGCGCTCGATATGGCGGCGATCGAGTACGAGAAGGTCGCCTCGGTTCACGCGAAATTGACTGCAATGGGGGTCAAGGTACGCGAGGCGGACAGACTCTTTCAGCAGTCGGCGCGGTTCCACGATGAGGCTCGCAAGCAGTTCACCGCCGAGCTATACGACAAGGCCTACCAGGACGCCGTGCGTGCGTTGCGCCCGCTGCGAGTCATCATGCGCGACCACTGGCTGCAAGCCACCGCGACCCTCGATGTGCCGACGGCCAGCCCGTATGCCGTGAGCTACTTCAGCCTGCCGAAGCACTGGGAGATGTTCCGCCAAATTCAGGAGACCAAGCCGGGTGCGAACGTGCTACCCCACGGCGGGTTTGAATTCGCGGGAAAGATTCCGAAGAACGGGGTGCGGGTCGATGCCCTGCCGGGTTGGACCGCACGATTCGGCACGCTCGACCGAGTCAACGTGGCAGCTGGGATCATTCCCTCGGATGCCCACGTCGCCAAGCCGGAAGAGAAGAAGCCACCCACACCCATCCACGGGCCGTTCGCACCAAGCCGGGAGATCGTCAGCCCCGACGCGGGCTACTCCGCACCAGTCCCCGAACTGGGTCAGGGCATCTTGCGGCTCGACGTTCGCCTGCGTGGCGAGATTGGGCGAGACGGCAAGCCGGCCGCCGAGAGCCAGTCGCCGCTGGAACGAACGTTCCTTGCCGTGGACAGCCCACCAGTGCGATTGCCACCGGGTACCCTCGTGCGAGTGAGCGTGTGGTTGAAGATTCCGAGTGACATCGTGGGCTCGGCCGACGGCGTTCTGTTCTACGACGACGCAGGTGGCGAACCGCTTGGCGTGCGGCTTTCCGTGCTCCCCAAGTGGAAGCAGTACCACCTTTATCGACGGGTGCCACCCAGCGGGCAGATTTCCGCAACCGTGGCACTCACGGGAATTGGTTCGGTGTATGTCGATGACATGCGCATCGAACCGATGGTTCCCACGGAGCCCGCGGCGAAGACCACGACCGCCGAGTTCCGGGGCGGGCCTGCGAGCGTGTTTCAAACGGGCTTTCCGAAGCGATAACCGTTTTCACGGTTTGGCCCGAGCGCCACGCGAGGGAAAAGTTTCAACCTCGCGTGGCGCTCGGGCTCAGACCAAAAACACACTCCACGCGGTTGGCGTCATTTCGTTTTGAGCCGAAAGACGCCGCCGTCCCAGTCGATGCGGCAACGAGGCACGGACTCTGCTAACTCCTTGAGTTTCTCAGCCGTAACCTTCGTCTCCCGCACATCCACCCAGAGAAGTTGCTTGCACTCGATGAAGTGGGACAGCCCGTCATCCGTGACAGGGGTGCCACGCAGGAGAAGGTGTGTCAGTCGGGTGCAATCCGCAAAGTTGGCCAAACCCTTATCGGTAACCTTGGTCTCCGACACTTCAACCCACGTCATGTTCTTGAAGTCCTTGAACATAGCCATCCCCTCATCGGTTACCTTCGTTCCCTTCAACCAGATCGAGTTGAGGTTCTTGCATTCTTTGAAATTGGCCAGTCCCGCATCAGTAATTGGGTTGTAGTTGATGAGGAGGTCGATGATGTTCTTGGAGTCTTTGAAGATCGCCAGCCCCTCATCCGTGATGCGGGAACCAGATAGGTGAAGCCTCAACAATTTCTTGTGGTCTTTGAAATATGCCAACCCTGTGTTTCCCACCTGAGTGTTCGACAGGCCGAGGATGATGAGGTTTTTGCAGTGCCTGAACGGGGCCATCCCCGCATTTGTCACCTCGGTCCCCCACATGTTGATGCCAGTTAGGGTAAACGGAACTTTCGGCAGGTCTGACTCAAAGACGATCTGGTCCTTGTCGTTAAGGGCGTTGTTGATCCACACTTTGCCACCCAGAGCAAACACGTACTTGGCGGCCTGGCGGTCATCGAGTGGCCCCGCAGGGATGGGGATCTTCTGCTCGGGCTCCTTCTTCTGTTCCGGGCCAATCTTGGCGACGTCCTTGCCATCCTGCTTCACGGTCACCGTGCTGCCGTCCGGCACTTTGATCTCAGTTTCGGTGCCGTCTTTATTCTTGATCTTGATGATGATGTCCGCAGCGACAATTCCCCCCATTGTGAACCCGAGAAGCAACGCAACCATCAGCCACGTTCGTTTACGGGGCGGGTGCCGATCCTCGCTCTCGATGCTCGATCGCACGCTGGACGGCATCTCACCCGTGGCCTGCGACCCGCCCGCGCTACGCTCCGTTAGCCCGGAACCTGACACCCAGTGACCCTGGGGCAAATTCGGCTCGCGTTGCTGATCTGCATTGTTCGGAGTCCCTAGACTCGTGATCTCGACTTTGGATTCAATCTGTCGAAGTTCCGTGGCAACAACCTCCGCCGTCGCAGGGCGGTCTTCACGGTTCTTCGCCAACATCTGCATCGTGAAGGAGTCGAGTTCCGGCGGCACCAACGGGTTGATGGCCGCAGGCCGTGGCGGATGCTCGGTCGCCACGGCGATGAGCAACCCCGTCACGTTCCCGGCCCGAAATGGCTCCCGACCCGTGAGCATCTGGTAGAGCACAATCCCGAGGCTGAACAAATCGCTACGAGCGTCGAGCGGGTCGCCCTTGGCCTGCTCGGGACTCATGTAGGCGGGTGTGCCCACGACAATTCCCTGTTGGGTCATCGGCGTGGAAAACTCTCCACTTCTCGGCCCGTTGTCGCCGAACCGAGCGAGGCCAAAATCGAGAATCTTGACTCGCCGATTCTTCCCCTCCAACCAGACGTTCGCGGGCTTGATGTCGCGATGGATCAGGCCGCAAGCGTGCGCGGCAGCAAGACCCTCAGCCATCTCGCGTGCGATGCGAATGGCCTCGAAAAGCGGAACCTGCGTGTTGGGTTTGATCGCGCTCGAAAGCGGCTGCCCCTTCAACAGCGGCATCGCGATGAACGGCACGCCGCGATCTTCACCGACCTGATGAATCGCGGCAACATGGTCGTGCTCGACCGCGGCCTGGGAGCGAGCTTCTCTCAGGAAGCGGGCAACGTCGGCCGGGTTCGTCGCGTAGGCCGGAAGCATCGCCTTCAGCGCAATTTGCCGCTTCAACTGCGGGTCTTCGGCACGAAACACGACGCCCATGCCACCCATCCCCAGCAACCCGAGGATGCGATACTGCCCAAGCCTGCCGATCTCGTCTTCTTGTGCCGGGGGTTTCAGGAACGGGAAGTCGTGGGAAGAATGTGGCGCGGTCGGGCCAAACTCGGTCGGATGGCTGGGAACGAAGCCATTCTCAGTGGGTTCCGGTGTCAGAGAGATTGCCGTGTTCAGCATCCCGGGAAGTAATTCGATCGCCGAAGAGCCCGCCAGAATGGGAATTGCTTCGCCGCATACTGGGCAGGTGACGTCAAAGTTTGAATCCGCGGGGATTTGCTCCGCAGGAACTGCGGTCTGGCACGACGGACACGTCAGGGGCGAGGCAACCATCGAGCACCCAGTGCGGAGCGGTCGGGGATCGCATTATTTTGCATTCGCAAACTTCGCGGAGCAACAGGCATTCCGCTAACCCAATACTCGCGCGAGCGACGCACCGAAGAGCAGTTTCACCTTCTCGAACTTGCCCACCTCGGGCCGTCGAGTCAGCACGTCGTAATTCGCGCGCTCGATGGCAGAGAGAATCGCTCGCCCACCGCGGCTGAAGAGATCCACGTCCACTCGCGCCGCGCGGGGTAACAGCGGAAGTAATGCCTCGCCGCGGTCGAAGAACCCACGGGCACGCTCGACCTCGAACTGCATCAGGGCGCGGAACTGTGGCGTGAATCGCTGAGCCCCGATGTCGGCTTCCGACACGCCGAACCGATCGCAATCTTCTGAAGGTAGATAGACTCGGCCAATGGCATAGTCGCGGACCACATCCTGCCAAAAGTTCGCGAGTTGCAATCCCGTGCACACTTCATCGGAGAGTGCAGCTCGCTTCGTGTCGAAGCACTCGAACAGATACAGCACAAGGTGCCCGACCGGGTTCGCCGAGTTCCGGCAGTACGCGAGGAGTTGCTCGAATGACTCGTAGCGCTTGACGTGCTGATCCTGCGTGAACGCGACGAGCAGGTTCAGGAAGGGTTCGGGAGGAATATCGAACCGGCGAATGGTTTCCCGCAGAGCGACCATGACCGGATGCCGTGGCTCGCCCGAGTAACAGGTCAGCAGTTCGCCTCGCCACCAGTCGAGGAGCCGCAGCGTTTCCGCACCGCCACTCGTTTCGTCGGCGAGGTCGTCGGACCAGCGACAGTACGCATACACGGCGTTAAAGTGGCGAATCAGCCGGCGTGGCAACAGCACCGAGACGACGGTGAAGTTCTCGTAATGGGATCGGGTGACGTGGGCGCAGTACGCGCGGGCCACAGGAAGAGTAATGGGTGGGGTTGAAGTCGGCCCCCACTGACGGAGTTCGTGTGAGAAGTTCCAGGCCATGCAGTGAGTTTAGAGAATCCTGGCTCTGCCGCTTGCGGCATCGCAGGTAATAGCCTGCGATGCCGCAAGCGGCAAATCTGTTACTTCAAGATGTCCTTTACGACGTGTCCGTGAACGTCGGTCAAGCGGAAGTCGCGACCACTGTAGCGGTACGTCAACTTCTCGTGATCGATGCCCATGAGGTGCAGCATCGTCGCGTGGAGGTCGTGGATGTGCACCTTGTTCTCCGCGGCTGCGAAACCGAAATCATCGGTCGAACCGTAGGCCATGCCCCCCTTCACGCCCCCGCCCGCGAGCCACACGCTGAAGCCGTGGTTGTTGTGGTCGCGGCCGTTCTGCCCTTCCGAGGTCGGCGTGCGGCCGAACTCGCCACCCCACAGCACGAGCGTTTCGTCGAGCAATCCCTGTTGCTTCAGGTCGCGGAGCAGTGCGGCGACCGCCTTGTCGCTGTCCTTTGCCTTGTTGCGGTGACCCTTCTCGATGTCGCCGTGATCGTCCCACGGTTGGCCGCTGCCGTAGAAGACCTGAACCATTCGCACGCCGCGTTCAACCAGCCGCCGAGCCGTAAGACACGCATCCGCGAAGTAACCCTTGCCATAGGCCTCGCGAACCTTCAGTGGTTCCTTGGTCACGTCGAAGGCGTCTTGCGCCTCGGTCTGCATGCGATAGGCGATTTCGAGCGACTGAATGCGAGCGTCGAGTTGGTCGTCGCCGGCGCGTTTCTCCTTGTGCATTCCGTTGAGTGCATTGAGCAGGTCGAGTTGCTCGCGCTGCGTCGTGGCCCCCACGTTCGCGTTGCGAATGTGGTCAATCACCTTCTTGGGGTCGAGGTTGGAAATGTGGCAGCCCTGGAAAACGCCGGGGAGGAAGCTGTTGCTCCACAGCGCCGGGCCGACGACCGGTTTACCAGGACACATCACCACGAAGCCGGGGAGGTTCTGGTTCTCGGTGCCGAGTCCGTAGGTGAGCCACGAGCCCATGCTCGGGCGGATCGGCTGCGTGTTGCCGCAGGTCATCAGCAGCAGGCCAGGTTCGTGGTTCGGGATGTTCGTGTGCATCGAGCGAATGACGCAGATATCGTCAATGCACTTGCCGATTTCCGGGAAGATCTCGCTGACCTCGATGCCCGATTGGCCGCACTTCTTGAACTCGAACGGCGACTTAAACAACGCCCCGGTTTTGCGCTCGGTTGACTTACCCAGGCTGCCGGCCTGTTTGCCGTGTTGCTTGGTGAGTTCGGGCTTGGGGTCGAACGTATCGACTTGCGACGGGCCACCGTTCATGAACAGGTGAATGATGTGCTTGGCCTTCGCCGGGTAGTGCGCGACCTTCGGGGCGAGCGGGTTACCCGCCACGCTCGGGGCAACGGCTTTCGCTTCGTCGGCGAGCAGGCCTGCAAGGCCGAGCATACCGAGGCCGGTGCCCGAACGGGTGAGCATATCGCGACGGGAGATGGGCAACATTTGAAAGCTCCAAGGACAAGTTTGTTCTTCACCCCGAAGGGGTGGGACAACATAGCCCAGGGCAAGACAGCGAAGTTGTCGCCGCCCTGGGAAGTCCCAACCCAACCGCCGCACCCTGAAGGGGTGCGACACCGCCAGCGTGTCCCACTTGTCGCACCCTTTCAGGGTGCATTATTCACATCATCCGCCACCCAGGGCGTTACCCTGGGCTATGTTGTCCCACCCCTTCGGGGTGAAAACCGATCAATCGACGTACATCAGTTCGTTGCTCGCGAGCAATACCTGAGCGTACTGCTGCCAGCGAGTGAGTTTGTCGTCGGTCTTGGGCGGAAGTTGCAGGAAGCGTTCGGCCATTTCGATCTCGCGGGCTTCCGGAGTACGGCCAAACGCGATGCGGTACGCAGCGGTGACCCGCTCGGCGTCCGTCTTGCCGAGGCTCTCGACTCGCTTGGCGAGTGCCTTCGCTTGGGTCGCCATGAACTCGCTGTTCAGGGCGAACAACTGCTGCTGGGGAACGGTCGTCACGGTTCGCTTGTCGGCAGTGGCGTTCGCGTCTGGGAAGTCGAACAACCGCAGTAAGCCGTCGAGTTCGTGACGACTGATCTTCGCATAGATCGTGCGGCGTTTTGCGTTCTGATCTCGAAGGTCAAACGTCGGGCCGCCGCGGGTTGGGTCAAGATTCCCGCTCACGAACAAAAGCGAGTCACGCCACAGTTCGATGTCGAGGCGGTGCCGGTTCGCACGCCACAGGTAGATGTTCGCGGCGTCGAGTTTGTCGTTCTCGGGGGTCGCCTTGCTATCCATCTGGTAGACCGACGACAGCACGATCTGTCGGTGCAGCCACTTCATCGACCAGCCGTTCTTCATGAAGTTGACCGCGAGCCAGTCGAGTAGTTCCGGGTGACTCGGAGCGTCGCCGAGCTTGCCGAAGTTGCTCGGCGTGTTCACCAGCCCGCGACCGAAGTGCCACGACCAGACGCGGTTCACGATCACGCGAGCGGTCAGCGGGTTATCCTTTGAGGCGATGGAGTTCGCGAGGTCGAGCCGCGTGAATTTCTCGCCCGCTGGCGTGGCTGAAGGCAGAACTTGCAGGAAGCCCTTCGGAGCGGGTTCGCCCTGCACCGCGGGGTTGCCGCGAACGTAAATCTTCATCCCGGCACCGTTGCCACTGACAACGTGTGCCATGGCAGGTGCGGGTGGCGTTTCCTTCTTCCGCTTGTCGAACTCGGCACGCAATTCGGTCAGCTTTGGCTTGTCAGCATCGGTGACGAAGAACTTCTCGGCGTCAGCGGGCGGCAGGAAGAACGGGGCATCCTTGTCGTTGACGACGACCTTTTGCACCGGGGAATTCTTTGCTCCCTGCATCACGGCTTTCTGCATCACTTCCGCAGCAGCCTTCACAGCAGTTTCTTCCGCGTCCGGCTTGAGCGAGAACCAATCCTTGAACTCGGGCAGATTCTTCGCGGCTGGGGTGTCGAGGAACTTCACCCAGCGGTTGACGAAGTACGGGCTGATCCCTTCGGCCTTTGCGACCTCATCGGCGGATGGCTTGCCTCCCTTCCCGGCCCTCACTTTGCGAGCGGCCAGCAGATAGGTCACGGTCTGGCTCTGAGCCTTGGTTTGTGCGGCCTTGGCCATCGTAGAGAGATGCGCGTTGACCTTCCCCTCGGCTTCTTTCGTCTTGGCGATGGCGTCGGCGTATGCCTTGGCTTCGGCCGGCGACACAAGCGGGGCGTCGGTCATGTTCGTGCCCATGTAGATCCCGGCGAGTGAGTAGTAATCGCGAGTCGGGAATGGGTCGAACTTGTGGTCGTGGCAGCGGGCACAACTCAGGGTGACGCCCATGAAGCCGCGGGTGATTGTGTCCACGCGGTCGTCGAGTTCTTCGGCGATGGCCTGTGCCGCAGCGGTATTCTTGTAGTATTCCGCACCCAACCCCAGGAAACCGAGGCCAGCGAACTTCGTGAACGGATCTTCGGGGGCGTCGGTCATCATGTCGCCAGCGATCTGCAACCGCACGAAGCGGTCGTAAGGCATGTCGGCGTTGAGCGCTGCAATGACCCAGTCGCGGTAGCGCCACGCTTGCGTTCGCGGTTTCACGCCAAACGTGTGGGCCTGATCCTCGGCATAGCGAGCCACGTCGAGCCAGTGGCGTGCCCATTTCTCGCCGTGGGCCGACATACCGAGCAACTTCTCGACAACCTTGGCGAGCGCATCAGCGGAGTTGTCTGCGAGGAACGCATCAACATCCTCCGGCTTCGGCGGCAGACCAATCAGGTCCAGGTACACGCGGCGAAGGATCGTTCGCTTGTCGGCGGCGGGAGCGGGCTTCAGGCCGCGTTTCGCCCACTCGGCCGAGACGAACGCGTCGATCGGATTGCGAACCGTGAACTGAGGCGTGGTTGTCGAGGGAATCGCTGCTTCGCGCGGTGGCTGGAACGACCAGAACTGCTTCCCCTTCTCAATGTCGATACCAACAGCCTTCACGGTTCCCGCGCTGCGGGGGTCGGCGGCACCGTCAGCGATCCACTTCTCGAAATCCTTGATGACCGCGTCGGAGAACTTCCCCTTCGGCGGCATCTGGAGGTTCTCGTCAGCGTATTTCAGTGACTTGAGCAGGGTGCCTTCGTTCGGCTTTCCGGGGACGATTGCTTTGCCGGTATCGCCGCCCTTTTCCCAACCGGCTTTGGTGTCGAGGAGGAGACCGCCCTTGAGTTTCTTGTCCTTCTCGGCTTCGGCGGAGTGGCACTTGTAGCAACTCTCGACGAGAACGGGGCGGATCTTGTTCTCGAAAAATTCGACCTGAGCCGCGGTCGGTTCCGCTGCACTGGCGAACGCTGGCGAGAGCAACACGGTGGCGATTGCGATTCGCAGCATGGTTCAAATCTTTGTCGAGCGGGGTACTTATTGGCGAGCCGGGGACGTACTTCCCCGGTGATCGGGCAGGAGAGCAGATATCATATTATCATACTTTGAACCGGCCGCAATCGTGTTCTCAACTTTCAGGAGTGAGTGTGCAAAATTCGGGGTCAGCAGTTCCGTTCATCCTGGGCGGGGTGCTGTTTCTCGGCCTCACGCAGTCGGCTTGGGCAGACGGCGGCACGGTTCGCACCTCCGTTCGCAAAGGCAACTGGCAGATCACGGTGTTCACATCCCCGACGCCGTTGCGAGCGGGCATAATCGACGTGAGCGTACTGGTTCAGGATGCGAAAACCGGGCAGCCTGATCACAATGTTCGAGTGCGAGTTTGGGGCGAGTCGCAAGCTGAACCGAAACGGCTTGTCACCGAGCGAGCGACTCAGGAAGCCGCGACCAACAAGCTCCTGGTCGCGGCCGTGTTCGAGTTACCCGAACCGGGCTGGTGGAGCTTCCGCGTCGAAATCGACGGGGACGGCGAATCGGAAACCGTTGCCTTCGAGTTGGAGGCCGGTGAACCGTTGCCGCGATGGGTGTCGTTCGCGGGCTGGATCGCATGGCCCACGGTGGCGATCCTCGTCTTCGCCTTGCATCAGTTCTTGGTTCGGCGGAAGACAGCACGCTCGCGTTCGTGAAAACTCTGTGTGTGTTGGCGTTGCCGCGATTACGGTTATTGAAATAGCATGTGAGTACCGTCACCCCGAAGGAATCGACATGACAACCGCCTCGCGTTTCAACATCGGTCTGCTCGAAGCCGCCCAGAAGGTGCCCGGGAAGCCTCGCCACAAGACCCGCGAGGTGAAAGTCGGCAATGTGGTCATCGGCGGGAACAACCCGATCGTAGTGCAGTCGATGACGACTACCGACACGTTCGACGTGGAAGGGACGATCAAGCAGATTCACGCACTCGAAGAGGCCGGCTGCGAGTTGGTTCGCGTCACAGTGCCGAAACCCGAGGACGCCGGGGCGCTCACTCAGATCAAGAATCGCATCGGCATCCCGCTCATCTGCGATATCCACTTCGACTACAAGATGGCGCTCGCGGCACTCGATCACCCGGTGGACAAGATCCGCATCAATCCGGGGAACATCGGCGGGCACGACCGCTTCCGGCAAGTGGTTCGCAAGGCGAAGGAACGCGGCCTTCCCATGCGGATCGGCGTGAACGCGGGGAGCCTCGAACGCGACCTGTGCGAAAAGTACGAGTTCCCTTGCCCGCCCGCGATTGTCGAGAGCGCACTGCGGTACATCGAGATGGCCGAGGCCGAGGGGTACCACGATATCGTCGTGTCGCTGAAGTCGTCGGACGTGCTCGTCGCGGTCGAAGCGTATCGGCTTTACGCTCAATTGTGCGACTACCCGACGCACATCGGAATCACCGAAGCCGGGAAGCCGCCGTATGCCGTGACCAAGAGCGCCGCGGGGCTTTCGCCAATTCTGCTCGACGGCATCGGCGACACGATCCGGATCTCGCTGCTTGGCGACCCCGTACCCGAGATCGCCGCCGCGTTCGACATTCTGCAGGCCACGCAACGCCGCGTTCGGCGCCCTGAGTTGATCGCGTGCCCAACCTGCGGCCGGCTGGCGATCGACCTCGAAAAGATCATCGCGGAACTGGAAACGCGGCTGAAGGGAAAGCAACTCCCCGTGAAGATCAGCGTGCTGGGTTGTGTCGTGAACGGCCCCGGCGAGGCACGCGAGGCGGACATCGGTATCGCTGCCGGCAATGGTCAGGGGATGATCTTCCGCAATGGCGAGATGGTTCGCCGCGTGCCTGAGGCCGAAATCGTGGACGGCTTGATGGAAGAACTGGCCCGCTGGGAAGTCGAGAACGCGGGCAAACTGGCTGTGGCGAGCGGACGCGAATCCGTTGGGGCCGGTGTGGAAGGGATCGGCCGACGAAAGTTGCCCGTGATCGCAGGCTGAAACACGTGAGCCCCCGGAAACCGGGGGCTCGCTGTTGGTCACTTGAACAACCCGATTGGGCCGGGAACCGCGAGGCGTTTCTCGGCAATGTCAAACCACTTCTTCGCCTCGACCTTCTCCCCGATGAACCACAACTGATAGCCCAGCAGGAACGCCAGCGTCGGCTCACCCGGATTCGCGGCGCTCACCTTCCGCAACAGTGCGAGATGCCCGGCGAACGCGGCTGCGTTCACTCCGTAGGGTTCCTTCGGGTCGAAGACACCTGCGGGCCACGTGGGATCGAGCGCCAGGCCGGCACGAATCGCGGCCACTGCGTCGCCATACCCGCCCGCTGCGAACTCGGCCTGAGCCTTCAGGAAGTGCGGTTCGGCAGCCTTCGCGTCCGCGGCAATCGCCTGGTTGAAGCGGTCGATCGCCGTGCCATACTCACCGGCCGTGAATGCCTCGCGTCCCAACTTCACGAGGCGGGCCACTTCCTTCACGGGGTCAGGGTCGGCCTTCTCGGCTTTCACCAGAATCGGATCGGCAAATGGGTCGAACCGGAAAGCCGGACGCACGGGTGGCGGAGGAGCCGCGACGCGAGCAACATCTGGAGCGATCACACCGGGCGGCGGGAAATCTCGCTTCGGTTCGATTACCACAAACCCACCCGCGCCAACGAGCGGGCCGGGTGCCGCAGCCACGGGCCGAGGTAACGCACCGCCGGCAACAGCCACGCCGTCGCCATTCGAATTAGGCTGGTTGTTGTTCCCGAGCCAGCCGAGCGGGGGCGTCAGGTATTGCTGGCCGAATGGAGAGAAGAACGGTGGCGCGAACCCACCCAGGTACGGCGCTGTCCACGGACCCCACAAGCCGAGCGCACCGCCCCACACTGGGTTCCAGCCGAATGTCGGTCCAACACCCCACCCTGGTCCCAGGAATCCTGGCCCGAACCCAAACGGGGTGATCGGAGCAATCGCCGGGAACACGGGCGAGAACGGGAAACGAGGTGCGAATCCGCCATAGTAGACAGGGCCAAAGCCGCCAAAACCGAACGGTGATACGACAACGCTGCGTGAGTAGAAGCCGCCAAAACCACCTGCGAAGAACCCGCGCCGCTGATACGCAAAGCCAACCCCGCCACCGTACCCGAAGCTGGTCCGGTAAACCGGGCCACCAAAGAACTGAGCCTGCGCAGGCGAACTGTCCGCGAGCAGGCAGCTAACCGCCACCGCGAGGATGCTCCACTTCATCGTGAGCCCCAGCGAATAAAGAAATCGTTACAACCTGATTATTCCGCAGATTCGCACCACCCGCAACAGAACTCCTCACGAACCGTTTGTAACGAGTTGCAAACTGACACATTCAAGCCGACAACTGACGCCACAGTCCAATCTCGTATCACCCTGTATACTATCTCCAACTCTCCCCGCTCCACGGGCACACCAATGTCCCCGATTACTCGGGAAGTTCTTCGCGACTACCTTCACGACGCCCTTCCCGACGCGGAACTGGCGGCCGTCGAACGTGCGTTGCGTGGGTCGGCGGAAATGCGGGCGTTGCTCGCGGAAGTGTTGGAACAGGAAGATCGCGGGGAGCACACGGTGGGGGCGATCTGGCGACGGGAGCGGGTCAGTTGCCCCCACCGCGACCAACTCGGCAGCTATCTACTGGAAGCCGGCGACCCCGACTTGCTCGATTACATTCGCTTCCACCTCGAAGAGATCGGCTGCCCGTACTGCCAGGCCAATCTCGACGACCTCAAGAAACTGCACTCGTAGGTCATCGCATTCTCGCCGAGTAAGCCTCACGCCGATCGACGGTACTCCTTCATCGCATGACCACACCATTTGCCACGACGATCCCGGACGAGCGAACGCTCGGTGTCCTTGATGCCGCCCGGCATCTCGCTCAGATGGACACCGAATCGCTCATTCTCCCGATACTGATTCAACTCATCGTCATCATCGCCGCGGCCCGGACGTTCGGCGCACTCGCGAGACGAATTGGGCAACCGAGCGTGGTCGGTGAGATCGTCGCGGGACTTCTCCTCGGGCCATCATTGTTCGGCTGGATGTTCCCGGATCAGTTCGCGATCGTGTTTCGCCCCGATCTCGGCATCGAGCGCCCTGTGGGGGATGCTCTGCTTCCCAAGATCTTCACCGTCATCGCACAGCTTGGGTTGATCTTTCTACTGTTCCTCGTGGGCCTGGAATTCGAGGGCGGGCACGTTCGAGCACACGGTCGGGCCGCGGTGCTGATCTCGCTTGCCGGGATCTCGTTCCCGTTCGCGCTCGGCGCGGCACTGGCACCATTGATCCATCCGCAGTTGGAATCGCACCCGGTTACCGGGCCAGTTCCATTGCTGGGGCTGACTCTGTTCCTGGGCGTGGCTCTTTCAATCACCGCCATGCCGGTTCTCGGCCGGATCATGATGGAACTGGGGATCACGCGAACGCGGCTTGGAGCCATCACGATCACCGCAGCGGCCGTGGACGATGCAATTGGATGGATTCTGCTCGCAAGTGTAGCTGCGGTGGTGAAGTCGAAGTTCGACCTGAGAGCAACGCTTGAGATGATCGGCTGGACGGTCGCGTTTGTTGTTGTGATGGTATTTGTCGTGCGACCGCTGTTGGTGGGATACTTTGCTCGGTCGATGAAACGCCACAACGGCAAGCTCACCGCGAATGCACTCGCGGTGTTGTTCGTGGCTTTGTTCCTGTCGGCAGTGGCCACCAATCTGATCGGTATCTTCGCAGTGTTCGGCGCTTTCCTGCTGGGTGCGATCCTCTCCGATCAAGATGAACTTCGTGAAGCCGCAGCTGCGAGGTTACACGACGTTGTGACCGGCTTCTTCGTCCCCGTGTTCTTCACTTACACTGGCCTTCGCACAGACATCACAAGCCTGCATGGCGGCGCGGTGTGGCTCATTTGCGGGGCAGTCGTCCTGGCAGCGGTTACGGGGAAACTCGTCGGCTGCGGGTTGGCGGCACGACTGAGTGGCTTCACATGGAGAGAAGCCGGGATCGTTGGTGCAATGATGAACGCCCGCGGGTTGATGGCGCTCATTGCAATCAACCTCGGCTACGAACTCGGCGTCGTCCCGCGAAGCCTGTATGCCGTACTCGTGCTGATGGCGCTCGCGACAACCATGCTCACCACGCCGTTGTTGCTGCTGCTCCGCAGAGGTACGGAAATCGAGGAACCAATCGCGAGGAGCGGCTTTCTCGGCGACCCAATCGAACCGGTAGAGACGAAACCATGAAGCACGTGTGCGTGTTCTGCGGCTCAGCGTCGGGCGTGAATCCCGCTTATGCAGCCGCGGCGAAAGAGCTTGGCCGCACACTCGCGGAACGCGGTCTGGGTCTGGTCTATGGTGGCGGGCGAGTTGGCCTGATGGGCGAGGTCGCGCTGTCGGCGCTCACAGCAGGTGGAACGGTCCTGGGCGTGATTCCGCACTCGCTCTCGCACAAGGAAATCGCCCTTGAGGAATGCACCGAGTTGATCATCGTTGACACGATGCACATTCGGAAGGCGCTGATGGCCGATCGTTCGGATGCGTTCGTGGCATTGCCCGGCGGGTTCGGAACCTGCGACGAGTTGTTCGAGATCCTGACCTGGGGCCAACTGGGCATCCACCGAAAGCCGGTGGCGTTGCTGAACGTGAACGGCTTCTTCACGCCACTGCTCGGCTGGCTCGATCACGTCGTTGCTGAGGGTTTGCTGAAGCCCAAGCACCGCGATTTGGTACTGGTAGCCGATACCGTACCGGATTTACTCACGAAGTTGGTGGCATGGGTTCCGCCTGCACCCGTGACGAAGTGGGTAGATCCTGACGAGCGATGAACAGCACTGCCGGTGACGCGAAGATCGCTCAAAAATCCCAACATCAAACGACGACCAACACCAAGAGCCACATTTTTTCAATACCGAAAAGGCTTGACCTGCGGGATCAACGCTGCTATTCCCCCGCCCTTCTGGGTATTCTCGTTGTGCGGGTGGACGTTCATGACAGCCAGCTCTCGATTAAGAGGCCGGTTGACGGCGTATCTCGTGCCCATCGCACTGGCCCTTGCCGTGGCGATCGGGTGCAAGGGAAAACCCGTCAATCGCCCGCCCGAGCATCTGGTCGGCAAGCCGTGGATGAACGCGGACGGTTCACCTCCATCTCATGACGGAGACACCGACGCCGTCACGGGCTTATCCGCAGTCCTTGCTGGCCAGCCACCACCCGTGACTCCAGGCCGGCCGATCAACATGCTGATCATGTCTGGTGGCGGAAAGTACGGCGCGTTCACTGCTGGCGTTCTTGCCGGGTGGACAGCATCCGGCGACCGGCCAACATTCGATGTCGCCACTGGCATTAGCAGCGGTGCAGCGACCGCGGTACTCGCGTTCCTTGGCCCAAAGTATGACAGCCGGCTCGCGGCAAACTTCACCAACATTCAGCGGGGCGACCTCTACAAACTCGAGTTGTTCAAGGGACTCTTTACGAAGACTGGATTTTTCTCTAGCGAGCCTCTTGAAGGGCGGTTGGGTCGAGAAATCACACCGGAATTCATGTGCGACATGCAGGCAGCTCATGCTGCAGGCCGTCGCGTGTACGTTGGCACTGTGGAGGTGCTCACGAATCGGTTCGCGATCTGGGATATTGGCGCGATCGCCTCATCCGGTCGCCCCGACGCCCCCGTTCTGATCCGCAAGATTCTGCTAGCGGCCTGCTCTCCGACCGGTGCTGTGCGTCCGGTTGAGTTGTGTGTCGAAATCAACGGG
Organism: Planctomycetaceae bacterium; assembly: GCA_013823135.1. Lineage (GTDB taxonomy): Bacteria > Planctomycetota > Planctomycetia > Gemmatales > Gemmataceae > Gemmata. The sequence goes on from PNLP01000003.1 coordinate 120,120, forward strand.
AAGAAGTACACCGAATACCACACCGACGCCGGAAATATGCTTCAGGCGTTCGTTCGCACCCCGGCGGGAATTCCGCCTGGATCAACGGCCTGGGTTCTGTCAGCGGGCAAGTTCTATCGCGACCCACCGCGTGATCCGCCAAAGATCATCTCTCTGGTCACGGGGGGCGTCTCGAACTCGCTGTACGCACTTTTTCGGTCAGACCTCGTGAAGCTGTATGCCTTGTGTGCGGTGAACCGCACCGAGTTCCGGTTGCTGGCACTCCCTGACGACTTCCGTGGGGCCGCCAGTTCCTTCGCCTTCGACCCGGCAGAGTTGGCGAAGCTGTATTGGATTGGATACCAGTTGACCGCGGGCCGCACTGAGTGGCGACATGCTCCGCCCGATACGCTTCCCGGCGAGGCGCCCCCGGCACGGACAGGCCTGGAGTACATTGTTAATCCGAAATAATGCTTGAATTGCTCGTTGTCTTGCGGCGTCCCGAGTTGAAATCAGCAAACTTGCTGGTTTCAGCCCGGGACGCAATCATTTGTGGCGAGGCATCCGGATCGAAGGCTGGCCATCCTTCCCAAATTACCGTCAACTTTCACCAGATCACCACAACCGCCCGGATTGGCGATTCTCGCTAAATCCCTACGAGTCCCCCGCCCGATATCAGAAGTAAGTTTGCTACTTCCTGCCCGCTCGGCGCGGGCGTTCTCACGGGGTACTCCGCCATGCGCGCCGCTCTCCTCACGTGTTCATTGTGCCTGTTGACCGCTGCGCAGGCGGTCGCTCAAACCCCACCCGTCACACTGCCACCGACCACAGGTCTGGCACCGACCCTGCCCCCTACCGGGCAGCCACCAGCCCTCGCGGAGTTCACTACGCAGCCGCCCGAGGCTTTGACTGGGTCGGGACGACCGTTCAGCATGAACGCCCCGCAGATGTGGGCCGGAGCGGAATACATGCTGATGTGGTACAACCCGATGGACACCCCGTCGCTCATTCGCGTGGTTCCTGCAGGGATGGCCGGAGGCGCTGGTGCGCCCGCCCTCAGCATGTTCCCAAGTAAGTCGAAGGTTTACTACGATGGGGTGAGCGGGGTGCGGTTCAACCTTGGCTACAACTTCGACACGTTCGGCATCGATGCGTCGGGCTTCGTCATGGGCCGTCAAGTCGTCTCATCAACGCTGGCCAGCGATGGTACGGTCGTCAGTGTTGCTCGCCCCTACACGCCGGCTGGCGGTGCTGGCGCTACTCCCACGGATACCGACCTGCTGTTCTCCCTACCCGGCCCGTTGGGATACTCGGGTGGCGTGAGCGCTTCGATCTCGAGCCAGGTCTACGGCTTCGAAATCAACGCCCGCCGCGCCTGGTTCACGTTCATGAGTGATTCGACCAGCGTCATCGGTGGCCTCCGATACTTCGACCTCCAGGAAACCCTGGGCGTCACGGGTACGGCATTGTTCCCAACCGGAGACTCGATCACCGTTCAGGATTCCATCCGGACACACAACTCGTTCTACGGCACCCAGATTGGGGTGAGCACGGTCTACGGTGGCAATGAGCCGGGCTTCGGGTTCGCCTTCTCGACCAAGATGGGCATTGGTGGAGTGAACCAGCGGGTAGACCTGGTTGGCACGAACACCTTCGTCACAGGAGGAGTTCCCGATCTGCAACCGGGTGGGCTGTATGCTCGTGGTTTGAACGCCGGTTCGTTCTCACGCGGGAAGTTCGCCTACATGCAAGATGTGGACCTCAAGTTCACCTACAACTTCACCTCCGCGTTCCAGGTGTCGTTCGGCTACTCGCTGTTCTACCTGAGTAGCGTGGCTCGTCCTGGGTACCAGATCCCCGCAACGGTCAACGACTCGGGCATCCGATTCGTGGCCGCACCGACCGCGAGCAGTTCGCCTGAACCGGTCTTCGCCTGGAATACTCACGGCTTCGTGATTCAGGGGATGACCTTCGGGGCAACCTTCCAGTATTAATTCGCAAGCACGAGTTGCCAGTGTTCGCGGAAAGTGCGAGTGGCTAGTGTTCGCGGAAAGTGCGAGTGGCTAGTGTGAGTGTGAGTGAAAGACAAAGACCAGTTTCTTAATGGCTTCTGTCTTTCACTCACACTCACACTAGCCACTCGCACTTTCCGCGAACACTAGCCACTCGCACTTTCGCCATGCTCACCACCGAACTGATCGAACACGTCCTCGCCACAATCCCCAACCGCACGGTTGGCGTGCTCGGCGATCTCTTCCTCGACCGCTACCTCGACATCGACGCGGCCCGCAACGAACCGTCGGTCGAGACCGGCCTGACGGCGTATCAGGTGACGCGGGTGCGGGCCTATCCCGGAGCGGCCGGCACGGTGATGAACAACCTCGCGGCGTTGGGCGTGGGCCGCATCTACCCGATCGCATACATCGGCGACGACGGCGAGGGCTACGAACTGCGACAGGCACTAAAGCTGTTGCCCGGCGTGGAACAAGGCGGCATCTTCTCGGTGCCAGATCGCCGCACGCCGACCTACACGAAGCCGATGCTGCACGAGAACGGTACCGCGAAGGAACTGAATCGCCTCGACATCAAGAACCGCGTGCCGACCGCTCCTCACGTCGAAGAACACATCATCAAGTTGCTCGATGAAGCCTGGCCACAACTTGACGCGCTAATCGTACTCGATCAGGTGAGCGAGGTCGATTGCGGCGTGGTCACGAAATGCCTGCGCGACCACCTGGCAGAGTTGGGAGCACGCAACCCCGAGAAGTTTGTGCTGGCCGACAGCCGCGAACAGATCGGGCTTTTTCGCAACGTGTGCGTGAAGCCGAACATGGAAGAAGCGCTCAATGCCATGACTCGGGACAGGCACATGAAATCGCTTGAGGTACACGGACTCAGTGTGAAAGTTGGTGGACCCGTTTTCTGTACACGCGGGCCAGATGGGATTTTGCTAAGCCTCGCCCAAGAGGGCCCTGGGGCACCACGCTTGATTCCGTCGTATCCCGTCACCGGGCCGATCGACATTTGTGGAGCGGGGGATAGCACGTCGGCCGGGATCACGTCGGCGATGGTGTCGGGGTTGACGCACGAGCAAGCCGCGGCGTTTGGGAATCTCGTGGCGTCGATCACGATTCAGCAGATCGGGGTGACCGGCACCGCACCACCCGACAAGGTGCGTGCCCGCTGGCGAGAAGTGAACGGGTAACGGAATCGCGTTTGTTGTTTGGTCCGAGCCCGAGCGCCAAGCGAGGTTCGCGTAGTCCTCGCTTGGCGCTCGGGCTCGGACCAATCAACGCGCACGAACCCGGACTTACTCGTATTGCAGCGCGTCGGGGATGCGAGTCTGAATCGCGCGCCACGCGGGGAGCAACCCCGCCAGCGTTGCCGTGGTTATGGATAGAGCCCCGATGCCGAGCGCTTGCTTCCACGGGAAGACCACGTCGAACACGAAACCCGATTCCTCGACCATCACCACCTTCAGCACGTACCACTCCATCGGCATCCCAATCAGGATGCCCAGTGCAGTGCCGAACACGCCCAACAACATCGCCTCGGCCATCACCGAGCGCAACACTTGCCCAGGAGTCGCACCGATTGCCAGCAACAAGCCGAGTTCCCGTTTCCGCTGCAACACGGAGATGAGGAGTGCCGTCACCACACCGAGTGCCGCGACCACGCCGACCACGAGTTGCTGCAAGTACGCGAGCAGGTAGATGCGGTTGATGAGTTCCGAGAGGAACTTCCGCAGTGCGTCGCGATCCGTGACGAACAACCCCTTCTTCGCGGCGAACAGTTCCAGGCCGGGATCGTGTGCCGCGGTCCCGTTGCGGCTCGACTTCAGGAAAACGTGGCACATGTCGATCAGGTCGTCGCCGAACAACTCGGCGTAACGCTTGCGGTCCATGAAGATGGTGCCGCGACTCCACGAGTAGTCGAGCACGGTGCCCACGACACGCAGAGTCACCTTCCCGTTCGGCCCCGGCAGCGTCAGCATGTCGCCCGCACTCACACCGTGCCGCAGGGCGAAGTTGTCGCTCACCAACACGTCGTTCGTGCCCGGCAACTCCAGGAACTTCTCCAAGTCCGGCAACCCTGTGGGGACGCGGTCGCGGGTCGCTTTTGCATAGTCCACCGCATCCATTGCGATCAGGCAGACGACCGTGCCGTTGTACTCGGGCCGCGAGTAGCGAATCGTCATGACGCGATCGACTTCCGGCAGGTTGCGGATGTCGCGGGCGATGCCCGAGGCCATCGGCGAGTTCGAGCTGTTCGCGGCAGTCATGTTCCCGCTGAACACGAAGTGATCGGCTTGCACGACCTGTGCGATCCACGAGACGACGGGTTCCTCGTTGCTGCGACCAACGCCAGCAGTCTGGAACATCAACGCAACACCGGCACCCAGTGCCCCGATGACAACACCCGTGCGGCCGGGGGCACGCGAGAGGTTGTCGAACGCGAGTCGCACCGAGATGGGGCACGTGACGCGAACCACTGGGTGCAAGATCGTGACCAGCAAACTGACGACCAGCGGCGCGGCGAGCAGCATACCAACGAGTGCAGCCATCATGCCGCCGATGGCACCCACGCGGGCGGGAAGGTCGTTCCGGAACGCGATCATCGCGATGCCGCCGCCGATCAATCCCAGCGATGTCAAGCGATGCACGAGTCGCCAGCTTCCCTTCGCCCCCGTCGCACTGCGTCGCACGACGTGAGCGGGGTCGGCACTCGCTGCCTGCACGGCCGGCACCAGCGCCGCGAACACCGCCGTGAACACACCAGCGAGCACGGCAACACCGGCAGTCTCCAGCGAGAGTCGCGTCGGGTTCACATCCGGGTTCAGGAACATCGACTCGAGTTCGTTCCGCAGTTGCGAGATTGCGGCTTCCGCGAGCAACATGCCGAGCGGCACACCAGCGACAGCGCCAATAAGCCCCAGGATTGCGGCCATGCCTGCGAACAGCGCGACGATCTGGCCGCGCGTCGCACCCACCGACCGGAGAATGCCGATGTCCGGCCGACGCTCCGCGACGGTCACCGCCATTGCGTTGTAAACGAGGAACAACCCGACGATCATCGCCCCCGCGGCACACACCAGGAACCCGATCTGGATGCCGGAGACGACCTCTTGGGTGCTGCGACGCTGTGTTTCCGGCGTGCGAACTGCCGCCCGTTTGGCGGCAACTTTGTTGACCGCAGCTTCCACCGCATCGCGATCCGCACCGGGTTCGAGGAACAGGTCGATCCGGTTGACCCGCTTCGGCGTCTGGAGTTCCGTCATTGCCTCGCCCGCTCCACCGAGCAAAGCCGAGAGCGGCGGCAGCGGGCGAATCACCCGGGTTGCATCCCCGATGCCCATGCCGACGAAGTTCTTCCCGAGTGGGGCGAGTGGCGAGTCCTTATCGAAGTCGATCACGCCGATCGGCAGGCACTCGTGCTCGCGTGTCGCGTGGCGAACGGTGAACGGTTTGTCAGCACCACGACGGCGTAGCCATTCCTCGTAAATTGGCCGCGACACCATCACGGGGCGGCCCGGAATCTTGTCCCACAGTTCAGACGCCTTGGCACGGTCCCCGCCCATGTAAGCCCACACAACGCTCCCGACGTGCTGCCGAATCGCGTCGGGCAACATCTCGACCTTCACCTTCAGCGGGTTCTCTTCGGAGAGAAGTTGCGTGCTGACCTCAGCCCCGATGAGCACAGCGACGCGGCCGTCGATGTCGGGGAGCGTGACGCGATCATAGACGAGCGGTTGAACTGACCTGACACCAGGAACGTGTGCGGAACGCAGATCATCGACGAGTGAAAGCTGAACGCCGAACTCGCCGTTGGAGACGTACAGTTCGGCGTTGCCGGCGGGCGTGGTGGTGTCCTGTGCGGCGTACTCGATGCACTGATTCAGGATGCGGGCCGAGATGAGCGTGGCAACACCCAGCGCGATGCTGGCAACGATCAACAACCCACGGTCCCACCGTTGCAGCAGGTAGCGAAGGCTCAGCACGCGGTAAACCGACGGGACCATCCTAGTACTCCGCATCCCGTTTAGCCGCGACCCGAAGGGGAGCGTGATCGATCACGCTCCCCTTCGGGTCGCGGCTAAACATTCAAGCTGGTAACCGCCATTTCCAACATCAACGTCGCACCGGTTCGTCCGACTCCAACAACCCGTCGCGGATCTTCACGAGCCGCGTGCCGTAGGATGCCCCGTTCGGGTCGTGCGTGACCATGATGACGGCCCGCTTCCCCGGCTCGGGGAGTTTCGAAAGCAGCGTGAGGATTTCTCGGCTCGTTGTAGTGTCGAGGTTGCCCGTGGGTTCGTCGCAGAGCACGGCTTCCGGGTCGGCGATGAGTGCCCGCGCGACCGCGACTCGCTGCATCTCGCCGCCGGACATTTCGTCGGGGAAGTGATCCGCGCGGTGGCCGAGGTTCACACGTTCCAGGCACTCCGCGGCACGCATTAGTGCGGTTCGCCGACCGGTGTTCCCGAGCAGCAATGGCAGCGCGACGTTCTCCGCTGCCGTGAGCGTGGGAAGCAGGTTGAACGCCTGGAACACGAACCCGATGCGATCGCGACGCAACAACGAACGCTGCTTGTCGGACATGGTTTGCAGGTCTTGGCCGTGGAACACAGCACGACCTCCACTCGGGGTGTCGAGCGCACCCATGAGGTGCATGAGGGTTGATTTGCCGGAGCCGGACGGCCCCATGATCGTGACGAATTCGCCGGTGTTCACGCGCATGGTGACGCCCCGCACGGCGTTCACGGTGCGGCGACCCTGTTCGTAGGACTTCGTGGCGTCGATCAGTTCGAGCATAAATCACCCCACATGCGACTGTTTAGCCGCGACCGAAGGGAGCGTGCGAGCCTTGTGCATCAGTCACGCTCCTTCGGTCGCGGCTAAACAAAGCCGACATGATGTACCCGCCACTCACCCGTGGAGTTTCCGGAACTTAATCCGGTGCGGTGTCTCGGCGGCAGCGCCAAGTCGCACTTTCTTTTGCTCTTCATACACCGCGAAGTTCCCTTCGCACCAGACCACCTTGCTGTCGCCCTCAAACGCCAGAATGTGCGTCGCGATTCGGTCCAGGAACCAGCGGTCGTGCGAGATCACCACGGCACAGCCGCCGAAGTTCGTGAGCGCTTCTTCCAGCGCTCGCAGGGTGTCCACGTCCAGGTCGTTCGTCGGCTCATCAAGTAACAGCAAATTGCCGCCGCTGCGTAACAACTTCGCGAGGTGAATTCGGTTCCGCTCGCCACCAGAACAGTCCCCGACCCGCTTCTGCTGGTCCGGTCCCTTAAAGTTGAAGCGGGCACAGTAGCCGCGGCTCGCGACCCGCTGCTTGCCAAGCATGATGTAGTCTGTGCCGCCGGTAATCTCCTCGAAGATGCTGTTCGTCGCAACGAGTGCGTCTCGGTTCTGATCGACGTGCGCAACCTTCACCGTGGTACCGATCGTGAGCTTCCCGCCGTCGGGTTGTTCCTGCCCGGCGATCATCTTGAACAGCGTCGTCTTGCCGGCACCGTTTGGCCCGATGATGCCGACGATGCCGCCCTTCGGCAAGTTGAACGTGAGGTCGTCGTACAGCAAGACGTCGCCGAACCCCTTCTTCACCGCCTCGGCACGCACCACGAGGTCGCCGAGCGGCGGGCCTGCCGGGATCTGGATCAGCAGTTCCTTGTCGTCGTCCTCGATCACCTGCTCCTGCAACTTGTCGATCGCGGCGAGGCGGGCCTTGCTCTTCGCCATTCGGGCACGCGGCGAGCTGCGTGCCCACTCCAGTTCGCGTTCGAGTTGCTTCTGGCGTCCGGATTCCTGCTTCTCCTCGACCGCCATTCGCTTCTGCTTCGCTTCCATCCAGCCGGAATAGTTCCCCGAGAACGGGTAGCCTCGGCTCGCGTGGAGTTCGAGAATCCACTTGGCGACGTTATCGAGGAAGTACCGGTCGTGCGTGACCGCGACCACGGCCCCCTTGTACTCCGACAGGTAGTGTTCAAGCCACTCGACGCTCTCGGCGTCGAGGTGGTTCGTCGGTTCGTCCAGGATGAGCAGGTCGTGCTGTTGAAGCAACGTCTTGCAAAGCGCGACGCGGCGGCGTTCACCGCCCGAGAGGCGTTCGACGGGTGCTTCCGAGGGCGGGAGCCGCATCGCGTCCATCGCCATTTCGAGCGTGCGGTCGATTTCGTAAGCGTTGGTCGCGTCGATCTGCGTTTGCACGCGCTCCATCTCATTCGAGAGCTTCTCGAATTTCTTCTCGTCGGCGGTCCCCATCTCCTCGCCGATCTCTTCCTGACGCTTCAGCAGTGCGCGAATGTGCGCGACCGCTTCCTCGATGTTCTCGATGACGGTCTTGCCCGGCGTGAGGTGAGGTTCCTGGGGAACGTACCCGATCGTCGCGCTGGCGTGCGGCCGCGCTTCGCCCATGAAATCCTTGTCCACTCCCGCCATAATCTTGAGAAGTGTCGACTTGCCGGAGCCGTTCGACCCGATGACTCCGATCTTCGCTCCGGGGAGGAAGTTCAGGTTGATGTCCTTCAAAATCTCCCGCTTCCCGTAGTGTTTGGTCAGGTTGCGGATGTTGAAGATGTAGTAGTCGCTCATGAACTCCTCGTGCGTGACAGATCGACGTCTGGTGATTTTATTGGAGTGGAGCGAGAGATGGAGCGCGACTTGCGGGAATACAGCAGCCAAGCCCACTCATTGCTATGGGTGGGCTTGAGAAGACGAACCCCATTCACTGCTTCGGCTGCTCGAAACGAGCGGGGTCTATCGACTCGGGGAATTCCCAGTTCGGGGATGACCAGCGCTCGGCGACCAGATCGTTCTGGGTGAACTCGATCTTCGTCGGAAGGAGAAGACCCGCCACAGGCTTGTGCTCAGTCATCACAAAGACCTTCCGGACCCGCAGTTGGTTTTCCAGCGGGTGGTACTCGCTTTTCACCGGCAAACCCGAGGTTTCGTCGAACGTGACGAGATAAACCGGGCGGTCTGGCAGAGCGACCTTCACCGAGGTGCCACCGGGTTTCTTGGCGACGCCAAATACGATCGCCTTGGGATCGGAGAGCGGCAACCCCAGCATCATCCAGTGCCAAGCACCCAGGTCGTTCCGAATCACGGGGCCGAGAACTTGCGGAAGCGTCTCCGGGTTCAGTTTGGGGCCGAACCGCATCCAGCCTTGCGACTCGCGAAGATAAAATGCGGTGTTCGGGAAGTCGCCCATGAAGTCGTCGGCGACGAGCGCAAGGCTTGGCCAGACGGTCTCGATGACGCGACTCGCCTTGGTCATGTCCGTGTTCTGAGGCGACGTCTTGACCGCACCCTGGTAGGTCACCTTTGCGACTTTGGCTTTCGAGAGTCGGGTCGGATCGTTCCCAGAAATGGCTCCGAGAGCCCGGTCGATGACGGCTTTCGCGGCAGGCTCCGACGCTGCGGGCGCGGGGCCGTTGGGATCAGCCGCGGAACTGCTCACCTCTTTGGGGCGCACCACCGCATCGGGGAGTTCCTTCCCCGGCCCGCACCCGATGACAACCGCGGTTAGCAGAAAAGCCACAGACACACTAAGACGCCGCATCCTGCTCTCCCTTGGGGTAAGGGTGTTGTACCACAGCGCGGCGAGGCGGTGAAGTGGAACGGCGTCAATCGTTCCTGTGGGGTCATTCTCGGATGCCTGTAGACTCCCCGTGCGAGTTAAAGTTCATTTTGTCCAGAACCGCTATCGTGAGCGGTTACTTGTAACTCTGAATCGACGAGGTAGCGAGCTTAGCTTTCGCAGGGCTTTGGCCAATCCCGCTTGGAGTCTCAGCAAGCAAAACAACAGAGGGCGAGTCTTTTTTAGATTCCGACGGAGTTCGGAATTCTGTTGCTGGAGATGATTGATCGTGTGTGATTGAACCTCCACAACGGACTGACGTTGACAGAGAAGATTCCAGCGCCTGCGTCCCTGCACGGCGGCATCAATTTCCATCTCGGCAGCCAACTCCTCTGAACGACGGGCTGTCACCACCAGATTTCCCTCGCCTCCTTGAAGGAGATCATCGAAAGCATTGGTTGCGGCCGCGAGCGGAATGTCTTTGATGCAATAACTCCGGGAGAGGTGACAAACCCAACCACATCCCTTGCATGGAACATCAAGTGTAACGGCACGCGAACGGGGTGACTGGGGCAGGAAACGCGGCCAAGTCCCGCCTCCCATCACAGCAAAGACCGGAAGATGCAGAGCGGCAGCAAGATGCATCATGCCAGTGTCTCGACCCACATACCCAGATGCCAGTGCTGTTACCCCTGCTAGTAGGTCAAACTGGTCAGGTGTTCCGGTCAGCAAGACCGCTCGCACTCCGGAAAGTCGTCGTATTTCTTCGGTCGCCGTAAGTTCGTCCTCCGTCCCCGCGAACACGAACGTCGTTCCATGCCTATCGCTCGCGTGCTTCAGTAATGCAGCCCAGCGATCAGTCACCCAGTTTCGACTTTCATTTCGCGATGACTGTCCAACACACCCAAGCCAGTATTCCTGAGGCTTCAGTCCGCGCTCATCTAGCCACTGACTTGCGAGAGCAAATTCCGATTCTCCGACTCGAATCGTTGGTGCCTGCAGTTCAGCAACGACACCAAGCGAGGCTGCGATTAAGCGTGCTTTTTCACATTCATGTGTATTCTCTGCGACAGGAATCACCTTTGTCCATGGCGGAGACTCGGACAGTCCCGATAGACTCACTGGGTATCGTCCACCGGAGAATCCGAGGGTGGGCACACCTCGTAGGAGTGCAGCGATCCGCTCTTCAACCCACGTCCATTGGAACGGAGCAACGATCAGCAATTCCGGTGCGAATTTTTGAAGACGACGAGCCAAATCCTGAACGCTCTCTTCGCCTTCTTGAGTCGGCGGTTGGTATGCGTCAGTGTCAAGCGACAATGCAACCGCACCGGGTGCAACGAGAGGTGCCGATGTGAGTGCGTGCGGGCGAACGTAGACACAAAGTTCGTGCCCGGCAGCAGCGAGGGAAGTAAAGAGCGGCTCACGTAAGATGAAGTCCCCGAGACCATCAGGGCTGCAGATCGCGATCCTCATCTGTCTGTCTCGTTGGGGTGGCACGATCCCAATGGCGCGGCCTCCATCCAGGTTTGTCGGCATGGCAACTCCCACCGTCGGAGAGTAGATTGTGGCGGTTCTTGCGTGTCCTCATGCCGCGTGTTTGCTTTTCGCAACTCCAGTGAGCAGTGGCGTCAGTAACTCCTTGTATCGGTTCAATGTCTGTTCGCGAAGGTGCAGCAACCGCTCGCTCTCCACAGCTCGGGCGGTTAGAAGCCGATTCGCACACTCTACCACTTCGGTCGGATTCAGGTCTGCGGAGCCGAAGATCGGAAGGCCGATGTATTCGCCAATTTGGGCGCGAGTGTCGTTCCCCAGAATGATGCTCGGCACGCCGAAACCCGACGCGCAAACCGCACCGTGGACGCGGTTCGCCACAACCAATTGACAGCTTGAGTACATGTCCAGATACGGCCGCCAACTGGAAGCCAGATAGACGCGTTCCCCCGACCGCGCGAAGCGGCGCGAGAATTCGGATTCGACAGTGTCGTGCGCGATGAACACGAGCCGCCCGAGTTTCCGTAACGATTTGCAAAGCGACTCGCACGACTTCGTCCACCGGTCGCGGTCGAAGTTTTCCCGCAAGTCGTAGTGAGCTCCCAGCGGCATGAGGTTGACGCCGATCAACTCCGGACGCGGGTTCGCCAGCCGATGCCGGGCGCCTGCCAGAAATGCCGGGCAGCAAACTCGTTCGTGCGGAACTTCCAGTTTCGTCAAGATTCGCGAAGCAAGTTCATCGCGGACAACCGTTAAAGCGGAACGCCGACCTGCGGCTCGCGCGAAGTCCGTGCATTCGGCATCAGCCAGAAAGCTCTCGCCATTGTCCTTCCAAGGCTGGCAACTTCCCGCACCGAGATTCAAAAACAGCGGACTAGACCGCGAATGATTCAGAATGCGTTCCTGCCAGAGCCACGAGTGCCACTCGGAATTCACACTTCGCGACGCTCCGCGGTGCAAATGCCAGTAGACGGGGGCACCCGCCTGAATGAACATGTCGCTATCCCAATACTTGTCGCGGACGAGACTTGATTCGTCTTCGTGAGGTTCGGTTAGGCTGCGCGGGTCGTGTTTGTTGACGTAGAGCGGTTCGTAAGGAATGTCTATGCGTTCGAGAGCGGCCCGGATGCCTTCGCGAATGAACTCGTCGCCTACATTGACGCCGAGTGTTGTCATAAAGGTGATTTTGAGCGCACCCGAATCGCTCGGCGTGTGCCGGAACAAGTTCAAACCGCTTTGAATCCAGCTCGTCACGATCACGCCTCACTTGGAGGATTTCATTGCGTTTAAGAGCCGTGTAAGTACACAGATGCCAAGAATGGTGCAAGTGGAGTAATCCTGCGTTTCGAGAGACTGTGAGAGACGACGGTGCAGGACCGTTGAACGTTTCACACAGGAAAAGTTAGGGGGGCTGATCGATTCGTGGAATCTGGCAGCCAATCTCCGTATAGCTTGTGCGTGCTTGTCAGCTTTCCATCTATTCGAGCAGTTGATTTAAGATTTCTACCGCAATTGATAAAGCTTCACACCAATCTGGTTATGACCAAACCGCTTGGCGGACTTACTTGGCGATGCCGCTCTAATAGCTGTCGAATTGTGCTGAGTTGTTTGGGCATCAATACTGTGTACAGAGGACGTGTAGCTAGCAGATGAACGTAAGTGGTGGTGCTCAACCACAAGCGATGTGGGTAATTCGTCCAATCTGCCGCTAGAACATTTACATGGGCACCCACAAAGAGGTGCCCATTTCGTTGTTTGCGACGATGATCTGTTCTAATCGGATGACCAACCGCCCGTCTCAGGAAGGCGTTACTCCTTCACTTCCTTGATTCGCTTGAAGTTGTGTTTCGTGCCCGTGTCTTCCTGAATGGTTAACTCGTCATCGGTTAGCTTGGCCACAGTAAATTTCCGAACGACGATTCCATCCTTGGTCTGGGCTGTGAGGGTCAGCCTTCTTCCTTCGACGGTGTAATCGTAGTCGATGATGATCCCCGCTTCTTCGCCGTACTTCAGCTTGGCTTTGCCCTTGGCGTCGAACTCGGCCACGACCTTCTCCCGCTTCTTGGCCTTGTCGCCAGGTTCCTCCCAACCGCCGACGAGTTGCTTTTTGTCGATCGGTTCCTGGGCGGCAGTCGTTCCGCACACCAACACAAACACCAATCCTGTTCCAATGAGCCTTCGCATGTCGATCTCCGATTGGTAAGCCATCTCCGCGAGCGGTAAGCAGCGGAAACGTCGAAATTGAGTGAGGGTTTCACACGTTGTCAGGGATGATTACTCAGTCTTTTTTCTTCTCGGGCTTCACTCGCTCGAAATCTTCCTGAATCCCGTCCGGGTCAACAACGTGGAGTTCGGTTTCGGTCAACTTCTTGATCTTCAGGGTCTCCTTCTTCTCAACCCCGTTAGGCAGTTTCACAGAGTACGGCATCTCGTTCTTGACGATTTTGTACTCTCCCTCGTAAACGGTGGTAACGCCATTGGACGAATGGCGAATCGTCATCTTCCCACCCTGTGTCAACTCGATGGTCAGGGCAACCTCGTCGTCGCGTTCGAGGCTACTCTTCACGAGTTTCCAGGTGCCAACGACCTTCTCGGCATCGGCCCGTTCCTTGGGCACCGGGGCCATGGGGGCGACGATCATGATGATGCTGAGCAGAGATGTTGTGAACATGAGAGACCCGGATGTGAGCAGGAACACAATACCCAGATAATACCCGAAGCCATTGGGAAATGAAAACCGCGATACACCATGGGCTCCAAACCCACGGTGTACCACTGCGTCTGATCGAAGCTCTGGCAGTCTTGTCGGTTCCGACTCAGAAAGGTAGTTTAACGGCTGCAAGAATTCTGACGTTCACGACGGAGGCACGGACATGGCGAAGGGGCGTGGGGGCCGCGGACCAACCCGGCTGGATAAGCGGCGTGAGAACGAGGCGGCCGAGGCTCAGGAGCGCGACAAGGAAGCCGATGGAACTGAGGAAGAAGTCGAGGAGGAGGTAGAGGAAGAAGCCGATTCCGGTGATGGTGACGACGAAGCACCCAAGAAGAAGGCAAAAAAAGCGGCGAAGAAACCCGCTGCAGCGAAGAAACCCGCCGTCAAGCGCACGCGGGTCGCGAAGGAAGTCCGGCGCCGAGCCGTGTGGGTCGTTTGCGATAACGGCAGCAAGGAAGTCGGCGAGTTTCCCTTCAACCAGAAGGCCGAGGCCGAGGAACTCCTCGCCCGGAAGATTCTGGAGAAGGAAGGCAAGGCGACCTTCTACCTGAACCTTGTCAAGAAAGAGATGAAGGAAGAGAAGTAAGCCAGTCCAACCTTTGAGTTTGGACTACGGAACGCGGAGTGAAAACCCAGGTTTTCACTCCGCGTTCCTCATTTCTCGCAATCACGTCGTTCGGCTAACCGTGGTCTTCTCACGGATCAGGCGTTGCACCTGTTCGATGCGCCAACCGATCCACAACACGTTTGGTAGCCGAATCTCTTCCTTCGAGTCGGTCAGGCGAAGGACGATATCGCCCGAGAAGAACCCGAGCAGCCAGTGCCGGAACATGTCGTCACGCTTCTTCTCGACCTCGACGCGGTCGCCGTTGATATCCCGAATCGACGCCCCAATGTGCTCGCAGATCGCGATGTGGCCCGGGGTCACACGCATGTACGTCCTCTGGTCGAAGATGAACACCGACACGACCCACAGGATGAGCACGGCAGTTGCGATGAACAAATAGCCCGCCAGGTTGATGTGGATGTGCAGATTCCCGACCGCAGCAAGCAGGTTATCCCAGCCGTTGGGCACAAGCGTGATGACCAGGGCCAGAACCACGAGCATCAGAAGCACAACGAACGACCAGACCCCACGCAGCGGGACGTTGGTAATCAGGACGGTAATCAGCAACACCACGCAGAACAACGGCCCCAGCCAGGCTTTCTGGGAGATCCGCGTCTTGAATGGGGCGCCATCGCCCGGCGTGGATGTAGCCCGTGCTGCCTGCTCGAGCGACTTGGTGATAGGTTCTTTTACTGTCAACGTGTAGGCCGCGAATCCCTTCTCGGAGGCAGTGGAACTCTCCACCACGGTTGTGGCGGCCGGCAAGATCGCGAGTCGGTGGTCTTCAAAGTAGGTGACCAGGGCCATGATGTAGCCGAGAACCCAGATCGGCCACCAGTAGAAGAGCATGGAGTGGCTAATCAGAGTAATTTCTCGCTGCTGCGGCATGGGGGTCATGCTGCTTGCAAGGGTCGGTGCAACTGGTGGGGGTGGTGTCGGCGGTGTGGTTGCCATTGGCTTGGTTCGCTCGGGTGAAGGTGTGAACAATCCGACCGGGCGACCCGGTGCGGTTACCGGGTACTTCGGACGCCCGGCCCGGTTCTTACCGGCAAAGCGCGAGTAAACCTAGACGTAGATGTGCGACAACCCGCTGTCAAGCGCCATCATGAAAGCTCATGAAAGCCAAACAGGGTGTTTTGACTCTTCTGAAGATTATTCCTCGGTAAATGGATCGACGCGATTGGGAACCTGAAAGGCTTGATGGCACCGATTGCAGACGTTCGCCAACGAGGCAAGGTTTGCCCGCGCTTTGGGGTAGTCTTTCGCGGCAACTGCTCGGGCGAGTTTGTCGGCCGAGTCGCGTAAATCCGCAGCGTGCCCAAGCCATAGCTCCTGCCCGGCGGTTCGGGGTGGCCGCATCAGAAGCAAGTTCCCGGTCTCGGCAATGATGAGCGATTGACCGCGTGCGAACGCCCAGGCTTCAGCATCCGTCGGCTTCTCGCGGAGGAGTTTCCCAAGCCCACGGAGATTTGCTGCGGCCAGCCCGTTCATCAGCAATTTGGTTTCCGCGATCGGCTCTGGGGTGGCAGCCTGCGGTTGCTTCCCCTGAATGGTCACCCCGCGGCCCGGTTGTGACTGGGCGAACGAAACGCAAAGAAAAGCGGTGCCGACGAGCCCGAGGGCCGCACCCAATCGAACCCGTGACATGGTGGAACTCCTGGTGTGTTTAACCTCAGAACGGGCAGCGATCCGTAAGTTGCGCTGTAAGCGTTCTCAATCGGGTACTTCCAACTGCACGTCGTCCCCGACAATGTGGATCGGGTAAGAGCCGATCTTCACCCGCGGGCTGTCGGCCCACGCACCGTCGGTCAGGCGGAATCGCCAGTAATGCCAGGGGCACGTGATGCAACCGTCTTCGACGTGCCCGCCGGAAAGCGATGCCCCCATGTGTGGGCACAGATCATCAACCGCGAAGAACTCCCCGCCCACGTTGAAGACCGCCACATCCTTCTTTCCAATGGTGACGACGACGTTTCCGCCAACGGGAATGTTTGCCGCCTTACAGATCACAATCCGCTGGCCCACGCCGAATCCTCCCGTCCTTCCCGGTATTCGACCCCGACGCCACCTCTTATTGTACCAGGACCATCCCGCACGAAGGGCAACCATGCTCGAAGTTGAAGTTCGCTATCGCACCGACGACCGAGCCGGCGTTATCGCCCGGTTACTAGCTCTGGGGGCACAACTGGCTCAGGACCGCGTCGATGTCGACCAATATTTCAACGCCCCGGACCGCGACCTGAAGGCGAGCGACGAGGCGTTCCGCCTCCGGCGAATCGGAGATACGAACTGTCTCACCTACAAGGGGCCAAAGCGGGACACGGAGACGAAGACCCGGCTGGAGATCGAGATTCCGCTCGGCGAAGGGGCCGACGTCGCGGCAGATACGGGCCGGATGCTTGCAGCGCTAGGCTTCCGCCCCGTGGTCGTGGTTCGGAAGAAGCGACTGGTTTACAGCTTCACGCGGAGCGGATTCGCGATGGAAGCTTGCTTCGACGACGTGGAACTCGTCGGGCCGTTCGTGGAACTGGAAATCCTGGCCGAAGAGGAGCAGTGCGAGGCCGCCAAGGCGGTGCTTCTGCAAACCGCGACGGATCTCGGCCTGACCGAAAAGGAATTGCGGTCGTACCTGGGGATGACACTCGCCACACAGGGAAAGGAATAGCGGTTGCCCCGTTGGGGCAACCAAGAAGCATTCGCAACTTGAGCTCGCCAAGAACTACTTCTGCTGAAGAATGGCCTTCTCGACAGTCTTCAGGATCTCGGCGACCTTCTCATCGGTCAGGTCGGCTGCCTTTTCGAACGTGAACGCGGCACCGATTCGCCGCATCCGGTAGTAAACGACGACCGTCACTTCGTCGGTCTCCTTCAAGCCCCATGCCATGTTCGATTTGGACTTCTGAGGTGCTAACCCAAACGGCACATTGGGCACATTCAATCCGTCCGCCGCACCAAGGATCGCAGCGGCGTGTTTATCCCGCATCTCGTCGTCGGGGTATTCCATGTCTTGCTCGACCTTTTCCTCGGCCTCCGTTCCGTCTGCGCGCTTGGTCTTCACGGTCACGACCTTCGGGCCGCTCTCCAGGTTGAGGAAGGCGACAAATCCCGACAGTTTGTCTGCCCGGTACTTGGGAACCATCGCGTTCAAGCCTTTGGCCAACTTCCCCACGCCCGTATCTGGGCCAACGGTTCCCGCGTCGCTTTTCACGAACACCGCGACAATCGGGGCCAGCCCGTTCTCGCACACGAGGCAGTGAATCTTTCCTTCGCGGTTCTTGGGGCTCGGAATGTCCTTCCCGGTCGGTCCCTTGAGGAGTTTGCCATCGACGTCCTTGAGCGGCTCGAAACGGCCGTCTTTCACCAGGAACATTCGGAACGAACCCGGAATCGCGTCCGGGGGGACTTCGAGTTTGAGGTCGAGAGTGGGTTTCGGTTCGTCAGGCGTCTTGGGCTCTTGGCCTGAAAGTGGTTGGGACGAGAGCCAAGCCAGGGCCATAAGCCCGGCCGCTGCGAACAAACTGCGGGTCCGCATCGGAGTCACCTTTTGCTGGGACGAGATATCCTTTAGCGTGACGGGTATCCGAGGAAAGGTCAAGTGGGTCGGCCGGTTAACGCTTGCCCAATGCCGTCTCCACCCGGTAGGATCGGCAAGTCGGACCCATACAGTCGTCATCTGTCGTCCCGAGCCTGAGAGTTCATCCCGTCATGGCTGTCGAACTGCGTTGCCCGAAGTGCAAATCCAAGCTCCGTCTCCCCGAAGAGCCGGACGCGGATTCCGAGATCGAGTGCCCGAAGTGCGAACACGTCTTCCCGTGCGAGGAGAACCGCGTCCTCGCTGGCAACGCGGACGAAGACGACAATAAACCCAAGAAGAAAAAGAAGCCCTCGCTGGAGAAGAGCGAGAAGCCCGAGAAGGCCAAAAAGGAGCCGGAGAAGAAACCCGCCGAAGCAGCCGCACAACCGCTCAAGAAGCGAAAGAAAAAGAAGAGTAAGAAGCGTTCCACGCCGCCGGTCGTTCTGGTCGGAATTATCGTCGTAGCCGTGATGATCATTGGAACCGTTGTCGGCGTTCTGGCCTGGTTCTTTACGAAGAAGTCGGGCTCGCAGGAGATGATGAGCTACCTCCCCGACGACTGCGACGAGGTGTTCGGGCTGAACATCGGGCACCTTCAGAAGTACCCCGGCTTCTACGGCGCGTCGGAGAAGACATTCGAGAACGCGGGCTTCCGAAAGGCTGGCGGAACAGTCTCGGCAGCGCTGGGGATGGAGTTCAACGACACGTTCGACCTGGTGGTTTACGGCATCGGGAAGGCTGGCGGTAAGCCAGACGGGCAAACCCTCGAAGCCACCGTGCTCCGCACCAAGATCGAGTTCGATCCAGGAGTCCTTGCGAAGATTCCGGGTGCCAAGGAAGGTTCACTCAACGGGGCGAAGTACTTCGCGATCCCCGAGATCGCCGAGATCGGCTACCCCGGCCTGCGGGTGTTCGCACCGACCAACCGTCTCGTAGTGTTCTGCCGCGGCGACATGCCGGAAGCCAAGTTCCGGGCAATGCTCGGGGGCAACAAGGAGAATCCCGACGCAACTCCATACGTGCGGGGCGGAGCGCTCGCCAAGTACGCGATTCGCGGAACCGTGTGGAAATTCAACCTTTACGACCGCAGTTTCCCGCGCCCTGCGCCACCCGTCCAGGCCAAGGGCGCTCCCGGCACGGCAGTTCCCGAACTGAGCGAAGACGACGCTATCAAGAAAGAAATCGCCGACCTCGCTGCGTCGGCCAAGGGGTCGGCCTACAAGGCCAGCGTCGGTTCACGGGACATCCGAGCCGAGTGGACCCTATGGTACAAGGACTCGACGGCTGCTGCCGACATGGCGAAAAAGTGGAAGGACAAGGAGTGGATCAAGGACGACGAGAAAGACCCACCACGATGGTGGAAGACCATTGCGAACAAGAGCGGCGGCGGCAAAACCGCCCCGAACGTACTCAAGGACAATCTTTCCTTCCGGTCGTCGGGTGAGTTGTTCACGATCCGCACGGGCATGGACACGAACACGATCCAGAAGGGTGTGAGCGGTCTCGTCTCGACATTCATGCCGCAGCCCGCGAGCAACAACCCCCCGGGTGGGCCACCGCCGGGCGGCCCACCGATTCCCCCGCCACCCGGCGGCGGCCCACCGCCAAAACCGCGTCGTCGTCGCCCGTTCGCTTTCCGGTGATCCCCCCGACTACAATGTCGATGTGAAACGCGACATACCCTCCCCGACCCCGGTGTGGCCCCCAACCACACCGACAACGTCACTCGCCGTTCTCGTTAGCGGCGGACTCGACAGCGCCGTGCTCCTCGCGGAAGCGGCACAAGCGTACCCCGCCGTCTTCCCGGTCTACATCCGCACCGGGATTGCGTGGGAACCGATCGAACGACTCCACCTCGAACGCTTTATCCAGGCCGTGCAAACGCCCGCACTTCGTCCGCTGGTCGTGCTCGATCAACCCGTGACCGACCTCTATGGCGATCACTGGAGCCTCACGGGTGTCGGCGTTCCGGCCGCAGGCACCCCTGACGAGGACGTTTTCCTCCCCGGTCGCAACGTCCTGCTGTTGGTGAAGCCGCTGCTGTGGTGTCACCTTCACGGCGTGCCCGAGATCGCGATGGCACCGCTGGCCGTGAACCCGTTCCCGGACGCTACCCCGGAGTTCTTCAGCGAGTTCTCGGCCGCAGTGAATCGCTCCGTCGAGGGGAATGTTCAGGTGATCCGCCCGTACTCCGAGAAGCACAAAACCGAGGTGATCCGCAGGGGTGCACGCTTCCCACTCGAGCACACGTTCTCGTGCATTCGACCGGCGGGCGAGTTGCATTGCGGGGCGTGCAGCAAGTGCCACGAACGGCGTGTCGCATTCCGCGAAGCCGAGGTGCCAGACCCTACGACTTACGCATCGTGACAGTGACCCAGGGTTTCGATCCACAATCCGCAATCCGCAATCCACAATGAGCATGTTTCGAGTCACGAAAGAAATCAACTTCTGCTACGGCCACCGCCTGCTGGACTACGCGGGGAAGTGCCGCAACCTGCACGGGCACAACGGAAAGGCCGTGATCACGGTCGAAACCCCTGGGCTGGATGCCCTCGGCATGGTAATCGACTTTTCCGAGATCAAACGGGTGATTGGCGCGTGGATCGACGAAGCACTCGACCACCGGATGATCTTGCACCGCGACGACCCCGCGTTGCCCGAACTGCGACGACTTGGCGAACCGGTTGTGGTGCTGGACGTGAACCCGACCGCCGAGAATCTGGCAAAGCTGATCTTCGAACACGCCGTCGCAAACGGACTGAGGGTCACTGAAGTGACCCTCTGGGAGACGGAAAACTCGTTCGCCACCTACCGGCGGGTTTGAACGTGCGGAGCGATCGATGGATTTGCACTCCTATGACAACGTCGAGCGACGGTTCCGCCACACGGACTCGGGAGAGTTGGGTCGTGCGATCGCCGCTCAACTGTTGGGGTGTCCGGAGGCACCGCCGGGCGGTTGGTACTTTGACCTGTCGTTCTTCAGTGGTGGGATTGGCGTCATTGACCAACTCGCGATCTCGGTTCCGGAACCCGCGTACTGGACTCGGGAGAACTGGGCGCAGGTGGTGAACAACATTCGTGGTCGCTCACCAGAAGAGGCCGAGTCGGATGTCGCGTGGGCGAGCGAATTGATCTGGTTGTTCACCGGTGAGGAAGATGTGATTCCAATGCGTTCCGCGGCGGTGGGATTTGCGAACGAGAATCGACGACCGTTTCAGACCGAGTGCTCTACGTCGAGTCAAATCTACGTTCGACAAGATAGTGACGTAAACGATTGGGTGGTCATTTGGGGTGACTCTTCGGTTCTGAATTTGCTCGGGTACAGCCAGGGCTAGGTTCAATGCCCTTCAGTTAAGGCGCTCACCGCGGTCCCTGGCGTTGCGAAATAACGACTTACGGCGACAAAGCAGTGAACAGCCGTCCCTAACTGAAGGGCATTGGGGCTAGGTTCGCACCACGGCAACGTGGTGCGATCGTGTCTTCAATCGTCATCGACCGCTCACCCGAGCTTGTGGATCGTGATGCGGTTGTGGCCGACCGAGACGATCTCTTTCGCGTCGGCGGTCATCTCGAAGTCGTGGACGTGCATCATCACCTTCTCCTGACGCAGTGCCTTCTTGGCGGCCACGTCGAAGAACACCAGGAAGCCTTCGCCCGCGCCGCCCGCACCGACGAGCCACGAGCCGTCCGGAGCCCACGCGAGCTTGTTCACCAAGCCGGCGAACTTGTCGCCGGGGAACTCGACCAACTGCTTCCCCGTTTTCCAGTCGAACACCTCGACGCGGGCCTTCCCTTCCAGGTGGTCGATGTTACCGACCTTCCCCATGCCGCCGACCGCGAGTTGCTTGCCGTCTGGGCTGAACGCCAGCGAGCGGATGCCGCCGATGGAGTGGAGCCGCTGCTGCTTGTCCCACGTGTACATCACCGGTGCCTCGCACGTGGCGAGCGGCTTCCCTTCCTTCACGTCCCACACCACGACGTGCCCCACTTTGTCGCCCGTGGCGAGCAGGTTGCCATCGGCGGAGAATGTCACAGCGTAGAGCATCGAGGGGAAGTCGTTCGGCGTCTTTTCCTTGTGGCCCCGCAGGTCGTGGACGAGCTTGCCGGTCTTCGCGTCCCACACCTTGCAGGCCATGTCGTCGGCAATGCTGACGATGAGTCTCCCGTCCGGCGACGCGATCACTTTGCGAATCCACTTCGCGTGGGCGTCGGTCGTGCGGATCTGTTTCCCGGCCTCGGTGTCCCACCAGATGAGCTTGCCGTCGTAGCCGCCCGAGACGAGAGTCGTGCCGGCGAGGGCCACGCCCGTGACGTAGCTTTCGTGCGTGTACAGTTCCTTCGGCTCGAACTTCGCGGCACTCAGGTCGCCCGAGTAGACCTTGAAGTCGGAGCAGCCGAGGAACACGTTGTCGGTGTTAGCCTTGCGAGCGATGCCGAACGTGATGACGGACCGCGAGAAGTCTTTGGCGGGCTTCAGGGTATCGGGATTGGGTGCTGGCATGACTTTGGGGGTGGGTTGTGTGGTGATTGGATTTCGGCTTAGCCGCGACCGGAGGGAGCGGGAGTGTTCTCATACGCTCCCTCCGGTCGCAGCTAAGCGAGATTATTTGAGCACTTGCTTGATGGCCTGAATGCCGGGGTTCACGAGCGGCACGGGTCGGCTGCCGACGTAGTAGTTCTTCTCGGGGTTGATGCCGAGCGCCTCGTAGATCGTCGCGAAGAGGCTCCCCGCGTCCACCTGCTCCGCGACCACCTTGTTCCCCTTGTCGTCGGTCTTGCCGTAGACCGAGCCGCCCTTGATGCCGCAACCGGTGATGGTCGAACTCCAGGCGCTCGCGAAGTGGTCGCGACCCAGGCTCGCATTGATGCTTGGCGTGCGACCAAACTCCGACAGCGTCACGATCATCACGTCGTCGAGCATCCCGCGATCCTTCAGATCGTCGATGAGCGTCGCCATAACGTGATCGAGTTCCGGCACCATCTCCTGGTGCGTCTCGAAGTTCTGCCCGTGGCTATCCCACCAGGCCCGGCCAACTCGCACGAACGGCACGCCGGCCTCCACGAGCCGACGGGCGATGAGCGTCTGCTCAGCGAACTGCGTCGGGCCGTAGCGGTCGCGAACCTTCTGCGGTTCCTGCGTCACGTCGAACAGTTTCTCGCTCGCCATGATGCCGCGGACACGCTCGTAGGCTTCGTTCTGGCTGCTAAGTGTCTCGGAGCTGCGCCCGGCGACGAACTGTTTGCCGAGGAGTTCGCGGAGGTCGGAGCGTTCCTTGTGGTCGAGGTCGCTGATGTCCGCGAGGCGCTTGATGAACTCGGGGTAGTTGCTGTTGGTGAGTTCCATCGGGGCGTAGCGTGCACCGAGGAAGCCCGCATCGCCGGGGGCCATGCTGCGGCCTTCGGTCTGCGTGTAGAAGGTGACGTAATCGGGCACCTTGCTATCCGCGCGCCCCATCTCGCGGGCCAGCACTGCCCCAAGATCGGGGTAGCGAACCGCCGCTTCGTTGCGACGGCCACGCATCATGGTGATGGCAGCGCTGCCGTGATCGCCGTTCTTGGTGTCGAGCCCACGGAGGATGCAGGTGTGTTTCATCCGCTGAGCCATCTTCGGCATCAGTTCGGAGATCATCACTCCCGGCACGTCGGTCTTGATCGCGCGGAATGGGCCGCCCGTGCTCGCGCCGGGCTTCGGGTCGAACGTTTCGAGCTGGCTGGCACCGCCCGCGAGCCACAGCAGGATGACCCGCTTCTGTGTCTTCTTCAGGGCGTCGTTGACACCCGGCGACGCGAGTGCGTTCAACTGCGTCATGTCGGCGGCGAGGCTGACGCTGGCGGCACCGGTCGCGCCGAGGAACGCCCGCCGGTTCAGGGAGTGTTCGGGGGAACCGCAGTGGCTGGAACGTGGCATGGGTATTTGCTCCTCATGAAGCCCACCCAAAGCTTTGGGTGGGCTTGTGTATTCAATAACTGAATCGGAACTCGGGGCTGGTCACGAGCGCCCACAACACCTGACGGTAGGCTTCGGCCTCGCGGCCCTTCCGTTTCTCGACGTATCCGCTGATCGCGTTCACTTCATCGGTGGTTGCGGCTCGGCCGTAGGCGGTCTTCACCAGGAACTCGGCCACTTCCTTGGGTTCCTTCATGGTCTTCGCGCGGCCGAGAGTTGTGCCGTTGCCGTCGGTGAGGAACTCCTTGGTCAGACGTTCGCCGTTGCTGAACAGCAGCGCCTCGCCGACGCCGATCTGGAAGTTCTCACCGGGCTGTGAGATCAGGGAAGCGAAGCCGCGACCGGCTTGCTCGGCCTGTTCCAGCAACTTCTCCAGTTCCTCGGGCTTCTTCCCCACGAACGCGGCGGGGTCGGTGGCCGCGATCTTCAGCGAGGTCGCGAGTTGGTTCGGCGTCATCGGTTTGAGGCGTGCCACCGCGAACAGCTTGGAGTCTGGCGGGCTCGATTCGTACTTGCTGCCGCGGGAGTAGGCTTTGCTCAGCACCAGACCGCGGGTGAGTCGCTTCAGGTCGTAGCCGTTGGCGGCGACATCGCGGGCGAGCCACGCCAGCAGTTCCGGGTGGCTCGGCTGGTTCTCGGAGTGCATCTGATCGAGCGGATTCACGAGCCCGGCCGCGAAGTAGCGGTGCCACATCCGGTTCACGATGTTCTTGGCGAAGAAGTCGGCATTCACGTCCTTCAGGGCCACTTCGACGAGCTTGCCACGAGCGCTGAACTTGGGTGCTGGCGGCGCGGTCTTGGCGGCTTTGGCCTTCTCGAGCGCCTCCTTCTCTTTCTTCATTTCCTCGGCAGTCGGTTCCTTGCTGTTCGGGTCTTCGATGGCCGCACCGGTGAGGAACATCATCTTGGCGGTGCGTTCCGGGCCTTTGGTTGGCTTGTACTTGATGGTGCCGTAACCGCGTTCGCCCAGGAAGCCACCGTTGTCGAATGTGCGGGCGAGGAACATCTTCATGCCGTAAAAGTGGTCCTGCGTCCAATCGTGCACGAGCGGGTGATTGTGGCACTGCGCACAACTCACGTTCACGCCGAAGAACGAGACGCTCACGTCGTTGGTGAGCTTGTCGGCGTCGGACAGGCGGCCGCGGATGAACTCGGCAGCGCCCTTCGTCTTCGCGTCGCTTTCGTTGGCCAGCACGACCTCGCGGAAGATCTTGTCCCACGGCTTGTTCTCTTTCACGGCTTCGACCATGTACTGGCGGAACGCTCCGCTGCCGCGACCGTTCCCTTCCGGGTTGAACATAGCCTCGAACAACGTGGCCTGATGTCGGGCGAACCCCGGTGACGCAATGAGGCGGTCCACGAGCTGCGTGCGTTTGTTCGCGTCGGTGGACTTCACATATTCATCGACCTCGGCAGTTGTCGGGATCCGGCCGACAAGGTCGAGCGTGAGGCGACGAATCAGCGTTGCATCATCGGCCTGCCCCGCAGGGGTCACGCCAGCCTCGGCAATAGCAGCGTCGATGTACTGGTCGATGACCTGCGGAATCGGCTTGGAAGCCGGGGGCAGATCAGCGGCGGAAACGGTAATGCTTGTGAAAGCGCACAAGGCCGTAGTGAACAGCAGACGGAGCCGCATTGGGGTGCTCCAGGCAGGCGGGTTGGACCAACAGAAGCGGATCAGGCGGGAGGGAAGACAGATCCGGGGCAGACTAACACTGTAAAATATAACAGCCATACGCGCAAACGCCAGCGGGAAAACCGAATGTTCAGCGCCCGTGTGAAATCCAAACATTGGTCGCACCGGATGCGTCCACCAATTAGAATCACCCTAGACCACGCTCGATCAAGCACCGAGACCGAGGATACCCGTGTCGATCGTCGCTCAGTGCCCCCACTGCGAAACGAAGTTCAACCTCGAGCCGGAAATGGCCGGCAAGAAGATGCGGTGTCCGAACTTCGACTGCCAGCAAGTTTTCACGGTCAAACCCGGTGCGCGACCGACCGAACCACCACCTCCCCCACCCGCAGCAAAGCCGGTTCCACCGTCGTCCAACCCCAGAATGGCCAAGCCCAAGGCACCCGACGTTACCGTGGTCCCCTCGCAACTCGCGAAACCCCGCACATCCAAGCTCCCGCAGTCGCCGCCAGTTGGCCCTCCGAAGGTCAAAGAGGTCGTCTGGAGCGAGGATACGGACGTTCCCCCTCCCCCGCCCAAGGCCAAGAAACCGCTCCGCGCAACCGTGGATGAGCCCGATGAGCCCGACGACGCTCCCATCCTTCGCCGCAAGAAAAAGAAGGAACGCGGACCGTGGATTCTCATCGGGATGCTTGCCGTCGTCTTCGTGGTGCTCGGCGGCGGCGTGCTCTACGTCCTGAAGTTCCAGGGCGAGAACGAGGAACTCCTCGCGAAGCAGGCCGAGGCCGAGTACAAGAAGCCCGACTACCCCAGCGCGAAGAAGGCGTTCGAGAAACTCGCCGCCGATTACCCCGAAAGCGAGAACGCACCCAAGTACAAGTTCTTCGCGGAACTGTCCGATCTGCAATCTGCGGTCAAATCGGTGACCAACCGCGACAACCCGGACGTCGCACAAGACAAGCTCAGGAAGTTCATCGAGGCGAACAAAGCCTCGGAGTTCGCGAAGCACACCTCGGGCTACGGTCGCGACATCTACGAGGCCGGGAAGAAGGTCGGCGAAGACCTCGTCGCCCACGCCGAAGATCGCCTCAAGAAGTACCAGGCGAATCGCGCGAGCAACGGCGTGGAACTCGAACGGCTCGACAAGACCGTTGCCGGCGGTCGCGAGCTCATTCCGCTGGTCGAGGCGTTCAAAGCTCCCGACGATTCATCGCTCGATTCGATCCGCAAGGGGTTCGATCAGGTTGAAGCGGGTGCGAAGAAGGAGCGCGACCGTACGGCGGCGCTGGCCAAGGCCGCCAAGCAACTGGAGACTCCGACCGACGCGGTGATTCAAGCGACCGAAACGGAACTGACTACCGCGGGAATCGTGAACGAACCCGAAGCGCAGGCCATGCTCATCGCGGCTCGCGGCAAACTGCGTGAGTCGGTGAAGTACGAGGCCGATGTTGCCGCCCCGCGGGCCGCTCCGACGAGTGCCACCGCGACCGTGCTGTTCGTTTCGCCCGTCGGCCCAACTCGTCGCCCGCCCGCTGCGGCCCCCGGCGAAGCGCCCCCTTCGGTTTTCCTGGCCGTGGCACGCGGCATTCTTTACGCACTCGAAGAGGACAGCGGTTCGCTCGTGTGGGCGGTCCGCGTTGGCCCGGAGATTACCGAACCGCCTGCCATCGCAAGGGTAGAACTGGCAGACGGCCCGACCGACCTTGCCGTGGTTACGTCGAACGCGGGCGGCGAACCGGCCATCGCCGGGTACGTCGTGAAGTCCGGTGAGGCGAAGTGGTATCAACCGCTGCCTGCACCTGCGGCCGGTCCCGCGGCCATCATCGGCACGCGAGCGTTCGTAGCGATCCGTGACTCCGAGGGGACGATCTACGAGTTCGACCTGACCACGGGGATCCGCAAGGGGCGAATCCGCCTCGGCCAGCCTGCTGGTCCAGGCCCGGTCGTGCGGCCAGGTACGGGATTGCTCTACGTCGCGGCCGACGCTCGCCGGATTTACGTACTCGATGCGGGAGCCAAGGACGACGACGGCACCTTGAAAGATCCGCAATGCGTTCAGGTGATCGCCACCGGGCACCTTCCCGGAACGCTCCGCACGACACCCACCCTGCTCGGCGCGGACGGCGACACACCGGGCGACCGCTGGATGGTGGTCGCACAGGCCGACGGGCCAAGCACCACGAAGATACGGGCGTTCTCGCTTCCCCCGATCGAGCCACCGACGGATGGGAAGGTGCCGCCGGAAACCGCAGCGATCGCCTCCGTCGAGATTCCCGTGCCAGGGTGGGTTTGGTTCCCGCCCGCATCCGACGGCGAACGACTCGCACTGGCAACCGATGCCGGGCAGTTCCGACTCCTCGGGATGAAGCAGCCTAACAACTTCGACCGGCCGCTGTTTGCTCTCCCGACGCCATCGCAACCCACGCCCGCGGACGGCACCGCTGTCCCCGGTCTCGCGTTCCCCTCCGAGGAAGCCGCGTTCTGGGTGCTCTCCAACGGCATGATGCAGAAGTTCCGGCTGGGGTTGCTGCCGAGTCGCGGTGTCGAGGTGATCCCGGCCGGCCCACGGCTGGCACTGGGGGTACCCACACAACCGCCACAACTGAACAACCGCAAAACTGCGGCGTGTCTAGTGGTGCGCTCGCTCAACTCGGCGGGTTCGCGGGCCGTGCTCGTCAACCTCAGCGACGGCGAGATCCGCTGGCAGCGGCAACTCGGGGTGATCCCCGCGGCTCCACCAATCGTTCAAGATGGGGGTGTGGTTCTCGCGGCCGAGGATGGCGGGATCGTCGCGGTTCCGGGGACCGACGCGGCGCAGCCGGGACGCACAACTGTGGCTCCGCCGGCGTGGGTGATTGCGGATTCGCCCGAAAACGCCACGGGTCCGACTCTGGTGACAGCGTCGGCGGACGGCAAACTGATCTACACCGTTACGCCGATTCTCGTGACGGAAATCCAGAAGCCCGTGGCGAAGTGGCTGATCCGGCGCGTTTCCGGCGGGCAGATCACCCACCGCGGAACCGCAATTGCCCCCGGTGCGATCGCGGGGCCGCCCGTGATTCTTGGCGAATCGCTCCTCGTTCCTGCGGTTGATGGCTCGGTCTATCGCCACGTCGCGGGCACCGGCAAGGCGAACCCCGACACGCTCGTTGCCGGGCCACCGTGGGCCAGCGACCGCCGACCCACCGACGCCGTCTGTTCCATCACACCGACTTCGGAGACTTCGTTCCTGACGAACGATGGCAGCCGGAAGTTCGCGACCTGGAACTGGCCCAAGTCGGCAAACTGGAGCCCGGTCGGGAAAGAGTGGGAACTGGGCGAGCGGCCTGCAGGTGCGGGGGTCGTGCTGCCGCCCGCGGCTGCGGGCGAAGCACCCCGACTGCTCCTCGCGGACGTGACCGGCAGCGTCTGGATGTTCGCGAGCGACCGCCCCGGTCAATCGGTTCGTCGCTGGCGACCCAGCGGCGGCTTGCCATCGGGTAAACCCACATCACCGTTCGTCGTTCAAGCCGACGCCATGAAACGCCTCGTGGTGACGTACACGGTCGAGAACAAGTTCCTGGTCTGCCTCGACCCGGAACGCGACCTGCCACGCTGGGCCAAGAAAGTGAGCGACGACGCGGATATTACGCTCGTGGGGCCGCCGTGCCCGGCCGGTACGGGGCGGTGGATCGTCAGCGATCTGGGCGGGCGGGTGACACTGTTCGACACAGAAGGGGAGAAGATCGGCACGCCGCTTCAGATCGGGCTGGCGGGTGTGGTGCCTGCCGTTGCGGCGGGCGTGGTCGGCGGAACTGGCGTGCTAGCACCGCTATCGGATGGTTCTGCGGTCGTGTTGACGCTTCCGACGAAACCGTGATAGCCACTTGCGGCTTCGCTGCCATTACCAAGAACCAATGTCTCACTTTCCCCTGCACGACAGGTTGCCGGCTCGCTATATTACCAGTCTGCTAACGGCCGAAGCTGGCCTACGCACACTCAAACAGAGGCTCGGACATGGCCAAGGGGAAGGAAGCTCGCTCAACCATCAAGCTCAAGAGCGAAGCAAGCGATCACTGCTACTTCACGCAGAAGAACCGCAACAACAGCAAAGAACGGTTGCAGCTCCGGAAGTTCGACCCGGTTGCTCGCAAGCACGTGATGTACAAAGAGGCCAGCAAGGTTTGATGCAGGCCCACCATCTGGTCGAATTGCTCGTTGTTTCCAGGGGTTGACACCCCTGGCTATTTACTGTGACCCCGTTGGGGTCCAAAAGCCATATGGGCGGTTATCTTGGCAGCCCCAACGGGGCGACCGTTAATAGCCAGGGGTGTTAACCCCTGGTCCCATTCGGATCGACAGAGGGGCTTCGGCCCCTCTATCACTTTTGCCGCATGATTGTTACACTAACGCCAACTCGCAATTTGTGGCGTACCGAGGGGCGGTCATGGCGTCCGACCGAGTGTTAGTGGTGATCGGGCGAACCCGCCATAAAATGGTGGCAGCCGAGATTCAAGAAGCTGCCAAGCGCGGCACGAACTTCATCGAACTGCGGCTCGACTACCTCGCCCGTGCCATCGATTTCAAGCGATTCACACCTCACAAACAGTGCCCGTGGGTCGCAACGCTGCGTCGCCCAAACGACGGAGGCCGCTTCCCCGGAAGCGAAACCGAACGGCAAACGATCCTGCGTCAGGCCATCGTTTCGGGTGCTTTCGAGTGGGTCGACCTCGAAACCGATATCGCTTCCACCATTCCGCGGTTCGGCAAAGTCAAGCGTATCGTCAGCTACCACAACCTGACCGAGACCCCCGGGGATCTCGAGGGCATCTACGCGGGGATGCTGAAGCAAGACGCGGACGTCTACAAGATCGCGGTTCTGGCTCAAAGCGCCGAAGATGTTATGCGGGTAGTGCGGCTCCAGCAGTCGGCCCCCAAGCCGACAGTCGCGTTCTGTATGGGCGACATCGGCCAGTGTTCGCGGTTCCTGGCGCTGAAGTACGGGGCACCGTGGATTTACGCGGCATTCAACCGGGAACGGGGCATCGCTCCCGGACTTCCGTGCCTGGATGAGTTCCGCACGACGTACCCAATCAAGTCGATCGACGCGGACACGGAAATCTTCGGCGTCATCGGCGACCCCGTCGGGCACAGCCTCAGCCCGCTGCTGCACAACCACATCTACAAACGGGCCGGTCTGAACGCGCTGTACCTCCCCTTCCGGGTGCCGCGGGGAACGCTGCCGCAAACACTCGAACAGTACGCGGACATCCCGGTGAAGGGGTACAGCGTCACGGTTCCGCACAAGGAAACGGCGGCCAGCATCGCCCATGAGAAGGAAGAAACTGTGACAATCACCGGGGCGGCGAACACCCTTCTCCGCCGCCCCGACGGTTCATTCTCCGCGTTCAACACCGACTACCCCGCGATTATCGAAACGGTGAAGACTCACCTGGAGGAGCGGACGCAAGATGGACCGCCCGTCCATCTCAACCAGCTCTCGATCCTCATCCTTGGCGCGGGCGGCGCGGCGCGGGCAGTGGCATTTGGGCTCCACAGCGAGGGGGCACAGATCACCATTGCCGGCCGAACCTACGAGAAGGCTCAGAAACTGGCCGAAGAGGTGAAGTGCAAGGCCGTGGACTGGCACGCTCGACACGCGGTTTCCTTCGACGTGCTCGTGAACTGCACGCCCGTGGGGATGCACCCGAATGTGGACGAGGCGCCGTGCCACTTCAGCATCCTGAAGCCCGGCGTGACGGTCTTCGACACCATCTACACACCGGAAACGACGCTCCTGATTCGCGAGGCACGGCTCCGCGGGTGCTTCACCATCACCGGCGTGGACATGTTCGTTCGGCAAGCGAGTCGGCAGATCGAACTCTTCACGGGCCACGTCCCGGACCTCGACCTGATGCGGCAAATCGTGCGAAAGGCACTCTCGCCACTCACACGCGCCTTCAAGGAAGAAGAGGAAGACGACGACAAGCCCGTGCAACCTATGGAGGAAGGCGAAGGCCCAGAAGAGTGAGTGTGCGTTATCTCACCTGGCGAGCCGCCCGCGTCAGAGACCGGAGGAACGCAATCGAAGCAATGGCACGCGGATCTCGCAGATGGACCGCGGATCAAGAGGATCAAACAAAACCAGGATTAACTACAGAGTCACAGAGACGAGACAAAAAGCCGAGAGAAGATTATGTGTTCAAACCCTGCAT
This sequence comes from Planctomycetaceae bacterium, assembly GCA_013823135.1. Lineage (GTDB taxonomy): Bacteria > Planctomycetota > Planctomycetia > Gemmatales > Gemmataceae > Gemmata. The sequence continues at coordinate 151,849 of PNLP01000003.1, forward strand.
CGTCTCGGTGTTGGGTTTTCTCTCTGTGCTCTCTGTGACTTTGTGGTTAATACTCTTCTCTTATCCTCTTCATCCGCGCTCCATCCTCTTCATCCGCGTGCCATTGCTTCGCTTGAAAAGGACCTGGGTGAGCGAAGCGCAAAACACCCGGTCGCTGACGCTCCCGGCTCGCCAACTCAACGTTTAATCTCCCCTGCTGTCATGAATCCTGAACGCATCATTCTGATTGGTTACCGCGGCTCGGGCAAAACCACCGTCGGGCGGCTCCTCGCCCAGAAGCTCGGGTGGGAGTTCGCGGACGCCGACGACCATCTCGAAGGGGTCGCCGGCAAATCCATAGCCGAGATCTTCAAGGCCGAAGGCGAAACCGGATTCCGGAATCGCGAATCGGCAGCACTCGCCGACCTGTGCCAGCGCTCGCGGCTCGTCATCGCCACTGGTGGCGGCGCGATCTTGCGGCCCGCGAACCGAGACTTGCTCCGTTCCGCGGGCGTTGTCGCGTGGCTGGCAACGAATCCCGAGACAAGCTGGAAGCGGCTCCAGGGCGATCCGACGACCGCTTCGCGGCGGCCAAATCTCACGCCGGCGGGTGGCTTCGAGGAAGTGCAAAACCTCATCGCGGCCCGCACGCCGCTGTACCGCGAGCTCGCTCACTTCTGTGCCGATACGGACGCTCAGTCGCCGGAAGAGGTCGCGGCTGCTATCCTCAATGCATGGAATTGTGGACTCACGCGATCATCGCGTTCTGGTGCCTCTGGGTCTTCCTCTTCGGACTGATGGTGGGGTCGTTCTTGAACGTCCTCATCGCTCGGTTGCCGTATGAGAAGAGCATTATCTGGCCGTCGTCTCGCTGTTTCTCGTGCTTCCAGCGAGTCCGTTTCACCGACAATATCCCGATCATTGGCTACCTCCGGCTGCGGGGTCAGTGCCGTCACTGCGGTGCGAAGTTTTCCGCACGCTACCTCTGGATCGAGGTCGCAACCGGCCTCGCCTTCCTGGCGCTGTTCGTCCTTGATGTCCTTGTGAACTGGCAAGTCAACTCGACGGTCGCGACGCCCGACATGTTGAGCATCTCCACGGCGATCACTTCGTTTCCGCGCTGGGCGATGTTCCTCTATCACGCGTTCCTGATGTCGTGCCTGATTGCCGCTGCGGCCATCGACGCCGAGCACCGAATCATCCCGCCAATGATCCCCTACGTGGGGTTGCTGGTCGGGGTAATCGGGGGAACGCTAATGCCGTGGCCCTGGCCGAATCCCGCGGCTGCCGTGAACCAGTTAACCGCCGACCCGGTCTGGATGCTGCCAGAATACTGGGGGAAGATCCCCGTTGGCGTGCAGTTGTGGCCGTTCTACGGGCCGACGTTCGCGTTCGCCCCGCCGGGGAGTTACCTGCTTGGATTCTTGAACTGCCTGATCGGTGCGTTCGTGGGTTCAATGGTCGTGCGCATCGTGAAGGGGCTGTTCGAACTCGGGTTCGGTCGCGAGGCGATGGGGCTGGGCGATGCCGACTTACTGATGATGGCCGGGGCGTTCCTGGGCTGGCAGATCGCCGTCATCTCGCTGTTCGTGGGCTCGCTGACCGCTCTCGTCATCAAGATCGCGATGATGATTCTCGTGAAGCCCCCAGCCGTGCCGCCATCCTCGCCGGTGGGGGGCGAGTTCACCGACACTCGTGAATTGCCGTTCGGGCCAGGGCTGGCACTGGGTGTGGTCGTCACCTGGCTGGCGTGGCCGTGGATCGGCGTGGGAACGCAGTACCTGTTCTTCGACTGGATCATGATTACGATGTGCGTGATCGTGATGTGCGTGGGGATTCTGGCAGCGGGTTTGTTGTTGCGACGGTCCGAACCGGCCGCGACAGATGTGAAAGTTTGACCAACATGACTTCCGACATCGTGATCGTCGATTACGGCATGGCGAACTTGCGGAGCGTCCAGAAGGCGTTCGAACAGGTCGGCCACGCCGCGACGATCACATCGGACGCCGACCACATTGCGAAGGCAACCAAGGTCGTGGTCCCCGGTGTCGGGGCGTTCTGCGATGCCAGCGCCCGCCTGCGAGACACACCACTCGGCACGGCAATCACCGAGCACATCAACAAGGGTCGGCCGTTTCTGGGTATCTGCCTCGGGATGCAACTCCTCTTCACTCGTGGCTTCGAAGACGGGCAACACGCTGGGCTTGATATCATCCCGGGTGATGTGGTGCGGTTCCCGTCCGTGCCGGGGTTGAAGGTTCCACACATGGGCTGGAACACGCTGGATCTGACGCAACCGAAGTGCCCGCTGTTCGCGGAACTACCAGCGAACGCGGCCGTGTACTTCGTTCACTCGTACCACGCCGTTCCGACCGATCCCACATGCGTGGCGGCAACTGCCGATTACCCGATGCCGTTCACGGCAGTCGTGTGGCGTGACAACATCTTCGCGACGCAGTTCCACCCCGAGAAGAGCCAGCGAGTTGGTCTTCAGATGCTCAAAAACTTCGCCACGCTCTAACGGTAACTCGGCACTTCACACATCGTTCCTCTTTGGGTATACTTTTCCCGTAATAGCGTACCCGAACAACGCCCGTGTCGCGAGCGTCGATGGACAACGTCACCCAAATCCTGACAGCCATTCACGGCGGGGATCCGGCGGCGGCAGCCCAACTTCTCCCACTCGTGTACGACGAACTCCGACGACTCGCAGCCAGTAACATGGCTCGCGAGGCACCGGGGCACACCCTCAACGCGACCGCGCTCGTTCACGAAGCGTACATCCGGTTGCTGGGCGACTCACCCGAGTTAGCGTGGAACCACCGTGGGCACTTCTTCGCAGCGGCGGCCGAGTCCATGCGGCGGATTCTCGTCGATCACGCCCGCAGGAAGCACGCACAGAAACGCGGTGGCGAACGGGAGCGGGTGCCACTCGACGACATCCAGATCGCCGCTCCGGAATCGGATATCGACTTGCTCGCACTCGACGAGGCATTAACGCGACTCGCGGCGATGGATGCCGAGGCCGTCCAACTCGTGCAGTTGCGCTACTTCTCGGGGCTCACCAATGTTCAAGCGGCGGAGTGCCTGGGGATTTCGACCCGCTCGGCGGAACGCCTTTGGGCATTCGCCCGCGCCTGGCTCTACCGCGAGATGGCCGGTGACTGATGAGTTCACGCCTGAAGAAATGGGTCACCCGCGATGAATGAACGCAGCATCTTTCTGGAAGCCTTCGACCGCACCGACCCGGCGGAGCGCAAGGCCTATCTCGATGAAACTTGCGGGACCGATGCCGAGTTGCGATCGCGAGTCGAGGCGTTGCTACTCGCTTCCGCCCAGGCGAACAGCTTCCTCGAAAAGCCCATCATGCCGCTCGATCGAATGCTCGGGTCGGCGGCATCGCCCGCAACGGTGGTGGAGAAGACTCGCGCAGCTCGCGGTTCTTCCCCGAAGGTTCGCGTTGTGGAGTCGCAACAACACGGGTTCGCTCACGAAACCGCCGAGTTGCTCCACCGCCGGTTGTTCTGGGTCACGTTCGTCACCACGGGCCCGTTGATACTCGCGATGATCCCGACCCTGAATCTCCCCTTTCTCGAACTCCGCTTCGTCATCATGGTGGTGTGTCTGCTCTGCCTGGGGATTCTCTGGCGGGCTTCCTCGCTCTCGATCTGGCAGTTGCGGATTCTCGAACTGACGATGTTCGGATCGGTGGGTCTTCAGATGACCGTGATGCCGGCGGCGCTGATGCTGGAGCGGGCGCGGGCCGGCGACTTCGCCACCATGATGATGGACTGCTACTTCGTCCACGGCGTGTGGGTGCTCATCATTATCAGTTACGGGTTGCTGATCCCGAACACCTGGCCGCGTGCGCTCGCCGTGATGATTCCCGCGGGGCTGATCCCCTACGCGAGCATGTACTTCCTTCGGTTGTACGAGCCTAAGGTTCAGGAGGCGTTCGACTCGCTCCATCACGGGACGCCGTTCCCGGTGGCGCTGGTCGCGGTCGCGGAGGCGCTGTTCTACTCGCACATCCTGAACATCAGCCGGTGGGAGTTGTACCGTGCCCGCAAGTTCGGCCAGTACCGGCTTCAGGAAAAGCTCGGTTCCGGCGGCATGGGCGAAGTGTATCGAGCCGAGCACGAACTGCTCAAGCGATCGTGCGCGATCAAGCTGATTCGGCCCGGCATCGATGCGGACCCCGATGCCATCGCGCGGTTCGAGCACGAAGTTCGAGCGACTGCCCAACTCTCGCACTGGAACACGGTCGAGATTTACGACTACGGCCGCACCGACGATGGCGCGTTCTACTACGTGATGGAACTGCTTCGCGGGTTGAATCTCGATGAACTCGTGAGGCGTTCAGGTCCGTTGCCGCCAGGTCGCGTGGTGTATCTGCTGTCGCAAGTGTGTGCGGCGCTACGCGAAGCCCACACGCGGGGACTGATTCACCGCGACATCAAGCCGGCGAACATCTTTGCCGCGTCTCGCGGTGGTGTCCACGATGTCGCCAAGTTGCTCGACTTCGGGCTCGTTCACCGGACGACGGACAACGCAGAGAACGGTTCCGCCGAGAAGAACGTGATCAGCGGATCACCCGCGTACATGGCTCCCGAGCAGGCGATTCCCGGCGGTCCACCCGATGCCCGCTGCGACCTCTACGCCCTTGGCGGCGTCGCGTACTTTCTCCTGACGGGCCGCTCGCCGTTCGACGGTGCCACCATCTTCGAACAACTCGCGGCGCACCGTCGTTCGCCCCTGGTTCCGCCCTCGCGCCGTGTGGCAGGTGTCCCTCGCGATCTGGAAGCTGTGGTGTTGCGTTGCCTGGCGAAGGCACCCGACGACCGGTTCCCCAGTGCGGATACGCTTCAGAAGGCGTTGCTCGCGTGCGAATGCGCCTCAGAATGGAACCCGGAGAAAGCCGCCAATTGGTGGGCGGCCTGCCCGGAAGAAGCGGAGCCAACCCAGACCCAGACCCCGGAACCGGACGTGACCGCCATGAAGGCACCGTCGATGGCCACGGTGCGAGTTCGGTACTGAATCCGAGCAACCACCGCGGTCACAGGCCAAGAACGTCGTTCATCGTGTAGCGGCCGGCAGGGCGATTCGCGAGATACTTCGCCGCGAGTAGTGCACCCTTGGTGTAGCTGTCGCGATTGTGGCCCTTGTGGACCAGCTCCAGAGTTTCACCGATCGTCGTGAAGATGATGGTGTGCTCACCCACATTGTCGCCGCCACGGACCGCGTGGACGCCGATCTCATCCGCTTTTCGCTCGCCCACGAGTCCTTCGCGGCCGTGAACGAAATGCCCGCCCTGCACTTCCTGAATGATCTCGGCGAAACGCATCGCGGTGCCGCTGGGTGAATCCTTCTTGAAGCGGTGGTGCCGTTCCACGATCTCCGCGTCGAACCCCTTCCCCTTGAGTGCTTCCGCAGCGAGTTTGGTGAGCTTGAACAGGAGGTTCACCACGAGGCTCATATTCGGTGCGAACAGCACGGCTGTCTGGTGTGCTGCGGCCTCGATCTCTTCTTTTTGTGCCGTGGTGTGACCAGTCGTGGCAACGACGATCGGGATTTGCCGGGCCACGCAGATCGGCAGGATCGTCATTGTGCCTTCGGGTGCCGAGAAGTCGATGACGCAATCGGGGCGAATCGACAGCGGCAGATCGTAGGTGATGGGAACGCCAATGTGCCCGATACCCGCAACCTCTCCCGCGTCGCGTCCCTGTGTGGGTGCCGTCGGCGCGTCGATGGCCGCGACTACTTTCAGGACGTGGTCTTCCTTCGCAAGGGCAACGAGCCGTTGACCCATTCGCCCGCCCGCACCGTTAATCGCAAGGTGAATCTTCATGAGAACTCCAAGACAGTGGCCCGCAGATGCACGGACTTCAAAACAATGGCCCGCAGATCACGCAGACTTCGACGCAGATAAAATCAGATAAGAAGCAGATGCAGTTATGAGGATTGGTTCGGTCGAAGTCTTGCGGTTTGGTAGACCTTCCGACGAACCTCGGGTTTGGGACCGAAATTGAGCAGCAACCCGATGTCGATATCCGTCGCCTTCAGGTAATTGAGCAACTGAGCGTGATGTTCCGTAGCAATCTGCTCGGCGGCCTTCAGTTCCACGATCACGCTGGCTTCGACAAGGAAGTCGGCGAAATACTCACCGACCACGACCCCCGCGTAATATACCTTCAGAGGCGCTTGAGGTATCACATTCAAGCCGCGAGCCTTCAACTCCAGTTCCATCGCGTTCTGATAAACCTTCTCCAAGAATCCGTGCCCGAGAGTGTTGTAGACCTGATAGAACGCCGCGATGATCCGCTCGGTCACCTCAGCTTGAGGGTACATCGCTGTTGCCTCTCAGAATAGCCCGCAAATGACGCACCAGAAGCCTGATCAGAGTGTACGTTCAATTCATCTCTGATTCTGCTTCTTATCTGATTTTATCTGCGTCGAAGTCTGCGTCATCTGCGGGCCATTCTGATTGATCGACGATCTGATTCTGCTTCTTATCTGATATCATCTGCGTCGAAGTCTGCGTCATCTGCGGGCCAATTCTTGCGACCTAAGCATACAGTTCGATGGCTTTGACGATCTCGGCCAGGTCGTTCGGCACCTGCACGGCGCGGTTCGCATACGATGCGCGTTTCACGCCACGCTTGCCGAGCTTCGCTTCGAAGACCGCTGGGTCGGCCGTGTGATACGCCACGGTCGCGTCCGGGTCTTTGAGCACGTGGCCGGTCAGCACGCACGCCACCGTGTCGGAACGCGCGATCACGCCTTCCTTCACCAGCTTCAGCAACCCCGCGACACTTGCCGCGCTTGCGGGCTCGCAGCCCAGGCCACCGGCCCCGATCTTCGCTTTTGCGTCGAGCATTTCCTGATCGGTCGCTTCGCGAACCACGCCGCCGCAGCGTTCGAGCGCTCGCAGCGCTTTCGGTAGATTCACGGGGCGGTTGATCTCGATGGCCGATGCCAATGTGTCGGCCCGGCGGTTGGCGGCATCCATCGCGTGCATGTAGCCGTCGAGCTTCGGTCGGTCGATGTCCCCGGCGTTCCAGCGGAGCCCGTGCCGGTCGTAGAGTTGGAAGAAGGTGTCGGCACCGGCCGCATTCACGACCGCGAGTTGGGGTGCCCGGTCGATGAGGCCGAGTTCCTTCAGCTCCGTGAATGCCTTGCCGAAGCTGGACACGTTGCCGAGGTTGCCACCCGGAACCACGATCCAGTCCGGAACGCGCCATTGCAGCGATTCCAGAATGCGAAACATGATCGTCTTCTGGCCTTCGAGCCGAAACGGGTTCACGCTGTTCACGAGGTAGATGCCGAGTTGCCGGCTTACGTCCTGAACTTGCCGCAATGCGTCGTCGAAGTCGCCGGCGATTTGCACCGTGAGCGCCCCGTGCTCGAGCGCTTGCGACAACTTGCCGTAGCTGATCTTCCCCGAGCCAATAAAGATGACCGCCCGCATGAGCTGCGTCGCGGCGCAATAGATGGCGAGGCTGGCGCTGGTGTTGCCCGTGCTGGCACACGCAGCCCGCGTGGCTCCGGTCACGCGGGCGTGGGTAAACGCCGCCGTCATGCCGTTGTCTTTGAAGCTGCCGCTGGGGTTCATCCCCTCGTATTCGAGGTAGACGGTCCCCGGATTCATGCCGACGTAAGCCGCGACCGCGTCCGCACGCTGGCAGAGCGTCTGGCCTTCGCCGATGGTCATGATCTGGGCGTCGGTCGCGAACGGGAACAGTTCGCGGAACCGCCACACGCCCGAGAAATCGAGCGGATCGGTGCGGTTCGACCACTTGCTCTCGAAGTGTTTGAGCGACCTGGGAACCGGGAGGCGGTCCCATTCGTAGGCCACGTCGAGCAACCCGCCGCATTTCGGGCACCGGAACGAGGTGTCCGCGAGATCGACGGTCGCCCGGCAAACCGGGTTGATGCAGCGCTGGAAAGCGAGTTCAGACATGAAATCTGTTGTAGCGGAAGCACACTACGTTCCCAGAGCGGAAGACGCCGGATCTCTTGGTTTGTAGCCGCGGATGCCCCGACACTCCGCTCTCTCCGCCCTCGTCACACCGCGGAGCGGATGTGACGAGGATGGGCGTGGCTCGCTCTTCGAGTCGCATGCCTCATTACCGACATTCTGATATAGTTTCTTCCAGACAGGTAATCGGTTCCAGAACGGTTCCACGGATGGGTGGGCATATCGCGTGGAACCGTTTTCACCGCCAGCGGGACCGGCATCACGGCTGTTTCGGCGGCACCATCTGGGGCGGACCAGGCCACACTTCTTCGAGAAGCATTCCCGAGAGTTCCCCGGCCGCTTTCCACGCCTCGGACAGCGACTTGTTCATTTCCAGTCGGGCTTCTGCGATCACACGCTGGGCCGCGATCACTCGCAGGTACTCAAACTGGCCGCCCTTGAACGCCTCCAGCGACAGCTTGTACGTTTCCTCGGCTCGCGGGATGATCTCGCGGCGGAAGCGCTCGGCCCGTTCCCGTGCAGCCGCGTAGGTCTGGAATGATGTGGCCACCCGAGATGCAAGTTCGTTCTCGACCTGTCCCACCTTGAACACAGCCATCCCAAGTTCGGCCTTCGCCGATCGGATGTTACCCTGGTTCCTGTTCCACACGGGGATCAGCATACTCACCCCGGCCGCACCGTCATACGACTTGTTTTCGAACTGCCGGATGAAGCCTCCGTAGACCGAGACGTTGGGGATCGGGTCAACTTCGGCACGACGAACCGCAGCCTGAGCGCGATCAACCGCAACCTTCGCCGAGCGCACCTCGGGGTGCGTCGCCAGTACAACCGTGCGGATCTGTTCGAGATCGTAAGCGGGTAATCCGTCGAGTGACCCAGAAACGGAACTGATTGCCAGGGCGTTCTCGCCGGTGGTCGCGGCCAATCGCCGCAGTGCCGCGGGCAACTCCTTGGTTGCAGCGTCTCGCTCGGCCTGGAATCGTTCGCGTTCGACTTCGAGTTGGATGTAGTCGAGCCGCGCAATCCGCTTGTTATCCAGCAAGGTCTTGCCATCCTTGACCGACTCCTCCGACAATCGGCTGAGTTCGGTGAGGATCTCGATTCGCTGCTGAAGTGCGAGTGTTTCGAAGAAGCCAGCCCGGACCGATCCGACCACGGCGTACCGTTCGCCGATCAAATCGAGCGTGGCCTGGTCCACGGCCTTCGCCGCGACCGCCTGGGAAAGCGCGAGCTTCTTACCAGTCACGATGGTCTGAGTGATCTTCGGCACCGTAAGGATACCGTTGCCGGTGCGGTCCCCGATTTCGTCCCACATCACAGCGAGTTCCGGGTTCGGATACAACCCAACCTGGATGTACTGTCCCTGTGCCGAGTCGATGGCGATCATCGCACGGGAAATGCGTGGGTTCTTCGTGATGGCGAGTTGGATGAAGTCATCGATACCCGTCGGCGACGATGCTTGTGGGGTGGCCAGGTTCTCGGCACTTGCGGGCACGACGGGTCCGGTGAATCGCGCGGGCGGCTTCGCGACCGATCCACGAACAGCCACGGACTCCGGCAGTGGTGACGGAACCGTGTCGAAGGACGACTTCGCCCCGATGCAACCGAAGGCACCGTTCACTGCTGCTAACAGGGCGACGCGAGCGAGCCGTCTCATGTGCCATCCCGGGAACATCAGATAATCCGACGCTTCACGTCAGTTATCGACCATCCCCAGCCGTCACCGTGAGCAAAGTTCACCCAACCGGACCAAACGCGCAGAGCGAAACAACGTGATCGGCGGAGCCATCGCGAAGCCAGCCGTCGAGTTGCGCGGGGTCTTTGAGTTGCTGACCACGCACGCGAGGAACCACCACAAACCCGCATTCGACCCCGCTCACAGCGGTCATGTCACCCCAGAGTTTCTCGAACTGGCACACCGGGAACACGTCCTCGTGCCCGTGGCCCCAGCGTTTCTTAACGTCCTTGAGTGTCACATAGGTCGGGAGTCGCGTGGCCATACGGTTCACGGCCACAGTCACTTTTGCTGAGTCACTCAGTTCGTCGCGGGTCAGGCCGAACACGCGCAACAGGCCGTCGATCTCCACCCAGGTTGTGAGCGTGTTGTAGTACGAGAGGTTGAACTCCTCCTCTTCACGCGGCATCGCCAGCCCTTCCAGAATCCGCACCTTCCCATCAACACGAGCCAGACCGCCGCCACGGTCGTCGATGCGTCGGCCAATCACCTCGAACGTCAGTGCCCGCCGGGAGGCAAGGTGCATGCCAAAGGTGCCGGGGTCGAGCGTTGCCCCGAGTGTGTCGATGTTGTGAACGAGCAGGTGCTTGAGTCGTGGTCGTGCGGTGAGAAGTTCCGCCAGCACGCCGTTACGAAGCAGGTTCGGCACCTCGAACCAGTGGCCGACGGGGTGCAAGCATTGCAGCGGTTCGTTGTCGGTGTAGTCGCTCCCCTCCCCCGCCGACCGCGCCCAGTCGATCAGTGCCGCGTGTGCGCTCGCCCGCACGCGCTGTTTACCTTCGTCGAGCACCTGCTGAGTGGTCTCCTCCCATGCGAACCGAAGGTCGCGGACCATCGGCACAAGACGCAATCCGACCGATGCCCCCGGCGAGAGACGCACGATTCCGGGGTAGTTGTGATGGCCGACTTTCTCCAGATGCTCGCTCATCGGGCGATGCGTGAGGTAGCCCGTCGTGAAGACATGCGGCACGGGGGTCCCGAACTGCTCCGAAACACTGCGACTCTTGGCCAGGTGAAGTTCGACGAACGTGCGATGTTTGCCCGCGAGTCGTGCGAACGGATGCAATGCCTTGGTGACACCTGCACCCTGCGTCCACCGGCTACCGGCTCCCGCAGCAAGCGTGACAACCGCGACCTCGCCCCTTTCCAGTGCCCTTCGACCGAGCGACACGAGGTCGGCCCCCAGGCCGTTTCGAGCATCGGCGACATCGGTCGGCAGTACGTCCTCGATCACCGTGGAAGCCGGAAGGCGGTTCTGCGCCAGCCCGATCAGCCCACGCCGAAGATCATCGCGAATGCGTTCGTGCTGCGCTCGCTCGAAGCCGTTCGCGGCAAGCAACCCGGCGAGGCTATCGGCCTTACCGTCGCGTGCGACCGGGGCACTTGGCAACATGCGATCGAACAGCGATTCCACGAGCCCAGTCAAATCGGGGTTGCGCCGTGCGGCCTGCCCGACGCGATCGAGTTCGGCACGCCTGGAAGTGGTGATGTTTCGCGGATCCTCTCGCAGCCAGCGAGGCACGAGTAGCGAGTAATACCCCCGTGGGAGCAACGCATCCGTACCCGCGAGCAGATCGGCCGTCGTGCCGTTGGAGTTGATCGCGAAGTCGTACACGACCGGCGTCATCGCGAACGGCAAACTATCCTGAAAGCTGGTCCGCAACCGTGCCATTTCTTCGCGAAGAAACGTGGTCGCTTCGGCCTTCCGCTCCGGGGCAACGATGAAACCCATCCCCCCGCCCGACATACCACCGAGCATCCAGAAACCCCAGAAATCCGGGCCTAAACGTGTCTTGGTTCCCGCGATGAGTGCTTCCGTGAACGCGTTCGTGGCGGCCGGGATGATCGTCTGAATCGGGCCCGCGAAGTTGCGAGTCGTGGCCGCACCCAGCGCGCGAATGTCGCCGCGAGTGAGTGCCGCCGCGATCTCATCGAAGATGCCGAGCGCTTGCTGGCGAGCGTCCCACTCGCGTTCTTCGCGGAGCAAATACTTCTCGGTCACCATCTCCAGCACGGGGCCGACGTTTTGAGCCATGCCACCGTGTACCAGCACGAGGCTCGCTTCCAGTCGGCGGCGTGCGTCGGGCGAAACGCGGTCCGGGCCGAGAACCGTGTGTCGTGGCAACAACCGCCCGCGACTGATGCCGAACTCGGGGTCACCCTCCGCGGCAAACGTGCCTTCGATCAGCTTGATTCCGGGCCACACGCCGCCAGAGTCTTGCCACCCACCTCCAGAACCGCCCAGCCATTCGCCGAGAATCGCCCGCGCTGCAACGAGCCGCCGTTCCGATTCGCTCAGCGTGCCGGTCAGCTCCTTCGCCTGCCCCGTCGCTCGCATACACACAGCGATGAGGCCCGCGAGCAGGTTGGTCGAAACCGCAAGTCGCGAGCCTTTCGGAATGTCGTTCACGGCACTGACAAGCTCGATCCCCAATCCTGGCCCAACAAGCGTTTCCAGTACTTCACGCAACTCCTGCCGGGAACCTTCGAGCCCGGCAGGAATCAGCCCTGAAGCGATGACCGCAGCCTTCAGCAACCCCAGGTAATCACGGGCGAAGTCGAACACTTCCGCGAGTGACTTCACGTCAACGGTTGCGTCCAGATCGACACACACAAGCCGGAGCACGGTCTCGTCGATGACGCGGAAGTACACCTCAATGGGTGGTTTTGGTTTGGCATCACGGCCGTTCACTCCAAGATCGATGGAGACGTTCAGAACGCGAGCACCTTCCGGGTAATCCATGCCCAAAAAGAAGATGTCGCTCCAGCACGAGTGGGACAGGTCCATCCGCACCGGGGTGCGCTCGCGAAGCACAGGGAACGCACCAGCCTCGCTTCGCGTGAGAAGTTCCGGCCTCACTCGTAGAGGGTGATCGGCCGGCGACCCTGTGCGAAACATCCATCGATTGCCGGCCGCACCGCGAACGCTCGCCCGTACCTGATCCGCGAGCGTCTGGAACGCCAACCCGTGATAGGCCGCAGCGAGCGCACTGCAAATCGGATCGCTCGGCCCGTGTGCCGCTTCCTCTTCACGAAACAGACGCACGGCCTCATCGAATCGCCGACCGAGCAACCGCTCGACGCCCGAATAAGGGATGTGTCCGTCGGCTTGCAAATCGGGTCGGGTCGGGAGGTAAAAGCGGTTGATTGCGGCGAGCACAAACAACGCCCGCACGCGTTCGTAGAGGTTACCGCTTTCGCGACGAAAGCGATCGAGGTGATCGCGTTCCCGGAGCAACTGAGTGAACGAGAGCCGCGAGCACGCCACGGCCACCGAGCGGTTCCTCACCGCGGGATCGGGCGAACGAATGATGTCAATAAGAGACATGTTAACCAGCCAGGGTTTAGCATCAGCCCCGTTGAGCGAGCAAGTCGATGATTTGCGCCATGATTTTCTCGCGGTCCACGCCGTCGAGTGCGAGTGCGAGTTGGGCCGTGAGCAAGCCGTATTTCTGACCGGTGTTGTACCGCTGCCCAGCCACTTCGAGCGCGAGGTATCGTTCCCGGCGAGCCAGTTCCGCCAGTGCAAGCGAGAGTTGCGGAGGATCGGTTTCCGCTAGGATTTCCATGAGCGCAGGCGTGAACACATGCACGCCGTAGAAGCACAGGTAGAAGCCCGCCCGCAAGCCCGTGACCGCGAGTACCTGCTCCGCCTCACTCGGCGTCGGCTTCTCCAACACTTGTTGTACTTCGTAAAGGTCGGGTCGGTTCGCGACCCGTCTCCCACCGACCACGCCGTAGAAACGCAGCAGGCTCTCACGCGTCGCCTGCACCGCAGAGACCGCACATCCTTCGGCCCGCGCCAAGTCGGCCACCTGCTTCGCGGAACGGACCTCGCCCCGCGAAATGTACAGGTGATCGCTCACGAGGTGCAGGAACGGCTCACCCGCCGTGAACGTGCGAGCGAGGAGCACTGCGTGACCATAACCAAGCGGTTCGGGTTGGGTAACAAAGTGCAAGCGTGAGGCGTGCGGCCCGGCGGCAGCACGGTACGCGGCTTCATCACCTGACGCGATCACGAGGCAGATTTCCTCGGCACCGGCTCCCACCGCTTCTTCGAGGATGATTTCGAGCGATTTCTTCTCGTGACCATCTCGATCGACAAGTGTCTGGAGTGGCAACGCACGCTGCCCTGGCCCTGCGGCAGTGATGACGGCTTTCGTGAGATTCATTCCAACGACACCGGATGCTGGGGAAAGCAGCGACCCGTGTACAAATAGGCGAGCAGGGCAAGAAAGGTAGGGGCGTCTTCGGTTCGTCTGGACACGGGCATCGCGAAACGGCATATCAGGGTCGAATACTTCGGAACAAGAGGAGCGGGTATGCGTGCGGTGTGGATCGCCGTCGCCACCGTGTTAGCTGGCACAGCCGATCGTGCGGCCTCACAAGAGTTGCCACCGATAACGGCAGTTCCTGGCGAAGCTGGGATGCTGCCGGGTGGCACGGATGTCTCGCGGCCACTGACGCCGGTCGAGGTTCCCGCCCCACCTGCTATCGCGAACAAACACGACGAAAAGCCCGAAGCGATCGAGCGAGTCGAGCAGGTTCAGCAGCAGAAAGCTGGCGCACGCGGGCCGCTCGGCCCGACGTGGGACGACATGGCACTGCTGCTCTGGTGGCCCAAGTCGCAACCTGTGCCGCCGCTGGTCACGGCCACGCGGGTTGGCGGTCCACCCACATTGAGCAACCCGAACACCCACCTCCTCGTCGGCGGGCGAGCCATCGGGAACCAAGCCATCGCGGGCGGACGCTTCACGCTGGGCGCCTCCGTGAACGAAGCCCAAACGGTGGGCGGCGAGCTCGTGTACTTCTTCCTGGGCAGTCGCACCTTCAAGACGGCATTCAGCGGCGTCGGCAATGAACGAATTCAGTCGCTCGGATTGCCGTACACCAACTATGTCACCGGCCTCGAAGACGCGTTCACGGTCGTGATGCCGGGCGTCGCAACCGGCTCCATATACGCGACCACGACGACGCGGCTTCAGGGAGCCGAGGCGAACGGCGTGGCCAATCTGGTCGATATCGTGGGTTTCAGACTCAACGGTCTGATCGGCTATCGCTTTGTGCAACTCAATGAAGGGCTGACGATCGAGCAGAGGCGGTTCGCGGGGGGAGGGTCGGCAGTGATCTACGATGAGTTCGTCGCGCACAATCAGTACAACGGCGGTCAGCTGGGCTTTCGGGCAGACCTTTCACGCGGGGCAGTCTTCTGTGAAATGACCGGGAAGGTTGCCTTGGGTCAGACCTCCGAAATGGTGCGAATTGATGGAGCCACGGTGAACGGCGGAATGGTGCCAGGTGGTGTCTACACGTCGGCAGCGAACATCGGGCGCTACACGCGGAATGTTTTTGCAGTGGTGCCGGAAGGGACGTTCAAGATTGGCTTGAAGGTGAACGATTCCGGCAGGTTCTACCTGGGGTACAACTTCCTGTACCTGAGCGATGTGGTGCGGCCCGGTGACCAAATCGACCGCAACCTGAATCCGGCGAACATTGCCGTTCTGAACCCAGGTGGGGCATTTGTCCCCAGTGATCGGCCGCGGCCGCTGTTCAACCACACCGACTTTTGGGCACAGGGGTTCGTGATCGGAATGGAAACGCGCTATTGAGAAAAAGCCCACCCATTGCGATGGGTGGGCTTCGCGGTTCAAGCTGCCTGCGTCTTCGTCTGGAACGCGCCCTCAAACTGCTCGCGATCGAAGCCTGAAGGGACGTTGCGGTCCGCGGCGTATTGGTACAGTGCGGCCAGCAGGATCGTGTTCAACGCGGAGCTGATGGCCATGTGCAGCATCAGAGCGATGAACGCGGCCACGAGCAGAGCCACACCCACAGGCACCATCCCCTTGGCAAGCAAGAAGCCGCCTGCGAGGAACAGCAGGATCACGGGAATCGCCAGCAGGAACATCGCGAAGTTGATCCCCATTCGCCCGACCAGCGACTCGCCCCAGGTCTGACGGATCAGTGAAACCGAACGCCCCACTGCCGCGAGGGGTCCCGTTTTCTCGACCACCAACACCGGCACCACGAAGAACGTCATCACCGACCACGCTGTGCCCAGGATCAGCGAGACGTAGTAGCCGACTTGTTCGTTGGCACTTTCGATCACCTGAAGCAAAACGCCGACGGTCGCCGACACGAGCGCCCAGGCGAAAATCTGCGGAAGTCGAGCCATTGCCATCCCGAAGCCGTCCATAAGGCTCGGGTCGCGACCGTTGAACCGCATCATGGCACAGCTGATGAGTGCCGCGTTGCAGAAGATCATCACAAAGTAGCATGCGAAGTAGAACCCGAACGCAACGCCGTACATCCACACGGGGGGCTTGCCGTTGTTCTGCTCGGTCTGGTGCTTCACCTGATTCCAGTCCACCAACGTGGCGAGCGGAACCGCGAAACTGGCGACGACCAGCACGAACATGAACCCGCTGATGAGCGGGAACCAGATGAGCTGCTTGTCTTTGGCGAGCACGCCCCACGAGCTACGCGCGAGCGAGAACCCGTTCGTGATCTTGTCGAACATGGCGTTGGGCACTCCGTGAGTGAATGGGAATTTGAGAAGTCTACCACAGCGGTGAGAATGTTGCCCACCGCAGCAGGAGGATTCACCAGTTCTTCGCCGTTCACCCGTCGGGATTAGCCAGAATTTCCCGAAGCCGTTCCGCCAACACCTCCGGGAACTGCTCCAGCCACTCAAAATCACGCTACATAAGCCCGTTCGGCGGCGGCGACGCCGCTGCCAGGTTCGATCTTCGCACCGGCACCCCGCAGCACTTGCTCCAGCGCCGCGAGTACCGTGAAGACGCAGTTCGGCCGGCTGTTCTGCCCCATGATGCCGATGCGCCAAGCCTTCCCCTTGAAGTCCCCAAGGCCGCCACCAATCTCGATGCCGAACTCGGTCAGTAGCCGCTTGCGGCCAGCGAGGTCGTCAACTCCGGCGGGAATTTTCACAGCGTTCAGTTGAGGCAACTGACAGTGCTTCGCCGCGGTGTACTCCATCCCCAGTGCCTCGAGGCCCGCCCGCAGTGCGAGGTGGTTCTTCTGGTGGCGGGCGAAGCGTGCTTCCAACCCTTCTTCGAGCACGAGCCGCAGCCCTTCACGCAGAGCATACACCATCGTGATCGGGGCCGTATGGTGGTACGAGCGGTCGCCGCCCCAGTAGCTCATGATCGTCGTCAGGTCAAAGTACCAGCTCTGCACCTTCGTCTTGCGGCCCTTGAGCGCATCCACGGCACGCTGGCTGAAGCTCACCGGAGACATTCCCGGCGGGCAGCTCAAACCCTTTTGTGAGCAACTGAACGCCGCGTCCACTTCCCATTCATCGAGTTTCACCGGCGTGCAACCCAGGGAGGTTACGCAGTCCGTGACGAGCAACGCGCCAAATTCATGGCACAGTTTTCCCAGTTGCGAGATGTCCTGACCCGCACCTGTCGAGGTTTCGGCGTGAACGATGCCGAGCACCTTCGGCCGCACTGTCTTCAGCGTTTCGCGGATGGTTTCCAGGTCGAACGACTGACCCCACGGAGCCTCTTTTACCGTCACCTGTGCACCGCACCGCCCCGCGATTTCCACCATGCGGTTGCCGAAGTAGCCCATCGTGCAGATGACGGCCTTATCGCCCGGTTCGAGCAGATTCACGAGGCAGGTTTCCATCCCGGCGGTGCCCGTGGCCGAGATGGGGAACGTCAATTGGTTTTTCGTCTGGTACACTTCCCGCAACATCTCCTGCGTCTCGTTCATCATCGCGAGGAATTGCGGGTCGAGGTGACCGAGAAGCGGCGTGCTCATGACGGACAACACACGCGGGTGTGCATCGCTCGGGCCTGGACCGAGGAGGAGACGGGGAGAGGGATTCAACTGGCCGGGAATGCTGGACATCGGATCGCTCGTTCGGGGAAGGTTTCGCGGGGCTTTCGCCCTGAGTTGATTTATCATAGGGCCACACCCGAAATTCACAGGGAGCCGAACCGTGTTCCATCGTTATTTCGTCCTCGTGTTCGCGTTCCTGCCAGGCATCCTCGCTGCAGCCGACCCTGCGACTTCGCCTGAAAATGCTCGTGCAGCAGGGAAGGTGAAGGAGGTGATCGGTCACAAGGGATCGTGTGCCGACAGACCCGAAAACACGCTGGCCAGCATTCGCCGGGCGGCGGAAGCGGGTGCCCACGCGGCCGAAGTAGACGTTCGCACCACGAAGGACGGCTTCCTGGTCTGCATGCACGACGACACTTTGGACCGCACGACTGATGCAAAGGGAAAGGTTTCCGAGTTCACACTTGCCGAGATCAAGAAACTCGATGCCGGAAGCAAATTCGACAAGAAATTCGCAAGCGAGCGTGTGCCGACCCTGCAAGAAGTGCTGACCACTGCCAAGGGCAAGGTTGGCGTGATGCTCGACCTGAAGGAACCCGACGAGGCTTATGTCAAGAAGATCGTGGCCGAGGTGCGGGAACACGGTGAACCGAAGCGAGTTGTCGTGGGCGTCCGGTCGATCGAGCACGCCAGGCTGTTTGCCAAGCTCCTCCCCGAGGCGCGACAAATCGGTCTGATCCCCACCGAGAAGGACATCGAACCCTTCGCCGAGGCTGGCGTGAAGGTGATTCGCCTCTGGCCCAAATGGCTCACAGATGCCTCTCTCGTTCCACGAGTCCGCAAACTCGGATGCGAGCTTCACATCGGCACCGGAATGGGCACAAAAGCGGAAGTGTTGCCGTTGCTGGCACACTCGCCAGAATCCCTGTCGAGCGACGACCCTGGGCAACTTCTCAAGACGTTGGCCGAACTCACCGGACCCAAGAAGTGAGAAAATCCCCGCATCTGGCGAGCGAATGACCCTACAGGAGTGTTCGCGAAGCCTGAACCTGAATGCGGAATCAACCCTCCGTTCTGGTGGAGCGGAACACTTCCAGGAGAAATCACGATGGGTGGCACCCGTTGGTCGGATGATGAATATGTCGAACGAGCCGTGTCGCGGAAAAAGTCTGGTAAAGATGCGTTCGAGCACAATGAGGACATTCGCGCCGGCCGTGCTCAGAGCGGCGTCCACCAGAAGATGAACCCTCGCGGCGTGATCGTCCGCGAATCGCGCGACAGCGAAGCCCACCCCGAGAGCCACGCCGTCGCTGTTCTGTTCGATGTCACGGGCAGCATGCAATCCGTGCCGCGCGTCTTGCAGGCGAACCTCCCCCGGCTGATGAACCTGCTCATCCGCAAGGGGTATCTCGAACACCCCCAGATCATGGTTGGTGCGATCGGCGACGCGACCTGCGACCAGGCTCCACTTCAAATTGGGCAATTCGAGTCGGGGATCGAAATCGAGGAAGACCTCGGCAAGCTCTACCTCGAAGGCGGCGGCGGGCCGTCGATCACCGAATCGTACGAGCTCGCGATGTACTTCATGGCCTGGCACACGGCCCTCGATTGCTATGAAAAGCGCGGCAAGAAGGGTTACCTGTTCGTGATCGGCGACGAGGCACCGTACCCGAAGGTGAAGCAGAAGGAGATCCAGGCCGTTATCGGCGACGGTATTCAGGGCGACATCCCGTTCCCCGATGTGATCACCAAACTCCAGCAGCGATACGAGGTCTATTACATCATCCCCAAGATGACGCATCACTGGGGGAACGAGGAGATCCGCAAGAAGTGGGTCGATCTCCTTGGCCAAAACGTGCTCCGGCTCGAAGACCCCGCCGGCATCTGCGAGCTCATCGCGTCGGTGATCGGGCTCACCGAAGACAAGTTGGACCTCACCAACGTGGAGTCCGACCTTGCGGAGGCCGGCACCTCGCAAACCGTGGCCCGCGCCGTCAGTGCATCCGTGGTTCCGGTGGCGACACGCGGACGCAAGTAAGCGACGCCGATAACTAACCCAGATGACTCACCCTGCGGGCAAGGAATGGCCTTGGCGCAGGGCTCTCCACTCATTCACACCGGCGGTGAAGGTTGCTTCCCCTCACGCATCGCTTGACGTGTGGCGTCGCGGCTCTTGACCCACTTCATGAACTCCTTGTACCTGCGAATCTCGGTGTTGCGAACGAAGTACTGCGTCCCGAGCGGCCAACTGCTTGGCTTACAAGGCTTGCGGTAGATTCGTTGGCGTTCAACCAGTTTCTTGAAACGTCGAAGTGCCTGACCGATTGGCTCCCCATCGTGGAGCCGCATTCGGAGACCCATAATCATGCGTCTTGACGGCTGACGCGATGCCGGTGGATTGTGCGGCCGAGTGACCGCAAAATGTGAGGAAGCCGGAATGGTTCCTCTCGATGAAGTAAGATTACCCATTCAAAGAGTGACGGTCAAGCAAGCTGCGGAAAAGAAGCCACCCGTTACACTTCAGGAAGAAACAATCGATCCGGGGGCGGCTGTCGTCTGAATAGGTAAGTGGTTCCGCGCCCGCACGGGGACGATGACGATGCTTCTCAGAACCCTCCCAATCGCTGCTGCGTTTGCCCTGCTCACCTCGCCCGCTCTCGGCGATGACAAGGAACTCGCAGTCAAGGCGCAGGCCGCGTTCAAGACGCACTGTTACCGTTGCCACGGGCAGGATGGCGCGGTCGAAGGTGGCGTGAACTACATCACCGATCTGGCGAAACTTGTGGGCCGCAAAAAGGTGGTCCCCAAAGACCCCGCCGCGAGCCGACTGTTTCGTCGAATCGACGACGGCACCATGCCGCCCCCCGGCGAGAAGATTCGACCGACAGCCGAGGAAATCAACGACATCAAGAAGTGGATCGCGGCCGGGGCTTCCGGCGGAGATGCCGTCCCCACGCGGACCACAATCACCACCGCCGACACGTACAACTTCATCCTCGCGGACCTCGAAACGATGGACCGCCGCACCCGGCGATTCCAGCGATACTTCTCACTCGCTCACCTGCACAACGCCGGCCTCGGCGACGAGGAACTCCAGACATACCGCAACGCCCTGAACAAGCTGGTCAATAGTCTGTCGTGGGGGTCGAAGGTCGTGAATCCGGTCGCGATTGACCCGCTGAAGACCGTGCTGCGGATCGACCTCCGCTGGTACGTCTGGGACGCGACCATCTGGAACCGCATCTTGCAGGAATACCCCTACGGCATCCTCGAAGACACCACCGCCGCTCGCGCCGCAAGCGTTGGCACACTCACGAAGGTGCCACTGATTCGGGCCGATTGGTTCGTCGCCACGGCGAGCCGCGCCCCGCTTTACTACGATGTGCTGCAGCTTCCCGCGAGCATCACCGAAGTCGAGAAGTTGCTACGCGTCGATGCCATCGCCGACATTCAACAAGAGCGAGTCGCTCGCGCCGCGTTCAACGGCAGCGGCATATCACGATTCAACCGCATCCTCGAACGCCACGACTCCGCCCACGGCATGTACTGGCGGACCTACGACTTCGACGAACCGCCCGCGAACCTCGGCGACCGGCTCAACGGTAATCTCGTCCCGGACCCGCGAAACGTGTTTGCCTTTCCGCTCGGGCCGGCGGGGCTCGCGGAGTTCCCGTTCAAGCATGCGGGCGGCGAGGCCATCTTCGCGCTTCCGAACGGTATGCACGCCTACTACATCATGAACGCGAACAACAACCGGCTCGACAAAGCGCCTCAGGCGATCGTGAGCGATCCCAAGCGACCGGACCGTGCGGTCGAAGCGGGCGTGTCGTGCATGTCGTGCCACGTCACCGGGATCATCCCGAAAGCCGATCAGGTGTTCGACCACCTTGCGAAGAACCCGAAAGCATTCACGCGAGCCGAGGGTGACCTGATCAAGGCGTTGTACCCTGGCAAGGATATCGTGCTGAAGCAGATGGAAGACGACGCCAAGCGGTATGCCGAAACTGTGGCCAAGACCGGTGCCCGCGTGTCGAAGTACGAGGCCGTCAGCACCATCACTCTGAAGTACGAAGCTGATCTCGATCTCGAAACGGCCGCGGCGGAAGTGGGGCAGACGCCCAACCAACTCCGCGAGAAGATCGACGTGTCCGAGACACTTCGCAAGCACTTCGGGGCACTCCGTGCTGCCGGCGGCACCGTGAGTCGCCAAATCTGGTTGCAGGCATTCGGCGACCTCACCCGCGAGTTGCGGCTCGGCACGCTCTTCCTGGCGAGCCTGAATGGTCCCACGAACGCCGACAATACGGGCGAAATCGACCCGCTCGAATCACGTGACGGCACCGCGAACCAGATGGCATTCGCCGCCGATGGCCTGCGGGCCGTGGTCGCGAGTGGCGATCGCAGCGTGCGGCTGTGGGATGTGGAGGGTCGCCGCGACGTGAAGCGGTTCGTCGGGCACACGGGAAGCGTCTGGTCGGTGGCACTTTCCACCGACGGCAAATACGCAATCAGCGGCAGCATGGATGGCACAGCCCGAGTGTGGGACATGTACAGCGGCTTGCAGCTGCAAAAGTACGCGGACCATTCGAGCCTCGTGAGCGCGGTTGCGTTCAACCCGAACGGAAAGTGGGGGATCTCGGGCGGTTTCGATGGCGTGGTGGCCGCTTGGAAGGTCGCCAACGGCGAGGAACTCTGGCGGCTCGAAAAGCTCGGGACAGTAACCGCGATCGCCGTGGACCCGACCGGGAGCTATCTCCTCGTCGCGGCGAACCGGCAGGTCCACATGCTGGAGCTCGCTACGGGCAAGACCATACGCACCCACGGCAAGTTCACGGCTCCGGTGGTCAGTCTGAGCATCAGCCCAAACGGGAAGTGGTACGCGGCTGGCGGCGACGACGGAACCACTCGCGTGTGGAAACTCGGCGAGAACGCAGCCGACTACACACTTGCGGGTCACGACGGTCCCGTGCGGTCCGTCGTTGTGAAGGACGGCGGCAAGTGGGTACTCACTGCGGGTGCGGACAGCACCGTTCGACTCTGGGATACGAGCATGAAGAAGGAAGCGATTGCGGTCTTCAAGAAGCACGGCCCGCCCGTGGTGTCCGCGACGTTCCTGTCGAACGGCACTCAGACACTCTCCGGCGACCGCGACATGACCGTTTTGCCCTGGAAGATCGACAAGTTCATGGGGCCACGGCCGATGCAGCCACCCGAGAAGATCGAACTCCCAGCCCCGGAAGAGAGGATCCCCTACGCGAAGTGAGCACCTGCTATGCTGGGACAGTTGCGAGCTTTTCAAGCTGATCGAGAAGCCGACGCTGCCCCAGCGCGATCATCACCGAATCGGCTTCAATGATCGTATCTTGGGGCGGGTTGTACAACAGGTCGCCGTTCGGCCGCACGATGCCAACGACCAGGATTCCTAGATCTGCGTGAATCCGCGAGTGTCGGAGCGATTGTGTGGCGAGCACACTGCCTGGGGCAATTCTGATCTCTTCAATTTGGAGGTCGAGGAATTCGGGCCGGGTGGCGAGTTCCATGAAGTGCAGGACAGCGGGCCGCAACACTGCCTGCACCACCCGGTGCCCCCCTGCGAGGTATGGCGAGATGATCTTGTTCGCGCCCACCTTGCGGAGCTTCACCTCCGCATCTTCTTCCTCGGCACGGGCAACAATGAGTAGTTTCGAGTTGAGTAGCCGGGCACTCAGCGTGATGTAGAGGTTGTCTGCGTCGGTGCCCACGACGGTGATCAACGCTCGCGCACGCTCGATACCGGCCTTGCGGAGCATCTCGTCTGTCGTCGCGTCCCCCTGAATTGCCAGGCAATGCGTGTACGGCAAATCTTTGAGCAACTCGGGGGACTTGTCGAGCAGCACGAACCACTTCTTCTGCCGGTCGAGTTCGGCGCACACAATCTTTCCCATGCGGCCGTAGCCACACACAATCAAGTGCCCGGTCAGGGTCTCGAGTTTCTCGTCCACCCATTTCCTCCCGATGGTCTGTTTGAGTTCACCCGTAACCACCGCCCGAACCAGTTCGGAAGCGAAGTAGGCGAGCGTGAAGATTCCGCTATACGCGAGTACGATCGTGAACACCCGCCCGGCAGTCTTCAACTCGTGGGTCTCGCCATAGCCGATGGTCGTGAGCGTGATGGCCGTCATGTAGAAGCCATCGAAGTACGACCAATGGTCGCCTTCGATCCAGCGGTAGCCCACCGTGCCGATGCCCAGAAGCATGGCAGGAATGAGTACCGCAGCCCAGAGACGGCGAGGGATGTTCGTCCGCAGCCACCGCGCGCTCTTGCGAAAAGCCGAGCGGGCGTGGATCAACCATCGCCGGGCGTCCGTCATGGAGCGCCTCCCAATTTGTCGGCCGCTTCCACGCATCTCGCAAGGAGTTGGTCTCGCCGCTTGGAGTTCACGTAGCGCCCGTGTTGCTCGGCCCACTCGCGGGTCTGCTCGATCAACTTTCGCAGTGATGCGACAGCACCCGGATCACGAATTGGTGATCCGACTGCAACCGGAGGCGTGTGTGCGAACGCTCCCATAGCGGAGTGGCACCGCACCGCAACCCACCCGGCGTCGGGCAGCCGCTCGGTGAGCTCGGCACGATAACAACCCGCTTCCGGATCATGTTGAGCCTTCACTCTGCTGATAATGCGGCCATTCGCGACCAGGGCCAGATCATCGAATGGACCAAGTGAACGGGCCGTCGCGTGGATTTCGGAACCCGAGACCGTGCAGTTGATGAGTGAGCCACTGGTGGCAAAGATGTGCCCAGCGCGAACAGCAGCGATCCAGCTTGGTTCGGCAGTCGAGATCTTCGCATACGTCCGCATCGCTGCGAGCGGCACCTTGTTGCTGTCCTTGCTACTGCCACCAACCAACGGCACGAGAACGCCAGCGTCCCACAGCCGATACACCCACGGCAACAGCGGGACTTTTCGCGGACCGGGGTTCACCTCAATCGCATCGATCTTCCCGAGAATCGCCGCGATCAACGCTTCGCCGCCAACCAATCCGCCGGTTGGCTCGAAGGCATCGACCCACACCCGCAAGCCACCCTTACGGCCGCACTGATCGCACCAGTCGCAGATGCCCCAGTCGTCGGGTTCCTCGCCGCCGAACGTGAGCGGGAACACCGGGCGATGCGAGTTCAACAACCCAACAGTACCCAGCACGGGGTGCGTGTTCAGCGTGTTGACGAACACCTTGTGACCGTCGCGTTCCAGCAAAGGAACCTGCCCACTGAACGCCGTCAGGTTGGGAACCGTGAGGTAAGCGGTGCCGTTCTGAGCTGGGAATCGCTGAACGGTGGCAAGCAGGTTCACCACGTCCACCCCCTCGGCAGCCGCTTCGAGGAGTGCATCGTGTGGGGTCAAGAAGTGGCATCGCGTATCGACCGAGACCCAGCCGTCGGCATGCGGGTCGGTCCAGCGTGCGATGGCCAACCGCAACGAGAGTTGGCCATCGCCGAGCGTTACGGTCTCATCGACTGGTCTGTACTCGGGGCCTTTGGTGACCTGAACACGCAGCGGAACACCGGCGGGCAACGGAATCTCACAGGCACCGTCGATGGTGAACCAGAGATCACGCGCAAGGTTCAGATGCCCGCCGACGACTTCGTTCCGGCCGACGGGAAACTCGACTGAGCGGCCGAGCGGCGCGAAGTGTGTTCCGTCCACCGTGGATACGCGAACCCGAACTGGGGTTGGCTTTCCACTACCCGCTTCGTTGATTCGAACGTGAACATTGAGCATGGAATTGAACTACGATTGTAAGAACGCACGCCATTCGCCGTCGGGGTGCAGCACCTCGTTCGGGCGGAACCGGGCCTTGTATTCGAGCGACCGGCAACCCGCGACGTAGTACCCCAGATAAACGTAGGGCAGTTGTCTGCGACCCGCTTCACGCAGAATGCAGAGTACGTTGTACGTGCCGAGTGAGCAGTCGCGTTCTTCCGGGTCGTGGAAGTAGTAGATTGCCGAGAACCCCTCGGGAAGCACATCGACGTAACCAACGCCAACAAGTTTGTCGTTCAGGAAGTAGCACCACTCCTCGGTGGGAATGGGGTTATCGACGAACGTGTCCGCATACGCGGTCGGTGATTCAGGGGCGTGTTGTTGCCAGCCCACGGTGAGGTGCTGAGCCGCGTGGAAGCGGTCGTACAGGTCGAGTTTCGCCCGCGTCACCCGCGGTGCCCCGATCACGAGGGTCACCTCTCCGTCGTTCGCAGCAGCGGCCCGTCTCTGACTTCGATCTGGTTTAAATGTTGCAACGGGTACTCGCAACGATTGACATGCCTGGCACGTTCCGCACTCAGGCTTGAACAAGGCGTGCCCGAATCGCCGCCAGCCGTTCTGGAGCCGGAAGAGGTACTCTTCAGGAGTGAGTTGAGCGACTACTTCGTAAGTGAGTTGCGACTGCTCTTGCGGCAGATAACTGCACGGGCTCGGTGGCGGCGTGTAGACAATGAGGGAAATCATAAACGTCGATTGTGGATCGCCGATTGCGGAATGTAAAGGCGCAGCCCAAGCAGAGCTGCGCCCCACATTCTTTAATCCACGAATTCAACTGCCGTGGGATTGGCGATGATCCCGGCCTTGTGACCCGCATCGAGCAACGCTCGAATCGCAGCGCGGCCTCGATCGCCGTAGTCGAGCGTCCAGTCGTTCACGTACATACCGACGAACTTATCCGCGAGGGCGACGTCCATGTCGCGGGCATACTTCAGGGCGTAGTCGAGCGCTTCGCGGCGGTTTGCGAGTGCGTACGCAATGCTCTCCTTGATGAGCCGGCTGATCTCCCGCATGGTCGGCTTGCCGAGATCCTTGCGGACCACGTTACCGCCCAGCGGAAGCGGCAGGCCGGTCTTGTCCTGCCACCACACGCCCAGGTCCGTCACGAGGTGCAACCCCTGGTTCTGGAACGTGAGCTGGCCCTCGTGGATGATGAGACCCGCGTCGTACTTCCCCGACGCGACCACTGGAATGATCTCGTCGAACGGCACGACATCGTATGTGAGTTTGTCCTTCGCCCCGATGGAGTCGAACAGCAACTTCAGTGTGAGAAACGCGGTTGTGAGCGTGCCCGGCACGGCGAGCTTGATGCCGGGCAGATCGCTGACTGTCATCGGCTTGCGGGCCACGACCATCGGGCCGTACTTGTCGCCCATGCTGCACCCCGTGGGCAGCAACGCGTACTTATCGAGAAGCTGGCTGTAAGCGTGAATGCTCACGGCGGTGACTTCGAGTTCGCCCTTCAGCGCACGGCGATTGAGCGTCTCGATGTCTTGCAATTCGTGAACGAACTTCAGGTTCCCGGTCTGGATCTTGTCATTTGCCAGGGCGTGGAACATGAAGGCGTCGTCGGGGTCGGGGCTGTGCCCGACGCGGATCACTTGTTGTGCGGTTGCGGTTGCCATGAGTCACTCCATCCTCTCAACGCGGCCGCCGGGTGCGAACGCTTCGGCAGCAGGTCCGGTGTATGCAACACGCCCTGCTTCGAGGACGTGAACGGTATCGGCAATCTTCTTCACGGCCGCGAGATCGTGCGACACGATCACCATCGCAGCCTGGAACTGTTCGTCGTCGGCCAGGTCGTCGATGACACGCATGACCTCTGCGGACATTTTCGGGTCAAGGGCGCTGGTTGGTTCGTCGAACAGGATCGCCGCGGGGTTAACCGCAAGTGCGCGTGCAATCGCAACACGCTGCTGCTGCCCACCCGAAAGTTGGCCGGGCTTCGCGGCGACTTTCGCACCCAACCCCACGCGATCGAGGAGTTTCTTGGCGATGGCTTCGGCCTCAGCGTAGGGCTTGCCGAGTGCGTGGATCGGCCCCGCCATCACGTTCTTCAGGGCCGTCATGTGCGGGAACAAGTTGAACGACTGAAACACCATTCCCACGGACCGGCGCAACTGGATGAGCGTTACCTTTGGAGGCGTTTGCCCGCCGGTGAGCTTCAGCGAATCGCCGACAGCGATCTCGCCTTCCGCGAACGATTCGAGCCCGTTGATGCAGCGGAGCAGTGTGCTCTTGCCGCCGCCGGAAGGCCCGATGATCGCCGCGACTTCGCCCTTTCGGATGGTGATGCTCGCCCCGTCGAGGATGCGTGTCGGGCCGTGGTACTTCACGATGTTCGTGACGGAAATCATCGGTGGCCTCCCGCGGCTTGCGTTCCCATTCGGCGTTCCAACCAGCGAGCGAGCAGCGACAGCGGGTAACTCATCAGCAGATACAACCCGGCTGTCAGGAGAGCCAACTGCACGATGTACTCGCGGTTGAAGTTGTACAACTCGTTGTACTTTCGGGTCAGTTCCGTGATGAGAATCACCGAGCACACCGAGGTATCCTTGAACAGCGCGATGAAGTCGTTCGTGACGGGCGGAATCACCACCCGAATCGCCTGCGGCACGATGACCACGCGGATGGCGGTGAGCGGGCTCATGCCCAGCGCGAGTGCCGCTTCCATCTGACCCTTCGGAATGGACTGAATGCCGGCGCGGTAGTTCTCGGCTTCGTATGCCGAGTAGTTGATCGCCAGCCCGAGGATGCCCGCTTGCAGTGGCGTGAGCGCGAGGTGCGGGTCGATCTGGGGCAGCATGTAGAAGACGCAGTAGAGTTGCAGCAGCAGCGGGGTGCCTCGCAGGAACTCGACGTAGATGGCGAGCGGGATGCGGATCCACAACCCACCGTAGACGCGGCCGACGCCAACCAGCAACCCGATGAACATGGCGATGGGGAACGACGCGATTGCGAGGTACACCGTCATCCCGGCGGCCTGCAACAGCTCGCGGAACATCTGCTCCCAGTCCACTTTCGCGGCCTTGCCGACGCTTTCTTGTTCCTCTTCCTCGGCCTCGAACGGAGGCGGCCACGGCTGTTCGGTCCAGTGCAGAAGCCGTTCCTGGTCCGCGTTCCAGAGGCCGTATTTCTCGTAGATCTTTTTGAACGCCCCGTCCTTGATCCCCTTCTTGATGGCAGCGTTCAGCTTGTCGCGCAGTTCCTTGTCTTTCTCGCGCGTGAGGATGACATAGAACCCCGACTTGCGAGGTTCATCGGCCAGCATCAACCCCTTACCGTGCTTGACGTAGTACATGCACGCTGGAAGATCCTGCACGGTGGCGTCGAGTCGCTTCTGTTCGACCAAACCGATGACGGTTGCCACGTCGGGGTTGATCTTCAGGTCGATCTTGTCGCCGAATTTCTTGCTCTTCATGTACTCGTGTGCGGCGGAGCCACCGAGCACACCAACCGTGCGCTTTTCTCCGTCCTTCTTTGGCCGCTTCAGGTCGCTCCAGCCCTCGATGACGGCGGCAGCATCCTTGTTGATCACAAGCCCGAGTTTGTAGATGTAGTACGGCACCGTGGACGGGTAGTTCTTCTCCAGGTCTTCGCGGAGTTCGTAGCCGTTCAGCACGATGTCGATGCCGTCCTCGTCGGCGGGCTTGCCGAGCAGTTCGGGCAACTTGTCCCAGTCGCCGGTGACCATCTTGCTTTCGCGGCCGAGTTCTTTCGCAAGATAGTCCGCCAGTTCCACCTCGAACCCGACGAAAGTGTCGCCTTCCTTGTACACATAGGGTGCGCCGCCGGTGGGGTCGGTCCCCCAACGGAGTTGCGGCTTCTTCTCCTGTGCGTCAACCGGCGGGGTCGCCAGCAGCGCGATTGCGATGAGTAACCAGCGTGGATTCACCGGCGTGGTCCTCCTGAAGTGAACCGTTTCGCAAAGTGTATCGCTGTGACCCCGTTGGGGTCACCGCTAAACTTGTGGTATGCCACGAGAACCGCTCCCCATTGACGATGCTCTGCCTGAATTGCTCGCCGTGCTGCGAACATTCGGTGCTGCCGTTTTGCGTGCCCCCACCGGCGCTGGCAAGACCACCCGCGTTCCGCCAGCAATCGTGGAGTCGGGGCGCGCGGGCGATGGCCTCGTCATCATGCTGGAACCGCGTCGCGTGGCCGCCCGTGCCGCCGCTCGCCGCATGGCACTCGAACATGGTTCGGCGCTCGGCGATGTCTTCGGCTATCAGGTGCGGTTCGAACGCAAGGCGGGTCCGCGAACGCGCGTGATGGTCGTCACGCCGGGCGTACTGCTCCGGCGACTGCACGACGACCCGTTCCTCGAAGGCGTCGCATGCGTCGTGTTCGACGAGTTCCACGAACGCAGCCTCGAAGCCGACCTCGCCCTCGGGTTAGTGCGGCTCATTCGCGAGAACGTGCGGCCCGAGTTGCAGGCAATTGTGATGTCCGCGACGGTCGACCCTGGTCCCGTGTCGGCGTACATGGGTGGCTGCCCGGTTGTGGATAGCCTCGGGCGTGCTTTCCCGGTGGAGGTGAAGTATCGCCCGCGTCGCGGTGACACCCCGGTGTCACTGGCGGTTGCCGATGCCGTGCGTGAAGTGCTCGCTGAAACGACGGGCGACGTGCTCGCGTTCTTGCCAGGGCTTCGCGAGATTCGCCAAGCGGCCGAGGAACTGGAACATTTCGCACGGGAGGGCGGTTTTGAGGTGCTTCCGCTGCACGGCGACCTGCCGCCCGAACAACAGGATCGGGCGTTGCAGAAGTTCGGCCACCGGAAGATCGTGCTCGCAACCAACGTGGCCGAAACGTCCGTCACCGTCGATGGCGTCACGGCGGTCGTGGATTCCGGACTCGCCCGCCAGATGGAATTCTCGCCGAGCATCGGCATGGATCGGCTGAAGCTCGGCCCCATTTCGCGAGCCTCCGCCGATCAGCGGGCCGGGCGTGCCGGGCGCACTCAACCGGGCGTGTGCGTGCGATTGTGGGACGAGCCCAGCCATCGTGGCCGACCCGAGCAGACCACACCGGAGATTCGTCGCGTCGATCTGTGCGGAGCGGTGCTGCAACTCCTCGCGCTGGGCGAATCTGATGTCGAACGGTTCCCGTGGCTCGATGCGCCGCGATCCGATTCGCTCGCGGAATCACTGCGACTGCTGGACCAACTTGGTACCACCTCGAAGGGCACACTCACGGACGTGGGCCGCGCTGCGGCGGCGTTGCCGGTGCATCCGCGGCTCGCTCGATTGCTGCTCGAAGGTCAGCGCCTCGGGTGCGGCCCGCGTGCGGCGCTCGCGGCGGCGCTGATCTCGGAACGCGACCCGTTCTTTCGTGAGTTCGATTCCGGTCCACAGATTCGCACCGCTCCATCAACCGTGTCGGATGTGCTCGATCGCGTGGAGGCTCTGGAAGCCTTCGAGGCCACGGGCAGGCTCGACGGACCACTCGGGCGGTTGCATCGAGGTGGGGCGCGAGCCGTGCTGGATGTGCGCGATCAGTTAGCCGCTTGCGGCTCCGCGGGCCGCCGCGAAGCCGCAAGCGGCACCGACCACGCGCTGCTTCGGTGCATCCTCGCTGCGTACCCGGATCGCCTCGCACGGCGACGTGAACCCGGTAGCAGTAAGGCGGTCACCGTTGGCGGGCGTGGCATCAGACTCGCCCCGAGTAGTGGCGTCACCGAGCCAGAGTTGTTCGTGTGTGTCGATGTCGATGCCGGTGGCACGGACTCGTTCGTGCGGCTCGCTTCGGGCGTGGAACGCGAATGGCTTCCCGCGGATCGCATCACCACGCGAAGCGAAGTGACCTTCGACGACCGGAGCGAAAAGCTCGTCGCCCGGAAGATCACGCGGTTCGAAGAGTTGGTACTGGATGAAACGCCGGCGCACATTGGCGACGAGGACGAAGCCGCACGAGCACTTGCAGACGCTGCGGCCGAGCGGTTCGAGAAGTGCCTGCCAACCCCGGAGTCCGACGCGGGGCGATTCCGCACACGCGTGCGGTGCCTGCGTGCGTGGGTGCCGGAACTCAACCTACCCCCGTTCGATGCCGCCGACCTCCGCGAAGCCCTCGGATTTTTCTGCCGTGGCAAGCGTTCCCTTGCGGACGTGCGGCACGGTCCATGGCTCGACTTCTTCCGCGGACAGCTCACTTACGATCAGCTCCGCACGATCGACGCAGAAGCTCCGGATCGGATCGAAGTGCCGAGCGGCAGTCACATCAGCATCGAATACACGGAAGGCCGCCCGCCCGTGCTCGCGGCTCGCATCCAGGAGATGTTCGGACTGACCGAAACTCCCCGCATCGCACGGGGTCGGGTGAAGGTGCTGTTGCACCTGCTCGCACCGAATCACCGGCCACAGCAAGTGACCGACGATCTCGCGAGTTTCTGGGCGAACGGCTACCCAATCGTGCGGAAGGAACTGCGTGCCCGGTATCCGAAACACAGCTGGCCCGAAGACCCGCTGACGGCAGAAGCCGTGTGTGGCGTGCGGAAACGGCGAGACTGAGCCGAGTATGGGTTGCTATCGGATTTCGATCATCTGACAGGTGCTGAGCGGAATCTCGTCCTCGTCACCGATCAGCAAGAGCTTTCCGCCGATGCATCTCGTAGGACCGCCATCCGGACAGATGTGATCCGTCTCAAAACCGAGTGAGAACGCCCCATCAGCCCGATGCGACCCCGGATATAGCATGGGAAGATGGACCACGAAGATGGATCCGTCCTTCAGCGACAGCATGGCTGGGCGGTAGAGTTGATCCAACAGCACGGCCGGGGCAGAGATCGTTATCTTCCGGATCGATTCCCATGTGAACCAAAAATACTCGCCTCCCAGGAATGCTTCCAGAACCGAGCCGAAACGATCGTCCGCATCTCGCAAACCGGTGAATTCTTGCCCGTCAAGGAAGCCACGAATCTCGGGCGAAACATTGTCGGCGGCGTCGATACACCTTACGGCATCGTCGGGCTTGCCACGGTGAATCGCTTTCATCGCCAGCCAGCGACGGGTGGCATGTCTCGGAGCCGGTTCTGGGCGAATTTGTGGCTGGCGGAGCTCCTCCGAACGGCGTCGCTCAGCCCGAAATAGCCGATGTAAGCCCCGTTCGACGTCGTGCCATTCGGGAGCATCAGAATGAATGTGCGTGAGTTGCACCCGAGCGTCATCGAGCCGCCCGGCGAACGCGAGCAGATCAACAAGAAATCGGCGGGCCACGGGGTCGGTGGGTGCAGCCGCGACCGTCTCCTCTTGGAGAGCGATCGCGTCGGATAGACGACCCTCAGCGAGTGCTTCGTGAACGGTCATGTTTGAAGTATAGCTGCGCCCAGCCCGCCGTCCCCGATCTGTGCTACTACAATCTCCGTCATGATCTCCGGGGACTCACGTCGCCCGGCTCGCCAGTGCGGAGATGTCCATGTCCACTCCCTTCGGTTTCGCACTCGTCGGATGCGGGATGATTGCCCGGTATCACGCAAGAGCGATCGCGGAAATCCCCGGCACACGCGTGGCGGCGCTCGTGAGTCGCACGCCTGCGAACGCCAAGAAACTGCTCGACGAAACCGCGGTTCCCCCGTGCCCAATCTTCGCAACCGTCGAAGAAGCCGTGAAGGCTCCCGGCGTGGATGCCGTCATCATCACCACCCCGAGTGGCGCCCACGTCGAACCCGCACTGACCGCAGCGGCGGCTGGGAAGCACGTCGTTGTGGAAAAGCCTCTTGAAATCACCGGTCCGCGATGCCAGACAATCATCGATGCTTGCGACAAGGCCAAGGTGCAGCTCTGCACTATCTTCCCGAGCCGGTTTGCGGATTCTAACGTCACCTTGAAGGCCGCGGTCGATGCTGGCAAGTTCGGGCGCCTCACGCTCGGCGAGGCGTCGAACAAGTGGTGGCGCTCGCAGGCGTACTACGATGAGGGTGGATGGAAGGGAACGCAGGCTCTCGATGGCGGTGGCGCGATCATGAATCAGGCGATCCACAACGTCGATCTACTATTGTGGATGATGGGGCCGGCCGCATCGGTGTGCGGGCTGACCGCAACCCTTGCCCACGATCGGATCGAGGTCGAGGATACTGCCGTGGCCGCTATTCGCTTCCGGAGTGGAGCTCTTGGCCTCCTGACCGCAACGACGAGCGTCCACCCCGGATACCCTAAGCAGATCGCGATTCACGGCGACAAGGGTTCGGCCGTGATCGAACAGGAAGACGTGCTGAAGTGGGACTTCAACCCGCCCACGCCGACCGACGAGGAAGTGAAGGCACGTTTCGCGGCCAAAGTGGGTGCCAGCGGTGGAGCGGCCGATCCAAAGTCCATAAACCACGAAGGCCACCGCCGGCAACTCGCGGACTTCGTGGAAGCCGTAACGGCCAAGCGATTGCCAAAAGTGGATGGCCGCGAAGGGAAGAAGTCCGTTGAACTGATCTGCGCGATTTACGAGAGCAACCGCACCGGAAGACTGGTGGAGATTCCAGAGTGAACATTCAAGCCAACAGCGAACCAACACCCAGCGAACCACCGCCCAGCGACCGTCCACAACTGGACGCCGAGCGGTTGTTCGTCATCGAACCTGGCTTGCTTCAGGCGAGTCGTCTCGGGCTCTATCCGCCGGACGACGTTCAGGTTGTGTTGAACGTCAGCGACATTCCCAACGAGTTCGTGGCTGGCCACAAACTGGTGGCGATCGTGCAACTGCCTCTGGCGGATCACGAATTCCCCGGCGTGGAATGGCTCGAACTCGTGGTCGATATGCTCTCCCGTTTCCGTCGCCGAAATTTCTCGGTGGTCGTCCACTGCGACATGGCCGAGAGCCGAAGTTCCCTCGTGATATTGGGTTACTTCATGCGGGAACGGGCATTCAGTCTCGAAGAGGCGCTCGCGGATCTCCGAACGAAGAACCCCCACGCTGACCCCAACCACCGGTTCCTGGATGGGCTTGAGAAGTACGAGGAGTTTCTCTCCCGAGGATGACAGATCAGCCCGAGTGTGCCACGGTGTTCCGGAGTCAACCTTTGCTGGAATGCAAGCGGATGTGATTGCTCTCATCGATTCCACGCGATATGCACACCCATCCCTGGAACCCTTCTGGAAACGTAGACCTGTCTGGAAGAAAGAATATCAGAACGTCTCCAAGAGCTGTTGGATGCGTCAATTGCGACCGATGTTTCTCTCACGACAACAGTTCCCCCCGGAACCACCCCGAACTATCCGGAATCAGCTGGAACCATTCCGTTCCAGCCTTCAGCTGAACCATGCAGATCTTGTGGCACTCTGCCCCGTTTCCGGTTGGGCGTGACACAGGTTGGGTGCTTGCAGTATGCTCCGCGGCGGGAAGGGAGTCCTGCCATGAAAAATCACCGTCGCGAAAACGCCAAACACTTCGTCGGGTACGTCGTTGTGCGGGCGTGGGTCTGCCTTTTGCAGGCCGTCCCAACAAAAGTCGCGATGTGGATCGCCGATCAATTTGCCTGGCTTGCCTTTGAGTACATCCCTTCTCGTCGGCGGATCTCCCTCGAAAACATCACGGCTTCGTTCCCGGAACTGCGAGACAATCCCGCTGCTGCTGAGGAAGTCGTGCGTGGCATGTACCGGCACTTCCTCCGAGCGATGGTGGAAACACTCCTGCTCCCCCGGAAGTTCCACGTCCACAACTGGCGAGCGTTCCTCGACTTCTACCCCGGTCAGGCGGTGCTGACCGCGTTGCAACGCAACCGGGCAGCCATGATCGTGACGGCTCACTACGGAAACTGGGAACTGGCCGGGTATCTGCTAGGAGCGATGGGTTACCAGACCTACGCCATCGCACGGGTACTGGACAACCCGTATCTGGAGCGGTTCGTGCTCCGGTTCCGGCAATCGACCGGGCAGACGATCATCGCGAAGAAGGACGACTTCGACCGGCTCACGAACGTGCTGCAAAACGGCGGCAAGGTGGCGACGCTCGCGGACCAGGACGCCGGGCAACGCGGGCTATTCGTGCCGTTCTTTGGTCGGCCCGCAAGCACGCACAAGGCGGTCGCCCTCATGGCGATCGAGTTCGACGCGCTCTTGCTGGTGCTCGGAATGCCGCGAGTTTCTCGCGTCGGTCGGCATGGCCTGCCCGGCCCCGTGGGACTGGATGAAACCTACTACGCGGTTGAGGTCGAGGACGTGATCGACCCGCGTGACTACGCAGACCGCCAGGACGCCGTGAAGGCGATCACGGAGCGGTACACCGCGGGCCTGGAGCGGATCATCCGCCGGCACCCCGAGCAATACCTCTGGCTGCACCGTCGCTGGAAGCATCAGCCCAAGGCCCGCGAGAAATCAAAGCCCGCCGCCAGCAGTGCTGCTTAACTGGTTGCCGTTCGCCCTTTGGCGCGTTACCTTGTGCCCGTCGAATCGGGGGACACACGTCCCCCCACTCGCCCGCCCCACAAGGTCCCACCCATGCGCCACATCCTCCCGCTCGCTGCTTTCGCACTGCTCGCTGCGGCGTTCTTGCAACCCGCCAACGCCGTCGATGACTACGCCCTCGGTGGCGACTCCATGCCGCAGAAGGACGTGCCCAAAGGCAAGGTCACGCAATTCAAGTGGACCACCAGCAAGGTCTACGAAGGAACCGAGCGCGATTGCTGGCTCTACGTCCCCGCTCAGTACGACGGCAAGACCCCTGCGTGTGTGATGGTCTTCCAGGATGGCGGCGGCTACGTCGGCGAGAAGGGTGCGTTCCGCGTGCCGGTCGTGTTCGATAACCTCATCCACGCCAAACAAATGCCCGTCACCGTGGGGATCTTTATCAACCCGGGGACGTTCCCGGCCGCGAACGGCAAAGGTGGCCGCTCGAACCGCAGCTTCGAGTACGACACGCCTTCCAACCAGTACGCGACGTTCCTCGACAAAGAGATTCTCCCCGAGGTTGCCAAAACGGTGAAGCTCCGGGAAGACGCGGCCGGGCGTGCGATCTGCGGCATCAGTTCCGGTGGCATCTGTGCGTTCACCGCCGCGTGGGAACGGCCCGACCTGTTCAGCAAGGTGCTCTCGCACATCGGCAGTTTCACGAACATCCGCGGCGGCGACGTGTACCCCGGATTGATCCGCAAGACCGAGAAGAAGCCGATTCGTGTGTACCTGCAGGATGGCTTCGGCGACCTCGACAACCTGCACGGGAACTGGCCGCAGGCGAACCTTGCGATGGCCGCCTCGCTGAAGTTCATGGATTACGATTACAAGCTCGTGATGGGTGACGGGCCGCACGGTGGGCGACACGGCGGCGCGCTCCTGCCGGATTCGCTGCGGTGGCTGTGGCGCGACACGAAGTAAAGCCCTGGCGAGCCGTGCCAGTCATGGCACGGGTTCTTGAACACCAACCCGTGCCATGACTGGCACGGCTCGCCGATTTCCGAACAACCACTGCCCGGAGCCACCATATGAAACGCAACCTGCTCGCGATCACGCTGTTGTTCGTTCTCGCGCCGCTCGCACAGGCGCAAGACATGCCGCTCTCGCAAATCCTCATCCCCGGCGAAGGCTGGAAGAAGGTCGAGAACGCGCCGAAGCCCAAAGGCTTAGGTGAAGTTGCACCCACACCCGCAACTCTCGGCGAACCGTCGAAGACCGCATCGGTTCGCTCCGCCGACGGGAACACCGTCTACGTCGGCTACAGCATGGGAACCTATCTGCATGCTCACGCGGTCGGCAAAGACGGGTTGATGCCGGGTTACCCATACGCCCCGCTGCGGTCGAAGCCCGGCACGAAGGGAATCGCTGTCACGGGACTGGCCGCCGACAAGGACGGCCGCATCTACGCGGCAACAGAGATCGGTGTGCAGGTCTACGACCCGACCGGCCGAATGTGCGGCGTGCTTACCCCGGCGTCACAAGGTAGGCCCGAGGCGCTCGCGTTCGAGGGCGATCAACTCACGCTCTGGATCGGAGATTCGAAATACACACGAACGCTTCGCACCACCGGCGTAAAGTAACGTCGCCCGTTTGCCCGAGAACCGCACCGCATTTCACATCAAGGAGTTTTCCATGCGTCGTCTGCTGTTTGCGTTTGCAATTGTCACGGTGGCACTGGTGGCAAGTCGCCCCGATGCCACGTTAGCCCTGGCTGCTGAAAAGGAGAGCAAGATTTACGAGATGCGTGTGTACTATGCCGCGCCGGGTAAGCTCGACGCGCTCAACGCTCGATTCAAGAACCACACCCTGAAACTGTTCGAGAAGCACGGCCTCACGAACATCGGCTACTTTGTGCCTACGGGCGAGAACAAGGACAACAAACTCGTGTACTGGATCTCGGCTCCGAGCAAGGAAGCCCGTGACAAGTCGTTCAAGGAGTTCGGTGCCGACCCCGAGTGGAAGAAGGCCGCGGCCGAAAGCGAGAAGGACGGCAAACTGGTCGCGAAGATCGAGTCCACGTTCCTGACCCCGACCGACTACTCACCGGCTCTCAAGCTGGCGCAGTCGAACGATGGCCGCGTGTTCGAGTTGCGAACGTACATCGCCACCAAGGGGAACCTCGGCAACCTGAACGACCGATTCAAGAACCACACCGTCAAGCTGTTCGAGAAGCACGGCATGACGAACATCGTCTACTGGAACGTGCTGAAGGGCCAGAAGGGCGACGACAACTTGCTGGTGTATCTGCTTTCGCACAAGAGCGAGGAAGCTGCGAAGAAGTCGTTCGAAGCATTCCGCGCCGATCCGGACTGGTTGGCCGCACGCAAGGCCAGCGAGGAGAAGGGCGGCGGCAGCCTGACCGAAGCAAAGGGTGGCGTCGTGAGCGAGTTCCTGAAGCCGACGGATTACTCGCCCTTGAAGTGAGAATCGATGCCGTATAGCGACCGCCCCATCGGGGCGGTGGTGGCAATGCCGCCCCGATGGGGCGGCCGCTAACCAACTATCCCCGCAATTGCTTCTCGAACTCCGCCAATCCCTTCTGATACGTTGCAACCCACCGCGCCTCGGGTTCCACGCGATCCTTGAACCGCACCATCGCAGCCACCGCATCCGCAGCCGTGAAGGGCTCCGCAATTCGGTGCGCACTTCGGGCATTCGCTTCGGCTCCCGCCAGCGCCACTACTGCAGCACCCAGCGCTGAACCCTCATCGGAAACGAGCCGATCGAGCGGTTTGTTCAGAACACTCGCCAGGATCTTCACCATCAAGTCGTTCTTCGCGATGCCACCGGAAACGCTGACTCGCGTGATCGTCTGCCCGGCCGCTTCGTGAGCACGAACGCCGAGCGCGATCAGATACGCGATCGCCTCGAAACTCGCACGCACGCGGACTCCACCTGCGTCGGCACCGGGTTCGGATGGTGCCCACCGGAAGCGTGGTTGCGTCACACCCAGCGACGGTTCCGACAACAGGAACGGCAACACCGTCGTGCCACCGCACAACGGCTCGACGCGAGTGGCGGCCTCTGTGAGTGCCTTCCATTCTTCCTTGGTGCGATTCGGCCCGACCACGCGGTCGAGGAACTGCGCCCCGTTCGAGTAGCACCGCATCCACAGATACGGCCCCCAGTTCAGTTTCATCGCATCGAGGTTGGGCGAGGTGGGGAGCGCTGCCGAAGACGAGTTCACGACGGCTGAGTTGCCGAGAATGATCGCGACCTGCCCGGCATCGACTGCACCGCCACCGATCAAACCCGCAGCCTGATCGTCGAGAGTCGGGTACACTTGCGGCCGCACGCCGGGCGGCAATCCCGAGTCGAGCGCGAGGTGTTCGGCGATGCGGCCGACCGGCGAGTTCATGTCCACGATCTTGGGCAGCGTGTTCCACGCGGCTTCGCGGTAATCCGGGGCAACCGCGTCGAGCATCTCACGCTGCCACTCGTTCGTCCGCAGGTTCATGATCCCCGTGGACGCGGCCGACGACACCGAGGTCACGCCCCAGCGGTCGGTGAGGTAACCTGCCGCGAGCGGCCCGTGGGGAAGCATCCACTTCGTGCGTGCCCAGTCGGCCTTCGGCAGCAGCGAATCGGTTTTCCCCTCGGCTGTGTGGGAGTCCTTGACGAGATGCGAAAGCGAGTAACGAACAGCCCACGGCCCGCCGGTGAGTTCGATCGCACGTTCCTGTCCGCCCAGGCGTACCAACCCTTCGGCGTGGTACTCGGCGAGCGTCTGGTCGTTCCAGCAGATGATGCGGCGAATCGGATTGTGGTGGACATCGATGCGACCCGCAGAATGGTGCGTGGCCGAGATGCCGGAAACGAGCCAGTCCTGCAAGCGACCGATCGCCGCGAGTTCCGCCGCGATGGCACGAGTCGCGGCGCGAACTTGCCCTTCGAGGAACATGCCGCTGATCTCGCGATTGCCCGTATCGCGTACGAGTTTCGGATCGTCGGTCGGCAGGTAGTCGGTCCACAAATCGGTTGGCAATCGGACTGACGCAACGGTGTTGCCGTGCAGGTCGAAGGCGAGGGCTTTCGCGCCGCCGGTGCTGAAGTCGAATCCCACAACGAGCGCATTCGGAGGCAGGCAGCGAGTCGGTTCGGGCATGGAAGAATTCCGGGGGAGTCGGTGTTTCAGATGATTCTACGGGAACCGTCGCAGTCATTTCTCGACGGCTTTCACGCGGGCGGCAACCTCCTCGGCGGTCAGCGCCCGATCGTACACCGCAACCTCGGCGATGCGACCCTCGAAGCCGAACGCCTTGTCGGGTCGGCCGCCAACGATGACACGATCGGGTTTGACTTCGCGGGGGAGTTTCGAGTCGATCTCAAGCAGGCCGTTCAGGTAGACGCGGACCTTGTTGCCATCGCGAGTGAATGCGACGTGCGTCCACGTCCGGAACGGCACGGCGGTCTTGGCCGATTGAAGCCCCGCCCCCTTCAGTGAGGTCGAGAACCCGATGCGGTTCGGGTTCCCTTTCTTGCCGCCGAGTTCGAGCGAATCACCGGCACCGTCGGCATCCGAGAGGGAGAACACAATTCCCGTGATATT
Organism: Planctomycetaceae bacterium; assembly: GCA_013823135.1. Classification (GTDB taxonomy): domain Bacteria; phylum Planctomycetota; class Planctomycetia; order Gemmatales; family Gemmataceae; genus Gemmata. The sequence goes on from PNLP01000003.1 coordinate 192,064, forward strand.
GCGTGCGTCGCCCGGAAAGCCGTTCCAAAACCATGCCTCGACGGAGTACGCATCGCCGAGCGTCGGAAGTTTGGCGTTCATGCGGCCACCGGCGAAGTGCGTGGCCCGGTTCGTCAGCGTGTGGCCATCGAATTGACGCGGCAACGGGCCATCCAGAGCGAACACCACGCCGGGTTCGTACTCGCCCGCGTTCTTCCCGGCGATGGCTGCCGCCTTCTCGCCACCGATGTCACCGAGCCGCCAGTACGCCACCGGCTTATCCGCGAGAATGAGTTTCGCGTATTCATCGCTTGCTGCGTCGGGGAGCGAACGTCGCTTCTTCCCCGCGACCTTTTCCAGCAACCCGACAACGGTCTCGGTGATCTTCGCCTCGGCACCGACCTCCAGAGCCGCCGACCGTGCGGGCCACGTTGTGTAGCCGCCCAGAACGTGCTGCTCAGCGGGGGGAATGTACCCCTCGGCCCCGTTCGCCAGTTCCACGGTGAAAGTTGTCGCCAGCGGGCTGAGTGCCTTGATCTTCAGGCCGGTCAGGGCGAACACCTCATTCGGAATCGCCGTGATACCCAGTTCCCCGATGCGGATCGCCTGGAGTTTCAGTTCCCGTTTCGGGTTCTCGTGAAGCATTACCGCCTCACGGGCGTAAACCTCGGGTTGGTTCTTCGGCTTCGCTCCGTTCATCCCCGCGATGATCTTCTGTGCCCACGCGAGCCGTTCTTTGTCGGGAACCCGCCGGTCGAGGGTCACTTTCTCCTCGGCCATCGCGAGGGTGAGACCCGTGCGGTACTCCACCTTCTTCAGCGCGGCCTCGGCCTTGTCGGTGACGGCTTCCGCGTATTCGTCAATGTTCCTTTTCACCTGCGGTTTGCCGTAGTCCATCCAGTGCAGATCGCCTGCGGTTCCCTGCGAATGGAGCGCGACGAACTTCGAGTTCTTGTCGCCCCCCGCGAGTCGCTTTTCGAGGTTCGCGCAGACCCGGCCGAAATAATCGGCCGATACGGCTGGCGTGCCGAAGTAATGCATCGAGAAGTTGGAGAGCACAGCCAGCGGCTTGTCGTCCGCGGTGCGAACCGAAAAGACGCTGAGCCACGGATCGGTTGGGCCAGATGGCCCGACGAAGTCCGGGTTCATGTATCCGGGGTGCATGTTCGAGCGAACAGTCGGGTTGCCGAACGGGTCGTTCCGGGTCTTGTCGGTGCGAAGGATCCACTGCCGGTTGTTGGTCAGTTCGGGTGTGGCGATCACGGCCCACCCTCCCTTCGCCGGAGCCATATTTGCGACCGCTTGCCGCACGGCCTGCACGATCTGCCGTTCGAGGAACGGCCCGTAGTTCGGGTCAGGGTCGGTGCCCAGGCAACCCATCACGGCAGGTGCGGTGTGCGTGTGCGTCGCAGCAATCAACTGGCGATCCGTGGGGATCTTCGTCTCGCCGGTCACCAACTCCTTCACGCGGTCGATGAACTCGCGGGGCATCATGCAGCTATCGACGATCACGATCGCCAGCCGAGTGGTGCCATCGTCCAACACAATGGCACGGGCGTGAAGCCGGTCGCGTGCCGCCGTACCGGTCGCCTCCAGGAAACCGCAGTTCACCACGACGGGAAACTTCTCCGGGGTGACATCGATCGCAGAGGCACCCGCGCGGAACACCGGTTCCGCAGCGTGCGAGCACGGAGAACACACTGCGAGAGCGAACGCGGCGAGGATGAGTGCGCGGACCATGGTGACACCTGGAGCGAACGAGGTGAAGCGAGTGTTCCAGTCGAAAGGCGAAACGGCAAAGCCATTCGCCCTTACTTACCCTTGGTGATCTGGAACGAGTCGAGGAACTTCTTCTCGTCGGCTTTCTGCTCATCGGTGAGACGCTCGACGCCCGGCTTGGTGCCAGAACCCGACGTCACCTGGTAGACACGGCCATCGACGTAGAACACACGGGATCTCGCGAAGACCCGTGCCTTGTCGGCGGTCATCTTCTCCGACGCGATTTCGTACCCTTTGTGGCCGCCTTGCTCGATCTCGACCTTATCCTTGGCTTCTTTTGGGAAAGCACCTCCCACAAACTTCGCCAGGATCGCGAGCGGCTCACCTAGTGCGGGAATCGCAGCCGTAAACACCATGTATTCCGCATCAACGGCACCCTTCGCGGATACCTGAAGCGTGTCGATCTTCCCGTTATTGTCTTTCGTCACCTTTGGACGGACCGGAAAGGTCGCGCTGAACCGGCCCTCTTCTGAGGTGAACCGGTCCCAAGGCTTCCACTCGTCCGCGTTGACAAGACAGCAGCACAAGCACACGCAAAGTGTGGCAATCGAGGCGGCTCGCATACGTTTCGCTCGGATTCACTGGTGATGGGGACGACCAGAGATTACGACATCCCATCTGGAGTTGTCAAACACCACCGGCGCGAAGTGTCACGATATCGAAATGGAAAGTACAGAGTTGTAGCCGTGCCGGACGCTGGCCTCACACCCGGGAGGCGGTGTTGCCAGGGGCACGCAGGAAAGGCTTGAGTGGCTGTTCGCCTTCGTTCACAGGGTGAACGGTGTGAACGATCACGTACTTCACGCCGCGATGTTGTGGCCCGTCAATGACGGTCGCCATCGTGAGCGAAGCGTTGGTATCCCGGAGGTTGTTCAGGTTCGCGGTGCCATCAGCACGAAAGATGTAAACCTTGGCGAAGCCCGCTTCCGTCGGGTGGCGGAATACAGCAACGGGAACGTCCGCCCCCTGCACTCGCTCGGAACCAAGCGTGACCAGCAAGTCCGGGTTAAACGGAAGCGGGAGTTGCGCCGGGAGTTTCTGCCCCACAAGCCAGTTGCGGAGGGCGGCATCTGGGTTCTGGATCTGTTCGTCAGCGAACATCACCATCGCGGTCGTGTCGATCTTGGGACGCGAGACCGAAAAGACTCCGAACGTGATTCCGACAGCAAGCAACAGTGACGCAGCAAGGGCAGTGATCCGGTAGACTTTCTGGCGGATCACCGTGCCCTGTCGAGTCGACGCCTGAGCGAGCAGCTTATCCCGCAGACTGGCACGCACAGGAACGCTCTTCATGCTCGTGGCGACGGCCCGATCGAACGACTGGGCCGCGATCGCCTCCGGGGCGCAGGTCGAGCACTCGGCGAGGTGCCGATCGAGGTCGGCAGCCACGTCCGCGCCCAACTCGTCGCCGGCGGGCCGGCGAAGTCGGAGGTAAAATTGTGCGTCGCGGCACTGCATCACGGCACCTGGTTACTCAACCCCGGAACGCCGAACAACGGCGTTGGGGAGTTCTTTCCGCTTCTCAAGACTCTCGACTGTCTCTGCCTCGTCGGAACCAGGGGCGGACAGCATCGTCCGCAAGTAAGCCTTGGCTCTGGCAAGTCGCGACATCACCGTTCCTATCGGCAGTTCCATCTGTTCGGCAATGTCACGGTAGCTGAATTCCTCAAAGTAGAACAAGATCAAGGGCGTTCGGAACCCTTCATCCAGTTGATCGATTGCCTGCTGGAGTTGGGCCGGGTCAATGTCCGGGGTCTCGTCGCTGGCACGATCAGGCAAGTCACCGACTGCATCAAGCGGAACGATCCGGTGTCGCTTATCGTCGCGAACCTTGTGCAAATACAGGTTGCGAAGGATTCGGAACAGCCAGGCACGAACACGGTCCGCCTCGCGAAGCTGATCCATGCGGACGAACGCCTTGCCGAACGCTTCCTGCGTGAGGTCTTCCGCGTCGGCCGCCGACCCTGAGAGTCGGTAGGCGTAGCGGTAGAGTGCCTCATAGTGGGCGTCGATCAGAGCGTGCAGTCCACCGGCGGCCGACCCCATGCTCGCCATCCTCAATAGATCTGAACCCGAACCCACCCAGTTTATTCCCCAACCGAACTATTCGTTGAGTTTTCCTGGAACTTGAGGTTGAGTGGGGATTTTTCATCTCCACGAATCCGCCCACGGCGAAAACCTCCTATCTCGGCCAAAATCAGATTTCTTTCCCTCCTGGGATTTTTTCCGGGAATAAGCTCGTCGCTTTTGTATCAATGTGTGCGTGGGAGTGATCGACGGCGGCCATTCCGGTTCCGCTGGGGTATCGCAAACCGTAACCGTGGAATGGGTTACGAGCGTTATCTCTCATAGCCGGATGCAAAATGGCAAGTGCCTGATCCACTACCCCAAAAACAGATGGCAGGGTCAGGATTGTCCTGTTCCCTCAAGCAAACCTCTGTTGTTCAACCCTGTGGCCACAGTTTGGAGTTTCCCATGAAGAAGGTTGCCCTCGCACTCGTGTTCGCTCTGTCCCTCGTCGGCGTTGTTGGCTGTGGCGGCGGCGCTGCCACGACCGCCCCGAAGACCAGCGCTAAGTGAGTATTGTGACCGTTTGCCGATAGGGCCGGTTGCTCGTGTCTCTTCGGAGGCGACGAGCAACCGGCCCTGCGGCTTTTCAGGGAATTGTGACCGCTCGCGGTCATTGAGAGAGGTGATCTGTGCGACGAATTCGATTACGGACGGCTATTCTTGGCGTGCTGCTGTTGGCTGGACTCCCTGGCTGCGGGGGTTGCACCGTCGAACGGGACAAGAATTCGGACCTCGACCGCCCCAAGACTCTCAGCAGGCCAACCGAAAAGAAGTGATTCCTGGAAACACAGGTGAATAGCGTCACTTCAGCGTGATCGCTGGTTCCAGCCAGACAGCGTGAGCCGCACTGTTCTCACCCGAACATCGCACTTCCAGTTCCAGACGGTACATGTTTTCCAAATCGACGGAGAACCCCTGCGTATCATCAGCCATTCGAATGGGTTTCGATTCCCAACGTATCTTCCCGTCGCCCCTCACCACGAACACCAGCGGAGTCTTGGTCTGACCATTCGCCGTTTGGTTGAGCGCAACCGAACCGGTGAAGAGTTTGGCTCGCAATCCGAGTTCGTAACGTACCGATGCTGCCCCGTTCGATGGCGGATGCATCGATAACCCATGTGGTGAGAACTCACCTTTCACGATGATTTTCTGATTGGCGTAACCGAGTTGCCCCCCCTTGCCGAACTGTCCGTGCCCAACCGCGGCATCCTGTTCCTGCAAATCACACAACCAAACCTTTTTGGCAACAGGAGCAACGCTTCCCGGGCGGGATTGGTTGCCACCGCCACTGGCATTTGCCGCTGGTGGATCGACTTGCCGAGGACTCCCCGGACGTGTCGCGAAGTAGACGCCAACCGCAGCGACCACCAGCAGGACGCTGCCCCCAGCAAGAAGCGTGGCAGAAGAACGCCAGCGAGCCGTCGGGCGAGTTGCCCGCTTGACTGTGATTGTGGTCGGCGATTCACTGTCCAGATTCAACCCGGTATCAATCTCGGTCTGGGGCGTCGGCGGGGATTCGACAACGTCCTGCGACGGCAACGCAGCGAGAACCTCGTCTGGCGTCTGGAAGCGATTGGCAGGCTCCTTCGCCATCATCTTGCTGATGATATCAATGAGTTGAGTCGGTAGATCGGGCCGGAGTTGCTTCAGCGGAGCGGGCTCCCGGATTTGGTGCCAGAGCAACTTTTGGGCTGTTGTTCCGCCTTCAAACGGCAATCGACCGCTGAGACAGAAGTAGAACGTGGCTCCCAGGCTGTAGATGTCGCCACGAATGTCCACCTCAGTCGCATTTAACCCTTGCTCTGGGGACATGTAGTCCACGGTCCCCATCACCTCGCCGGGTTTACTGCCAGGGGAACTGTCCGGTCCCTGGAAGAATCGAGCCAGGCCGAGGTCGAGAATCTTCACCACCCCATTCTCTGTCACCAGGAAGTTGCTCGGCTTGATATCGCGGTGAACCAGACCGGCCTCGAAAGCGTGTTGCAACCCCAGAGCCGCTTGCCGCAAGTAGTCGATCACGCGGTGGGCACTGAGTGGCCCGTCCTTGGTAACGAGATCCTCAAGAGTCTTCCCCTTGACGTACTCCATGACCAGGTAGTGGACACCGCCATCGTTGGCTGCATCGAAGGCATGCACGATGTTTCGGTGCGCGAGGCTCGCGAGCGCCTGAGCCTCGCGGTAGAACCCCTCAACAGTCGAGGGATCTTCGGCCATCTTCGGAGGGAGCACCTTGATGGCGACCTGTCGCCGCATCCCGGAATGTTCGCAGAGGAATACCTTCCCCATCCCACCCGAACCGAGTACGCCCAAAACCTTGTACCGGCCGATAAAGAACCCTTTCCACTTCCCCTGAATTAATTGCTCGGCCTGGAACTGGGTCAGAAGCCCATCGCGAATCAGAGCTCCTGCAAGTTGCGGTGGATCGTCGAGGGTGACGGTATCAGCGTGACTTTTGAGATACTTATCCAGGGTCGCCGCATCGATCAGATTGCTCTGAACGATTAGCGAGGTGAAGTCCGCACTGGTTGCAGGTATTCCCATGGGAGGTTGGGAAGTCGTTGGGAATGGACTCAGGGGGCGACCTGAGGACTACGGAGTGTGGAATTTGGATCGGGGGATGCAAAAACCAGTCCGCGAGTTGGTTGAATTCTAGAGCGCGGAAATCGCCTTAGCGAGATCCCATCCTCTCAAAATGTTCCCCAACTCAATTTCTTGGGGATTCAAGACGACAGATCGCCCTCTTGGCGAATCACCTTGATGTGCCACTGAGCTTACTTTTTCGGCGCTGGCTTGGGTGTTCCTGCCGACGGAGAGAGCGTACCGCCAAGGCTACCTTCGACCTTGTAGTGGTTCGTGGCACGGTCGAAGATGATCTTCTTGCCAGTCTGATCGTTGCCGTTGAACCGGCTCTTGATTCGAGCAGGCACGGACCCCAACCCTTCGAAGATCACCGTCTTCCCAACGGCCTCGATCGACTCGCCCCAGCCGTCGTACTCGTCGTTTCGCATGTAGGCGTTGCCGGTCGCCTTCATGTGTTGCTCGGTCGGTTCCTTGGGCTTCGAGTGAGTCCACACAACCAGTTGCTCGGCACATGAAAGCAATGTGGCACGGGGCGGAAGTTTGTGGAGTTCCACTTCCAGGTCTGGATTGTCGCTCGGCACGTCGATGACCTGAATCGAGTCGTAGAACGTCGCGTCCTTATAGACCGGGCCTTTGTCCTTGCCGATCATCCACCCGGAGAAGTTCACGATGGTAAGTTTCATCTCCGACTGCGCGGGTTGTGGTGGGTTCATCGGGTTGGCCATCGGCGATTGGCCGAGCGAAGAATCCTCCTTCGAGCCTGGTTGCCACGTCCGGACGACACCCGGACCGGTGGCCCTGAGGAACTTGTACGGCTCGCCACCTGAAGGATCGCGGACTTCGGCCTTCATGGTCAACTCGATCGCAACGATCTGTTGCCGGCGAATCGGCTTGCCGCTCACCGGGTCGCGATCCACCTGATTGAAGTACACCTGCTTTTCCTGTGGGCTGTCAGCAGCGTCCGCGGGTGCTGGATAGCAGTAGACCACATCGACCTTGGGGCCATCTCCACCGGGTTTCGCGGTCGCTCCTGGTTTCGGTGCGGGAGCGGGCGTGCCCGGTCGGTTCATCTGCGTGAGGTAAATCGGCCGGTCGAAGTTCACCTGAAGTGTGTGACAGGTGACCCACGATGCTCCCTGAGCAGCCGTAACTTTGCCAAAAAAGTCGGCGACCTTTTTCGCTCCCTGGAATTTCATTCCATCACGGAAATGGACGACGATGACTTCGGCTTGCTTGAGCGAGTTCCCGGAGAGATCGCTCGAAGTGGGCATGACCAGAGAGCCACGGCCTTCCACGAGGGCGAGGTTGTGCAGTTGGTCGATGACCACTTTCGGACCGATGAGCGAAGTGCCTTCGTTGTGAAGTTCACCGGGTCGGTTGTCCCAGCCGAAGACCGTCAAGACGCTCCCGTCGGGTGTGCTGTCGATAATCATCCGGCTACCGAGAATGTCCGTGCCGCGGGGCTTCGTAGCGTCCACGGGATCCTGGTGAACGCTCACCATTCCCTCGCAGCGTGCCTTCTCCATCTGGTACTTCATGCCGCCGGTTTGGTCGGTGGCGGCGGGTTCGCCCGGTTTCGGTGCCACAGGGCCGCCGGGTGGCTTGGCTTGCGGGTACCGAGCGACCCAGGTCTCGATTGTGCGCGCACGGAGTTTCATCGGAGGCTTCTGCTTCTCGGGAGCCTTCGGTGCCGGCGTGACGGGAGCGGCTGCGACCTGCGGCGGTGGTTGCTGCGGGTTCCCCTTCGGTGGTGCAGCAGGGGACGTCGGCGCGACCACCGCAGTCACTGCGACGGGCGGCGCCACGTCCCGGAACAGCGTGTTCAGGTGCTCCGATTGATCGATGTCCATATCTGCCGAGTGGCCGGTCACTTCGCCGAGCGCCTGCAACCGGTGCGGTTGGCTGCGTGCTGGTGGAGTTGCGGAAACCGCACCCGACTTCGGTTCCGGTGGCGGCACCGTGAGCCAGAGCTTCAACACGTTCCCCTTCAGCCAGAAGTCGGACTTCACGTCCTCGAACTTCGCCCCGTCGGTGAACGTGAACAGGTCGAGTTCACGCTCGCTGGTCGACTCTCGGGTCTGCACCATCGAGGTGAGCCACGACGCGGTGATCGAACTGGAGTTCGAGGCGGCGTCGTAGAGTTCAACGCGACCCGGCCCGAGTACGGTCGCCTGCATCTTGCGGGGTTGCGTGACGGGGCCGGGCGGGTTCGGCGGCTGGTCGAGAACCAGGATCGCGGACTGCTTCGGCCCGCCCGCCGTGAGCACGTTCCGCTGTTGAATCGCGTAGAGCGGCGCGCCCGTAAGTTGTGTTCGGGCTGTGGCCGCTTCGTGAACCAGGTCTTGCCCGTAGGCTTCGAGTTGATCAGCGTCCGACGACACCGTGAGGAACCGACCCTGGGTGTAGGTCCAGGCGTGGAGCCGCTTGAACTTCGGAGCGCTCGCGGGTGCGGCCTTCGCAGTGGGTTCGGGCTTCTCGGCCGGTTTGGCCGGCGTAGCCGTGGTAGATGGGTTACCCGTCGGCGGCCCGTTGAACTCCAGTTCCAGCACCTGACTGAACAGCGTCTGAGTACCCGGACGGGGCGGAACCTTCGTGACCTGCACGTCGTTGGGCAAGTTCGGATCTGCCAGCGGGAGCACGTCAAACCGGGCGAGATTCTTCACGGAATCGTAAACGAACGGGCCGCGGGTCTCGACCTGCAAGAGATCGCGGCTCATGGCGCGAGCAGCGTGTGCCCCGCTCAGCAAGCCCCCGGCCAGCGCAGATGCGGCCACCGTCGGCTCGCCAGAAATAGCAGGCTTTCCCTCGCCGCCGCCAACGAACCCTTGCTGGCCGCCATCGACCCACAGATTCATTACGACCTTTTCGAGGAACTCGACACGCTGCACGCCGCCAAACCCCGCAGATCCCGCGGCGGGGGTCTTCGGTTGGGCAGGCTTCTTGGCCTGACTCTGTGGTTCTAGGTACACTCGCATCCCGACCGCGGTGACGGTCGGCGGCGGCAACCGTTTGCCGCCGAGCATCGCCGCGACAGCCGTGGGGTTCCGGACTTCTTCGGCCGTGGCAGGAGCAGCGACCGCGGGTTCGCCAGGCTGCCGTGGGAGGTTGCTGCGATCGACGATCTCAACCGCCGAGTCCGTCCAGATGTCGGGGCCAGTCAGCGGCGGTGCGCCTGGGGCAACCTTCGAGTCGCGGTAAAACATCGGGCCAACGGTCCGCAGCACGAGGCGGCGATTCGGGTCGGCTGATCGCTGGTTGTTCGTGATGTGGACTTTGCCCACCCGCTGGAACGAGTCGGGAATCGCCTGTTCCGGGTCGCTGATGAGTTCGAGCCGCACGAGCTTTGCGTTGTTCATCTCGGTCGCGGATTGAATCACGCGGTCGAATTCGAGCACGGCACGGTCGGCATGGATCGTGCTGATCTCCGTTACTTCGCCGGGCGTGCGGAGGTGTTCGGGACGTGGCTTGCCAAACATCGCCACGCTGAACGGCGAGAGCGCAATCCGATTCGAGTTCGGGTTACTCGGCGGGCTCCCCGCGGCAAATACGATCGTCGTGTCGCCTTGCAAAAAGCGTAGTTGGGTCGGGTAGTGGCCGGGTTCTGCCTCGGGGCATTTCTCCCCGAAGGCGACCTTGATGAGTTCGATTGTGGGCGAGGTGAGGTGGACCGGCGGAACGCACGATCGATCCGTGGACGCGATGAGCTTGCTTGGCGGCAGGATGGGCAGGCCGTCGAGCCAGCCGAGCATCTGCGAGTAAACGATGTACGTCGCCGCAAACGCAGCAAATCCGCCGACCATTAACAGGATTCGCCGCGGATTCATGCCACCTCGGCCTCCGTCAGCCAGCGAACTGGCCGACTACTTCGTCCCAAACCCCACGCAACCGCAGCAACCACTCGATCGCATCGCGAACCGCCCCGTGCCCCCCAGGAACGGCCGTCACGTAGTGAGCGATGGCCCGCAATTCGGGACACGCATCAGCTACCGCGATGGCCAATCCCACCCGCTTCAGTACGGGTACGTCGGGGAGGTCGTCCCCAATCGCACACACCTGTTCCGGTCGGAGCCCCGTTTCGGCGAGCACAGCCTCGAACGCGGGCAACTTCTCGTGTCGCCCTTGCAACACTGGTGCGATGCCGAGTTCTGCCGCCCGCCGTTCCACGGCCTTTGAACGACGCCCCGAGACGATGGCCGACCGCTTACCCGAGGTGTGCCACAACTTCAACCCCGAGCCGTCGCGGACGTGGAATCGTTTGATCTCGACCCCATCGTCGGTGTAAACGATGCTGCCGTCGGTCAGCACGCCATCCACGTCGAGCAGGAGCAGTTCGATCTTCGCGGCACGTTCGGTTAGGTCTGGCATGGTGAACCGCGACTCCGGGAGCCTGAACCACTTTACGCCGTCTTGCGTTCCACCAGTTTCAGCACGGGGCGTGTTTCCGCCACGCTTGCGACCGGTTCCAGGCCGATCAGATCGGTTATGTCGAGCATGCCGACAGGCCGCCCTTCCAGATCCACCACAGGCAACTCGCTGATCTTTCGGCTCTTGAGGATATCCAGCGCTTCCCCGAGGCGAGCATCTGGCCCGATCACGACGGGGTTTCGCGTCATGACCCGTTCGACCGGCGAATCCAGAGCGTCGTCCTGGCGTGCCTCGAAAAGTCTGGCGAGGTCGCTGTCGGTGAACAGGCCCGTCAGACGACCTTCGGAATCGGTCAGGATGATTGCGCCGGTGCGGCGGCCTGTATGGCGAACGCGAGCGAAGACCGTTCGGATGGTGTCGGAAGACAACGCGATACGGAGTTCATGCCCGTGCCGCATGCACTCCGCGACTGTCGCGAGTCGCCGACCAAGGCTTCCACCCGGGTGGAAGCGAGCGAACTGCTCGGGTGTGAACTGCCGCTGTTCCAGCATCGAAAACGCAATGGCGTCCCCGAGTGCGATCATGATTGTGGTGCTGGTACTGGGTGCCAGCGCCATCGGGCACACTTCGGTGATCTGCCCGTAAACAATGGCCGCATCGGCACTGCGAGCAACGGTGCTTTTCGAGCTTCCGGTGATCGCCACAAGCCCCGAGGAGATCTTTCGAAGCGGGCTGAGCAGGCGTAGGAGTTCGTCGGATTCGCCACTGTGCGAGAGCATCAACGCGACGTCATCGGGGTGAACCATCCCGAGATCGCCATGAATGGCACGGGTCGCATCGAGGATGTAAGATCGGGTGCCCGTCGAGTTCAGGGTGCCGGTGATCTTTTGCCCGACGTCAGCAGATTTACCCACGCCAATAACGGCGACACGCCCACGGCACTTGAACAGGATATCGACGACTTTGTCGAAGCCGTCGTCGAGACGGTCCGCAACGACGGCGAGCGACGAAGCCTCGGCACGGAGGATTCGGCTCGCGTACGCACGGCAGTTGAACGGCGTTGCGGGAGGGGTCATTGGGCACGTCCTTGTGCCAGGTTTTGTCGCGTCAGAGCGTGAGAGATAGCGAGACTCGCTGAGAAATGCAACCGCAACGCGAACGACTGCAGGGCTACGCCGTGCTGGAATTTGGTTCCGGGCAACTTACCCACCCCACGTCCGGAACCAATCGTTCCAGACCCGGAACCAATTCATTCGTCCGGAAGAAAGTTCATCAGAACAATTTCAGACCCCGCATAACCTCAATAAGTGACGCCACAGCCTTCAGATATGCAATTGGGTTGTGGCCCCGAAAGGCAATTCATCTCCGAATCCACGTCCGAATCAGGCATGACATGAACATATTTCCACATCGAAGCAAGCTGGGGTCGCCCACCAACAACACGACCCGCCGTGAGGCACGGAACAGTCCGAGGACTTCAGTCTCGACGCACCCGAATTGTCCCACCAATTCTCGGGACGAAAGCGGACAACTTTCCGCATAGGCTACAATGCACGAAGTGCCAGTCGGCAACGAATCCGTCGTCGCAACTGTACTGGCACATCGGTGACACGCCGATTCGATTGCGAATCGTGACGGAGCGAAGGGTGAATGGCTCGAAAAGCAGCGGCGTATGCATGTGAATCCCAGCAGTTATCGCGGTCAAATGGCCGCAATCGAGATACCCGTTGGCGCAAGGCTCCTTTCAGTGGGGAGCGTTCACTGCCGTTGACTTGAAGAATTCCTCGCGAAACTCCGCAAAACTGCCCGTTTCGGCTCCAGTTCGCGCGATTCGTAGTGTCCTCGCGGTTGTGATCGACATGCCGCCGGGCACTGCTCTCAAGTCGGTTCTTTGTGCCTCGGATTATTTGCCACACGCGGTTCTCGGGGGCATCATAGACCGTGTTCGTTGCATGACGCACGTTCCCACATACAAGGAGGTCTGTCGTGAAAGTGCGTGCTCTGTTCCCACTCGCGGCGGCTGCTGGCTTCTGGTTCTCCGGCTCCGCTCACGCGCAACAACCCGCCACTCTTCCGGTGGCAGTTGCCAACCCGAATCAAATGCTCGCGGACAGTGTTGCTTCCCGCCTCCGTGCGATCAACGTCGCGGAAGGTGCCGACGTCAACATCTCCGCTCAGGAAGGGACCGTCACCCTCTCCGGCTCCGCGAAGGATGCCGCTCAACGAGCGGGAATCATCCGTGCGGCACAGGGGGTCAACGGCGTGATCCTGGTTCGTAACGGAATCCGCGTTGCTGGTGAGGTTGTTCAGGTGCAGGAAGCGGCACCTGTCGCCCCGCTGCCCCTGGCACCGCAAGGTGGTCCTGGTGGCGGTCCGATCGTGGAACCAGTTCCTCTGGGCGTCCCCGGACAGTTCTCGCCTGACATGCAGGCACCGAACCTGCCGCCACACGCGTGGCCGACCTACGCACCGTACAACAACGTGAGCCGCGTCGCTTACCCGACCGCTTACCCGTACAACGCGTTCCCGTTCATCGGGCCGTACTACCCGTTCCCGAAGGTTCCGCTCGGCTGGCGGAAAGTGACCCTGGAATGGGACGACGGTCACTGGTACATCGGTCGTAACTCCGCTCCCCAGGATTACTGGCGTGTGAAGTTCTGGTGATCTGAGCAGGATTCAGGATTCAGGAGTCGGGGGAAAAGACAAAGAGGCCAGAGGGTAACAGGCTATCCTGTTGCCGCCTGGCCTTTCTGGTTTTCCCGAATCCTGAATCCCGATTCCTGAACACTGCCCACGACAACCGGCCTTGCCTCACTCACCCGCGCGCGGCCACAATTCACCCATGGATACCCGCAAAATTCTCGGCCCGGATGGGCTCGTTTCGAAAAAGTGGCCGGGGTTCGAGTCACGCCCCCAACAACTCGACATGGCCGACGCCGTGTCGGAAGCCCTCGCCGATAAACGCAAATTGCTCGTCGAAGCCGGCACAGGTGTCGGAAAGTCGTTCGCGTACCTCGTTCCCGCGATCCAGGCTGTCGTCGCACGCAAGGACTTCAAAGTTGTCATCTCGACGCACACGATTGGCCTGCAAGAGCAACTCATCCGCAAGGATTTGCCGTTCCTTCAATCGGTGATGCCCGGCGACTTCCGCCCCGTACTCGTGAAGGGCCGCGGGAACTATCTGAGCATTCGCCGGCTTCGCGCTGCACAGAGCAAGGCAACCTCGCTGCTCGAAACCGCCGGTGCCGTCGATCAACTCATCCAGATTGGCCGCTGGTCGCGACAAACCACCGACGGCAGCAAGTCCGATCTGCCGATCCAGCCATACGAGCCGGTATGGGATCTCGTGCAGAGCGATAGCTCGAACTGCCTCGGCCGCAAGTGCCCGCACCACACCGAGTGCTTTTACTTCCAGGCCCGCAAGCGAGTCTTCGGCGCGAACATCCTCGTCGTGAACCATGCCCTGTTCTTCGCGGACCTCGCATTGCGGCGGTCCGGCGGTGGCCTGCTCCCCGACTACAACGCCGTGATTTTCGACGAAGCCCACACACTCGAAGACGTGGCCGCCGATTATCTCGGGATCGCGGTTTCGCAGGGAAGCGTCGAGTACGTGCTGAACCAACTCCTCGCCCCGCGAACGCAGAAGGGGATTCTCGCGATCCTCGGCGACGGCGACGCGGTCGCACAACTCGAAGCGACCCGGCACGCCTCCGAGAAGTTCTTCCTGGCGATTTACCAGTGGTTCACTGGTCAGGCGAAGGGCACGGGCCGCGTGCGGGAACCGGGGATCGTGCCCGACCACCTTTCCGAAGAACTGAAGAAGCTCGCGACGCAACTTCACGAGCTCGCCAAGGGCCGCGACGCGGAAGAGGAACGCCTGGAACTCACAAGCCGCGGCGACCGCTTGCTCGGCATGGCGAAATCGGTGAAGGAGTGGCTGCGGCAAGACCTCGACGGGCAGGTGTACTGGGTGGAAGTGAAGCCCGGCCGCGTGCCACGTGTTGCGCTGGCCAGCGCACCCATTGAGGTGGGCGAGGCACTCAAGCAGCAACTCTACGACCGCGTGCCGACGGTCGTGCTGACCTCGGCCACCCTCTCGGCGGCTGGCGACGAGTCGGGGTTCAAGCTGTTCCAGCAACGCCTCGGCCTCGAAGAAGCGGACACGAAGCAACTCGGCAGTCCGTTCGATTATCCGAAGCAGGCCGAACTGCACCTGTTCAAGACGATGCCGGACCCGTCCGCGATGGCGGCCAAGTACGAGGAAGAAGTCCTCGCGCGGCTCCCCGAGTACGTGGCGAAGACGCAGGGCCGGGCGTTCGTGCTGTTCACGAGCTACGCCTTCCTGAACCGCGCCGCCGAGAAGCTCGGCAGCTTCTTCACCCGCAACGGCTACACACTCTTCACGCAAGGGACCGGCCTGCCTGCTCCGAAGCTGTTGGAGCAGTTCCGCGAGGCGAACAAGGGGATCCTCTTCGGCGTGGATAGCTTCTGGCAGGGGGTGGACGTGCGGGGCGAGTCGCTGTCGAACGTCATCATCACGAAGCTGCCGTTCGCGGTCCCTGACCGACCGCTGACAGAAGCCCGACTCGAAGCAATTCAGTCGGCTGGCGGCAACCCGTTCATGGACTACCAGGTGCCGCAGGCGGTGATCAAGTTGAAGCAGGGTTTCGGCCGGTTGATCCGCACCGCGACCGACACGGGGATCGTGGTGCTGTTCGACCCACGAGTGCTGACGAAGCCTTACGGCCGCGTGTTCCTGGAGGCGCTCCCGGACGCGAAGCGGTTCATCGACGGCATCGAAGTGCCGCCGAGCGAAACGAAAGGACCAAAAGGCAAGAAGGTGAAGGCGGGATGAGTTACTTCACCTTGATTGTGGACGGCAACAAACACTTCCCGTCCTTGCAGGCGATGACCTTTACGCGGGCTTCAACCGCCGCATCCTTCCCCGCCATGACCGTCGTGGTGATCGTCGTCGCGCCTTCGTAGATGCCGTACTTCGCGCCGGCGCTGTCCGTGATCGACTTTCCCTTCGGGTAAGCGATCTCGGCCTTCACTTCCTTGCCGTCAACGAAGACGGTCACTCGCGTTTGCGATTCCAGCAACTCGTCGCTGCCAACGGGATTCGCATAGATGTGCCAGCCGTCGGCGACCGTGAGCGTGAGTGCTACCGTGCGTTTGCCGTCTGCCACGTCTCCGATGAGCAGTTTCGCGGTCACCACGTCGGCCGATTCCTTCGGGCTCTTCGGCGGGTCAACCTTGGTGCTGGGCGTGTCGCTACCGCCGGTCGCGAGGAACTCCTCCAGGCAAAGCGCCATGCCGGGGAGCGAACCGGGGTTGGTACGCAGCGCGAGCGAGAAGCTGTTGATGGTTTTCTCGGCCCGCGTGCGGTACTCGGCATCCTTCGTCTTCACCGCGAGGCGAAGCAGGTTACGAGTGATCTGCGAGTTGCCCGACGGTTGCACGCCGTCGTAGCCGTCCTTGGCGCGAGCGAACAGCTTCTCGCCATCGCTGGAGGTGAAGAAGTACCCGCCCTTTTCGCCGTCGCCGTGGAACTTGATCGCGAGATCGGTGAGCAGCTTCGCGGCATCGAGCCACTTCTTGTCACCAGTCGCGTCGTGCAGGTTCAGCAGCCCGTGAACGAGGTAAGCGTAGTCGTCGAGGAACGCGGCCCCGCGTGCCATCGGCTTCTCGCCAGGGACCGCGGCGTAGAGGCGGAACAGGCGGCCGTCCTTGTCGCGCATCTTTGCAAGGATGAAGTCGGCCGCCGTGCTCGCGGCGAGGATGTAGTCCTTGTCGCCGGACACCTGACCGGCACGGGCGTACCCCGCGATCATCTGGCCGTTCCAGGCGCAGATCACCTTCGTGTCCAGGAACGGTCGCTCGCGCTTGGCACGCTCCGCGAACAGTTTCTGCTTGAGCGGTTCGAGCTTTGCAAGCAGTTCAGCCTCAGTGAGCTTCTGATCCTTGGCGATCTCGGCCAACGGCTTCGGCAACCGGAGAATGTGGAACTTCTCCTCGAAGTTCGGAGCTGTCACGCCGTACACCGCACGGAAGAACGTCGTGTCGGCGTCGTTGCCGAGAATCTTCTTGATCTCGTCGCCGGTCCAGACGTAGAACTCGCCTTCCTTGTGGTTGCTGTCGGCGTCGAGTGCGGAGTAGAACCCGCCCTCGGGGCTGGTCATCTCGCGCTTCATGAACGCGAGCGTTTCGGCCACGACTCGCTTGTACACGGGATCGCGGGTGATCGCGTAAGCGTCGCTGTACAGCTCGACGAGTTGGGCGTTGTCGTACAGCATCTTCTCGAAGTGCGGCACGGTCCAGGTGCGCTCGGTGCTGTAGCGGTGGAAGCCACCGCCGAGGTGGTCGTAGATGCCGCCCTCGGCCATCTTGTTCAGCGTCAGGTGAACGTGCTTGGCAAGTTCGTCCTTCCCCTTGCGCTTCGATTGCGACAGCAGGAACTGCCACACCGGCGGTCGCGGGAACTTCGTCCCCTTGAACATGCGAGCCTTGCTGCCGGTGCCGCCGTGCTCGGGGTCGATGTCGAACGCATCGGCGGCACCATCGAGCAACTCGCGGTCGAGTTTCACCAGCGCGAGCAGTCGCGAGTTGCGGTCGAGCGCATCCGCGGTCAGCTTCGCGACGTGGTCGGCCTGCTTCACCAGTTCGTCGTGCGATTTCTTGTCCAGGTCGATGACCGTGGCGAGGATCGACTTCATCCCCGGTGCGGTGTCGTCGCCAACCTTCTTGTCCTCGGGCGGGAAGTACGTGCCGCCGAAGATCGGTTTGCCGTCGGCGGTGAGAATCATCGTGAGCGGCCAGCCGCCCTGCTGACCGGTGACGTTGAGCGCGGTCATGTAGATGTCGTCAACGTCGGGGCGTTCCTCGCGATCCACTTTGATGCACACGAAGTTGTCGTTCATGATCTTCGCGATGGCGGCGTTCGAGAACGACTCGCGTTCCATGACGTGGCACCAGTGGCACGAACTGTACCCGATGCTGAGGAAGACGAGCTTCTTCTCCTTCTTCGCACGGTCGAACGCCTCCTGCCCCCACGGGTACCAGTCAACCGGGTTGGTCGCGTGCTGAAGTAGATACGGACTGCTCTCCTTGGCGAGTCGGTTCGGCTTGGCCTTGAGCACGTCTTTCCCCTTAGGTTCGTCAGCCGTGACAGGTTGAGCCACGACTGCGATGAGAAAGGCCAGCAGACACAACGAACGGAGCAACATGGCGGGAATCTCCGGGGTGGGCACGAGGCCATGATACCCGCCGATGTCGGGGCAGTCGCGACGTTTTCACTTCCGGTCGGCTCAGTCCTTCTTCGCGGTGAACTTCTGGATTCGCTTGTTCGTCACCTCGGCGACATACACATCTCCACGCGAATCGACGCATAACATGTGCGGCATCTGGAAGTGGCCCGCGGCTGTCCCCTTCTCGCCCCAGCGACCCAAAGATTTCCCGTCTGGACCAAGAACCCGCACCCAACCCGCTCGGCCGTCTGCAACGAACAGCCGATCACCCGCGAGAAACAGCCCATACGGAGCGCCGCTCTCCTTCCACTGTGCGAGGAACTTGCCGTCCGCGTCGAACACCTGAACGCGGTTATTCTCGCGGTCGCCAACGTAGACGTGCCCCTTCGCGTCGAGGCAGATCGCGTGCGGCAAGTTGAACTCGCCCTCGCCCTTACCTTTCGTACCCCACTGCTTCAGGAACTTCCCCGTCTGGTCGAACTTCATCACGCGAGCGTTCCCGTATCCGTCCGTGATGTAGAACTCGCCGGTCGGCGTGAACGCCACATCGGTGGGTCGGTCGAACTGGTCAGGCTTGTTTCCCGCTTCGCCTTTTTTGCCCAGCGACAGCAGCAACTTCCCCTCGGGGTCGAACTTCATCACAAGGTGATAGGTGAGGTCGGTCACCCACACATTCCCCTCGGGATCAATCCGCAAACCGTGTGGCATCTTCAGGTGGTCATCGCCCCAGGAGCGGAGAAACTTGCCGTCGCGATCGAAAACGAGAATCGGCTTCGGCCCACGATGCGCGACGAAGACGCGGTCTTTGGAATCGGTCGCGACCGCCGAGACCGGCCCGAGTTCGAGCTTCGGCGGAAGTTGTGCCCAACCCGCGACCACCTGGTAATCGGGAATCCCCTTCGCCTTGTCGTCGGATTGCCCCGACTCGGCGAATGCCGTCAGCATCGGGAACACGAACAGGAGCGGGATTCGCGGCATTGCGTGACTCGCGGAGAGTGGGAATTGCCGTGATTGTAACCCGGAGAGAGCGGAGATCACACACTTGCTGTTTTCGCGTGGTCATGGGGAACAGCGTGTGTTACGGTCAGCACTCAAACTGGAAATTCCCCCTTCGCAGATCTCCCCATGACCACTCCTTCCGATCCGACGCGGCGCGAGGTGTTGCTGGCGAGTGCGGCCGGCGCTGCACTGGTTGCGGGAACTGTGGACGCTCAAGGCGTGGTTGCTCGCGCCGGGTCGCACCTTCCTCACGCCAAACCCGACGACATCGGCCTCGACGGCAAGCAACTCAAGGTTGCGTTCGACCTGCTCGAAAAGTGGACCGCAAATAAGGACGTGCCCGGTGGCGCGATCGTTGTCGGTCGGAATGGGAAGATCGTCGCGCCCCGATTCTTCGGGCGACAGGGGCCGGAGACCGACGCACCGCCGATCCGCGAGGACGGGATGTTCCTGATGGCCTCGATCACCAAACCCTTGGTTTATCTCGGGGCGATGCTGCTGGTCGAACGGGGGATGCTGAACCTCAATGATCCGGTGGTTCGCTACGTCCCCGAGTTCAAGGGGAAGGACAAGGATCTGGTGCTCGTGCGGCACCTCTTCACGCACACGTCTGGCTTGCCCGACATGCTGCCGGACAACACGGAACTACGGAGGAAACAAGTTCCCGGTCAGCGGTTTCTCGATGGAGCTGTCCGCGACACCACGCTCGCGTTCAAGCCCGGCACACAAGTCAGTTACCAGAGCATGGGGACCGCGGTCGTGGCCGAGATCGTGCAGCGACTTTCGGGGCAAACCATCGCGGACTTTCTGCGAAAGGAGATCTTCGATCCGCTCGGGTTGAAGTCCACGGGGCTCGGGGCGAAAGGGTTCGCACGCGAACGGCTCGTGCGGGTTCAGGTGCCCGACGAGCAAGTCGGATCGAACTGGGGTTGGAACAGTCCGTACTGGCAAGACCTGGGTGCTCCGTGGGGTGGGATGTTCAGTTCACCCGAGGATTTCGCCGTGATTTGTCAGTTGATGCTGGCGAAAGGAACACACGCGGGCGTGCGGTTGCTCTCGCCCGCATCGGTTCGAGCCATGACCACGAACCGCCTGGTAGAAGACCCCGAATTGCCCGAAGCAGTCGCTCGCACGCGGCCTTGGGGGCTTGGCTGGCGATTAAATCAGCCCGGAACTTCGGGCAGTTGGGGCGACCTGCTCGGCAAGGAAGTGTTCGGCCACACGGGAGCGACCGGAACCACGGTTTGGATGGACCCGCAGACGCAAGGTTTCTGCATTCTGCTCACTACAGCGATCCGCGAAAAGGCTCCCTGGAGACTGGTTCACCTGTCAAATGCCGTCGCTGCTGCGTTCGTCTAACAAATTCTCCTGGTTCGCAGCGCGGTTGCTTCGTATAGTTGGCATGGGACGACTACAGGCCTACGTCTGTTTGCGCGTCCCCCGCCGGCACCTAGCCACGCGGGTCGATCGTTCGGTACTCTGCAGCCGGCCAATATTTGGCCGGGAGGGATGGTATGGGCAGGAAGTTGTACGTTGGGAATCTGAGTTACAACGTGACCGAGGAACAGCTCCGGGGAATGTTCGCACCTTACGGTAGCGTTCAAACTGCCCAGGTCATCATGGACCGGGACACCGGTCGATCGAAGGGATTCGGATTCGTCGAACTGGGTTCCGATCAGGAAGCTCAGGCGGCAATTTCTGGCATGAACGGCCAGATGATCGACGGCCGTAGCTTGACCGTCAACGAAGCCAAGCCGAAGGAAGATCGTCCTCGTGGGGGCGGCGGCGGCGGTGGCGGTGGTGGTTACGGCGGCGGGGGCGGCGGCGGCGGCGGCCGTCGCTACTGATATCAGAGGTCAATTCTGGGAGCCTCTGCCAGTGGCCGAGGCTCCTTTTCGTTTTTGCCCGAGATTCTTATCATTCTCAGGGTTGGTTCCATACCAGAGGAGACGTGGATGGGATTGCGAATGCGAGTTCACGACCGGGAGCCCATTGGGGCCGCTCTCCGTCGGTTCAAGAAGCTCATCGAACGGTCTGGGATGAAGAAGGAAATCCGGGCTCACGAATACTACGAAAAGCCCTGCGAAGCCCGCACCCGCAAGGAGCGCAACCGAATCCGCGCGATTCGCAAGGCCGCTCTCGGCAAGCCGGTTAAGAAGGAACGTTGGCCTGGTTGATGGTATCTCGCTGAGAGAGAATCATCACGGCTAACAGCCCTGCCAAACGCACGCCACGAAGCAACCTGGGACACATCAGCCCGGGCACGATCAACGAACGTCTTGACGGAAACACGAATCATCCTGCGTGATAATCGATGCAGTAGTTGCCCCACCAGGTCAACTTGCGGACCCGTTGGGTCCGCCGCTAACCTTAACCCAACTCACCTCCGCAGCAGAAATTCCTTGCTATTCACGACTGCCCAGAACACATCTTCCCACGCGGCGCGGCGTTCCTTCGCGTTTGCCAGCAGTGCCAACAACTTCTTCGACTCAGTTTCGGTCGGGCGTCGGCACAACGCCGCGAGGTAGATCTCTTCCAGAATCTCCGCGTCCGATTTGCCAGCCAAAAGAAGTTTGCCGACGCGGTTGTCGGGGTTGCGAACCATCTCGTTCATCAGTTCGCCCGTGATGAGTTGGAACGCCTGCAACAATCCGGGGTCGTCGTTCCGCTCACACTCGCAAGTCAGTAGCCGATCCGGCTTCCCGAACACCTTCAGGAAGCGTTCGCCCATGCCGTCGAAACCCCGGCGGCCACTCTGCGGCGGCGCGGGAACCTGATTCGCTCGCACGCCCAAGGGGTAACCCGCGAATCGCACGGGAACATCCGTGACCTGTGCCAGCGCGTCGAGCAACTGCTCGGCCTCCAGCGGCATCACGGCGGCGTGGGAGTTGTGCAGGTCGTCGCCCATTGTGGTGCGTTCCCGCACTGTCGAAGCCAGTTGATACGTCCGGCTCGACATGATCTTCTTCACGGTCCGTTTCAGATGGAAGCCGCCGACCGCGAAATCCTTCGCAAGGTAATCGAGCAACTCCGGGTTGGTCGGTGGATTCGTCGCACGGAAGTCGTCGTTCGGGTCCACGAGACCGCGGCCCATCAGGTGCAACCAGATGCGGTTCACCTGCGTGCGAGCGAAGAATGGATTCCCCGGCGACGCAACCCAGTCCGCGAGTCCTGTCAAGCGGTCCGAGTCGGGGCCGAAGTTCGGGGACTTCGCACCCAGGAGCGTTGGCTTTGCCGGCTTTTTGGTGCGGGGGTGAATCATCTCGCCGTCGCGGTTCTGGAACACGAACTGCTCGCCGACGAACTCGTGTTTGTCGAACTTGTCCCCACGGGTGCTGTCACCCACGCGGTAATCGATCCGGGCAAACAGCGCCGCGAAGCCGTAGTATTCGTCGCTCGTCCAGCGGTCGAAGGGGTGGTTGTGGCAGCGAGCGCACCCGATGCGGATGCCGAGGAACACTTGCGCGACGGCCTCGGATCGCTGTGTCGGCTCGCGGACGGCCCGCCAGAAGTTCGCGGCCGGGTTGGCGTAGGTGCTACCACTGGCCGCGAGGATGTCGCGTGCGAACTCGTTCAACGGACGGTCGGCGGCGATTTGAGCGGCGATCCAGCGGTAGAAGACCGCCACGCCCTTCTTGTCGAGCGATTTCTCCTCGTTCCGCAACAGGTCGGACCACTTCTGTGCCCAGTATTCCGCGAACTCGGGGCGAGACAGCAGTTTGTCGATGAGCCGTTCGCGCTTCTTTGGATCGTTGTCCGCGAGGAACGCCCGTGTCTCGGTGGGGGTGGGAAGAATTCCGCACGTGTCGAGGAACGCTCGCCGCAGGAAGACGTGATCGGGTGCGAGATCGGCGGGCTTCAGTCGCAGTTCGCGGAGTTGTGCGAGAACGAGTTTGTCGATCTCGTTGTTCACGGGGATCGTCCCCATCTCCGGAATCGGCCGGTCGGGGAGGAACACGATTCGCACCGGATCTACCTGCGCCAGGTAGCGCACGAGAAGCACGGTTTCACCCGTTGCTTCGCGGATCACCTCGCCT
The DNA here is from genome assembly GCA_013823135.1 of Planctomycetaceae bacterium. Classification (GTDB taxonomy): domain Bacteria; phylum Planctomycetota; class Planctomycetia; order Gemmatales; family Gemmataceae; genus Gemmata. The sequence continues at coordinate 215,120 of PNLP01000003.1, forward strand.
GCTGGCGTGATCTTGGCGATACCGACCGTCGTGAACTCGAACGCCGCAAGGTGCGTGACGTCGCGCTTCGTGCCGTCCGAGAAGTGTGCAATCGCCTTGACATTGAAACGATCGGCCGGTTCGATCAGGATCTTGGCCGCGGGGGTCACGTCGAGCCGCGTCAGCGTCGGGCCATTGGGTTTATCCGGCAGGCACCCTGCAGCAATCCAGCCGTGAAGTGCGGCGTACTCCGTGCTCGTTGGCGAGAAACGGCTGCCGCCCTCGTGCGGAACCTTGCCAGTCCCTTTCAGCAGTAACAGACTCTCGGCGGGGTGGTGCGGGTCGGTTCGACGTGCCAGCATTTCTCGCGTCAGCGCCGCGATGTCGGTGGTGGGGTCTTCGCCTTTGAGCGAGAGCTTGAAGCCGCCCTTGCCGTTCAGATTCCCATGACACGCACCGGAGTTGCACCCGGCGCGAGACAACACCGGCATCACGTCGCGTTCAAACGACACCTCGGCGGCATCTGTAATGGGCGAGTAGGCGAACACAAAGAAGATCGCGGTGGTGAATCGCGTGAACATTGATGCAAACTCCGGCAGGTTACCACGAGTGTACCATGCCGAACCGTGCGAGTGTCAGGGTCGTTTAATTCTCTGGATAGTGGGTCACTCGCGCCGCGAGTGACACCAACCACCTTCTCCAAACGCCGGGGTGCGACTCGCGGAGCGAGTCGCCTACGTTCACCAAGCTCGAGAATTAAACAACCCCGGTCCGTGTGTGAACTGGAGTGCAACGAGGAGCGAAATCAGGTATACCGTGTGAACCCCGACCTGGATGTCGCGGGTTGGTTCGCCGAGGATCGCTCATGGCGTCAATTCCTGGTCGCTGGAAATCGCTCTCCCCGCCCCGTCGGTTGGTCTGCGATTTACTGCGGGCATCAAGCCGAATTCCGATCGTCACCTTCGAGCGGCGAATGGACCTATCCCCGCTCGTGGCAGCCCGCAAGCAGTTGCCCAATCCACCCGCGTGGGCGTTGCTCTTTGTTAAAGGGTTCGCGCTCGTCGCCAAGCGACGACCGGAACTCCGTCAGGCGTACCTTCCCCTTCCCTGGCCACACTTATGGGAAGCCGAAGCAAGCAGTGCCTCGGTGGCCGTCGAACGCGAATACGAAGGCGAACCGGCCGTGCTCTTCGGCGTGGTCACCACCCCTGAAACCCGCACGCTCTCAGAACTGATGGACAAGCTGGAAGAGTGGAAAAACGCGCCCGTTGAACACGTCGGGCACTTCAACCGCTCGCTCCGCTACGCTCGTTATCCGCTCCTGGTGCGGCGCTTTGTGTGGTGGTATGCAACGTCGTGGTTCGGAAAAGTGAAGGCCAAGAACTTCGGGACGTTCGGCGTGAGCTTGACCGGTTCCGCCGGCGCGACAGCCACCAACCTGATTTGCCCACTGACAACGAGCCTGAACAGCGGCGTGATACAGCCCGATGGCACCGTCAACGTTCGGTTGCACTTCGACCACCGCGTGATCGACGGAATGCCTGCCGCACGAGCACTGGCGGAGTTGGAAGTGGTACTCCGCACGGAAATCGCAGCCGAGGTGCTGACGCTGAAAAACCCGGTTCATTTGACGCCACCAACTGACGCGGTCGCGTAGAACCGTGAGTGGCGTTACTTGCGTCGCTTCTTGTACAACTCGCTCGCCTTGAAGAGAATCTCGCGTTCCTCGGGTGTCAGGCTGCTCTGGCCATACTTCGAGACCTTGTCCAGAACTTGGTCGAGGCGTTTCTCCAGATCTTCACCCGGTTCGGCACCATCTCGCGTGCCCCCGGAGCGAGTCGGGCTATCCGCAGACACGCGGGTTGGGGTCGGAGTGTCTTCTACCGCATCGGCAGGAACGATCCGCAGTCGCGGAGCCACTCGTTCACGAGCCTCACGCGGCGAACGCCGGAACACCTCGGTGAACCTGAGTCCTGAAACGAAGTACAGGGCTCCGAACAAAACACCGCCGATGTGAACGAAGTAGGCAACCTGACCGTTGATGGCGCCGAGTGCCCCCATCACGTCCAGTCCGAGGTACACAACGACGAGCAACCAAACCGGCATCGGGATCAGGAAATAGACCAGCACCCTCTGGTGAGGGTAGTTGAAGGCGTACATCACCAGGATTGCTGAGACGGCACCACTCGCACCGATCGAGGGGTTCCCCGGTGCGAAGCCGGTCGTCCACGCAAGGAAGTAGAAGGTTTGTGAGAAGACGCCCGCGAGAAGGTACACAGCAGCAAACTCGCCTCGCCCATACACCTCTTCCAGGCGCGTTCCCACAAAGTACAGGACAAGCATGTTACAAAAGAGGTGCCACAAGCCGGCGTGCAGGAACATCGGCGTGAACAGTCGCCACACTTCGCCTTCTTGAACAAGTTGGGGGACGTACCCGCCGATCTGTACCAACGGGCTGCGGATCGGCGCACCCGTGATGCACTGACCCAAGAAGACGCCGCAGGTGATCGCAATCAGCCAGACGGTGACGCCCTGACGATTCCAGGCGTCAAGAAAGCTGGAACCCTCACGGTAGTAGTCGCGGTCCTGGATGCCCATGCCCGCTCCCGGTGGACAGTTCCTCAGTCTTCTACAGTTTAGCAAGCCGCAGCCAGAGTTGAAACCACAAGGAGAAGTGTCGGACTGTTTCGTCAATCTGAGTGACGGAATCGCCGGAAGGCAGGGAGACAAGGCAATCAAAAAAACTGGCCCGGCCGTTTCCTCGGCCGGGCCAACTGCGAATAGTTTGTCGTGGTCCAGATCAGGACCGGTTTGCGGCAACCCAAAGCATGTGAGCGACTCGCTCGTGCAAGTTTGCGTTCTTCTGACGACGCAGGCGGACGAGATACACGTCCCGCCAAGTGTAGTACAGAGCGGCAATCGCAAGGCCGGCGAGGTTACAGGTGATTAATGATGGGAGCACAGGAGCCTCCGCTTTCAAGTTGAGTTAGGATGCGAATACTCTTTTCGTGAGGGGAGGGATGTCACTCCCTGCAACCACCACTTAACCCAACCGTAATTCATGAACTCACTACGTCAAACAGAAACCATGGGCGGACTGAAACGGAAGTGACGATTTTTTCGCCATTGTGGATGAAGCAGAATTTTATCTATCGCTCGGCAATAACTTTCACTCAAATTGTGCCATTAGCTGAATTCCCGTCCGCGAGTTCACCGCGCAAGCCGGCAAGTCCTTCACTCCCGAGTCGAATCAATCGATCCCCAACGCGAATCTCAAACAGGTCGTCAAGTTGCTCGTATGTCAGAATGTTGACGGTAGCACCGGGGGTGAGCCCCTGCGTGTGCCAATGACGGAGGCGAGCGGGGTTGTCGTCTTGCACTTCGCGGATGACAACAGTTTGCCCCGCACCGAATTCACACAATCGACGGAGTTCACGTCGCCGGAGTTCGCCAGTGCGGGAGGGAATCGGATGTCCGTGCGGGTCTTCGAGTGGCTCGCCGAGGTGATCCGCAATGGCCTGTTCGAGCCGAGGTGAAATGGCGTGTTCCAGCGCTTCGGCTTCCGTATCAACCTCGCTCCAGTCCAGTCCCAGAACGCGGGTGAGGAACAATTCCACAAGGCGGTGCCTACGAATGACTCGGAGCGCCTCGGAGAGGCCCGTTTCGGAGAGTCGTGCCCCTTCTTTGGGCGTGTAGACGATCCAACCAGCCTCGTTGAGACGCTTGAGCATCCCGGTCACGGATGGGGCTTTCACCCCCAGCGCGGCAGCGATTTGGTTGGGTTCAACGACGCTGTCGCCGCCCCCAAGTCGATGGATTGCCTTCAGGTAATCTTGCACGGCCTGCGACGGTTGGTCAGCCATACCTCGCCCTCGCGGGGTGCACTTCGTCCCAAGCTATCCTATCGACCAAGACGAGAGACGTTTCGCGTTCAGCGCATTGCGGGATGTGAAATATCAGTTACACAGTTCGGCAACAACGAGCGTCACGTCGTCACTCAATGCTTGCCCGCCCCGAAACGCACGCTGCCAGGTCATAATCTGCCCGGTCAACGATTCGGCGGATTCCGACCCGTGGGTTGCGACACACGCTTCCAGGCGTTCCGTGCCGAATGCCTCACCAATTTCATTCCGAGCTTCGATAAGACCGTCGGTGTAGAAACAGAGACGATCGCCGGGGGCAAGTTGCACGGTCTTCTCACGATACTGCTCCTCGGGCATGATCCCGAGCATGAAGCCCTGCGCGCCGAGAGCTTGAACCTCACCCGTCTTGGCCACCCATCGTAACGGGTAAGGGTGGCCTGCATTCGCGTAGGTGAGAGTCTGCGTTCTTCGGTCAAGAACGGCGTAAAAGGCCGTGACGAACCGCTCATCGGCCAATCCCTGGAGGCGATTGTTCATCTCCGTCAGAACCTGACCAGGGGAAGTCATTCGGTTGGCCACCGCGGAGAACGCGGTGCGGCTCATGATTGCGACCATTGCGGCTGCGATGCTGTGACCGCTGGCGTCGGCGATCAAGAATCCGAGCAAGTCCGGCTCGGGGTGGGCGATGTCGTAGTAATCGCCTCCGAGGTGGTCAAGCGGGGCGTAGTGCAACCCCCACTGAAGTTCCGGCCAAACCGGTGGGGTGTTCGGCAACAGCAGTCGCGTCTGAAAGCGACCTGCGGCCCGCAAGTTGTACGTCTGCTCCGAGTCACGGGCCAGGAGTTCGTCGTTCGCCAGTCGGAGCTCACGCGTGCGTTGTGCGACCTGTTGGTTCAGGAATTCCGTTTGTCGTCGCATTAACAAACGGGTGGAAAGAATACCGATCACCAGCCCGGCCTCGATGACGGGGAGATGGCGAACGCGTAACCGGTCCATCATGTCGACGGCAACATCCCAGCCAACGTCGGGGCCGACCGTATGGGGTTTGACCGTCATCCACTCAGAAACCGCACGATCGTGCCAGCCAACCGGAGCGTTGACGACACGCTTCAAAAGATCGCGTTCGGTGAAAATTCCCGCAAGACCCCCATCAGAATTCGAGACGATGAGAGCACCGACACGGCAATCGTTCATGATGGCAATGGCATCGCGCAAGGGGCAATTCGGAGAGACCACAATCGGTTCCGATTGCATCACTTGGCGAACGGTGAGAAGCGGTGAGGCCATATCCGCACATGTACCCGGCGACGATAATTCAGATCAGGCACGACGAACGAGATGATACGGCCCAAGGTGGGTCAGAGTCATGTGGATTCGGAGAACCTTGCAATAGACCCTTGACCTTGGCTGCCGATGCGGTGGAATAGCATGGACTCTGTATTCCTCCTCGCGACCCGGTGCCCGCATGACAGTCTGGGTGAATCAAGCCGGGGTGATCCCCGTCCTCAATGGGCGGGTGTGTATGGTTTCCTCCCGCAGCGGAAAGCGGTGGGTCTTCCCAAAAGGCCTGATCGACCCAGGACACACATCTGGGCAAGCCGCGTTGATGGAAGCCTGGGAAGAAGCGGGTTTGGTGGGCACTCTCGACCCGGAACCAGTCGGGAATTACGTTTACGAGAAGCTGGGAAACCCGCATCACGTCCTCGTCTACGTGATGCGGGTGATTGAATCGCGCGACGACTGGCCCGAACGTGGCGTGCGAGATCGTGCGTGGATTACGGTCGATGAGGCCATCGACCGTGTGGAGGAACCGGGCCTGCGGGAACTGCTCCGGCGTGTCTTCCGCATCGGCCACCCAGACCGCATTACCCTCGTCACGGCGTGACGACTGTCGCTGGAGAGTGATGGCCACAATAAAGACACCGTGGCCCCGGCTCTTCCCTCTTTGTGCCTTTTGTGGCCATCACTCTCCGACTTCTATCAGCCGATTAGCGGCAGAATCACGCGATCCACATCTGCCTCACTTCGCACAGGTGGAACGTTCGTGTGCAGTTCCCACGACTCGACCAACTCGGCAGACTTGCCGGGTTGCAACGTGACCAACTCGCCAACCGTTTCCATTTCCAGCATATCCTCGTTCGAGAAGGTCTGGTAACGGGTGCCCAGATCCGGGTAAACCGCACCCTCGCGGTAATCGAAGCGTTTCACGAACAACACACCCGAGTTCAAGTAACCCACCCAGCCCATGCGGTGAGCGAGTCCGATCTTCGTCGGCCCCTTGTTCACATCCTGACGCAGCATGATGTACTTCTTGCCGAACGACCACCGAGTGTCGGCAAAGTCGAAGTACGGCCACAGGATGAGTTCCTGATTCGGGGCGTAGTCGGCCGGCGACTTCGCATTACTCGTGTGCCCCGGGTGGTTCATCTTGGGCGGTAGCGGGATAATTTCGACGCCACCGGGAGCCATGACAGTTGGCCCCCACGGTGCGAGATCGGTGGCTTCCTTGCCGATATTTGTCACCTTCAAGCGAACCTCGACCCGCGTCCCGGTCTTCCCGAGCTTCAGTTCCATGACCTTCTGAACGCCATATTCCGTTTCCGGTGGCGGCGTGAGCCGCACCGCGAGGTCGCCAATCGCTTCCCACTTCACGGGCCGATTATCGGGGAAGTACGTGCGGGTGAGGTCTTCGGGGGCGAGCCAGAAGCGGTGACCGCCGCGGATCTGCCATTCGGCCTCACCCGTGCCGCCCATCATGGAATCGTAGTTCTTCATCACGTTCACCCCGCCGGGCTTCCGGAACGAGATGACGCGCGGCCCCACATCGAGGGTCACGATCAGTTCAGCATCCGCGTTCGCAAGGCGAAGGTTGTTCTTCCAGCCACGGTATTCGACGACTTCCACAGGCACAGCTCCCAGAGAGGTTAAAGACGAAGAGTTTATCCGCAGATTACGCAGATGGACACAGATTGGAAGACAGTAGCGAGATTAACCACAGAGCCGCAGAGAGCACAGAGACGAAAACCAAACACCGAGGAAATCCAGGGGTTGAAAACCCTGGTTCTTCTCAGTGTTCGGTTCGCTCTCTGTGCTCTCGGTGGCTCTGTGGTTAATTCCCTGCTTTCAAGGTCCACCTGCTATAATTGGCTGGCAGCCTCGATCCGCCGAAAGACCGTGCGATTATGCCGACTCCGAACGCCAAAACCGCTACCCGCTTGCCACTTCCACTGTGGAACGAGAAGTTCGCATCCCCACACGCTCCCACCACAGCCGCCGAGATGCAGGCGCGCGGGTGGGACGCCGTCGATGTCGTGTTCGTCACGGGTGATGCGTACGTCGACCACCCCAGTTTCGCGATGGCGATTCTACACCGAGTGCTCGAAGAAGCCGGATTCCGCGTCGCGATCCTGAGCCAGCCCGCGTGGAAATCGTGTGAAGCCTGGCGGCAGTTTGGAAAGCCTCGCCTGTTCTTCGCGGTCAGCGCGGGGAACATGGACTCGATGATTAACCATTACACCGCGAACAAGAAGGTGCGGAACGACGACGCCTATTCCCCCGGCGGCCGCATAGGCTTGCGGCCCGACCGCGCCACGCTGGTGTATTGCCAGCGAGCCCGCGAGGCGTTCCCCGGTGTGCCCGTTATTGCGGGCGGAGTGGAAGCATCGTTGCGCCGGCTCGCACATTACGATTACTGGTCGGACACGGTGAAGCGTTCGATCGTGCTGGACAGCAAGGCCGATCTACTCGTGTATGGCATGGGTGAGAAGAACATCGTCGAGATCGCACGGCGAATGGCGGCGGGGCAAACGGTTAAGGATTTGCGTGACCTGCGTGGCGTGGCCTACGCGATGGGCGCACGCGAGTCCGCGGAATTGTTTAGCCACGACCCGGAGTCTTCGGAGGGGAGCGTGATGGCGCTGCCCGCGCTCCCCTCCGAAGACTCCGGGTCGCGGCTAAACAATTTCACCGTTCAACTCATTCCCAGTTACGAATCCGTGCGGGACGACAAACTCGCGTTCGTCACCGCCACCCGCATCATCCACACCAACACGAACCCCTTCAACGCCGCGACGCTGGTGCAGTTCCACGACCGGCAAGCTGTCGTGCAAACGCCCCCTGCCCTGCCCCTCTCGCAAACGGAAATGGACGCGGTCTTCGACCTGCCGTACACGCGACGGCCACACCCCAGCTACACCGAACCAATCCCCGCGCACGAGATGATCAAGGATTCCGTCACGATCATGCGAGGGTGTTTCGGCGGTTGCACGTTCTGCTCGATCACGGCACACCAGGGGCGGATCATCCAGAACCGCTCGCAAGAATCGATCCTCAAGGAAGTCGAGAAACTCGCGGCTGACCCGGACTTCAAGGGCGTCGTGTCGGACATTGGCGGCGCGACGGCGAACATGTACACGATGCGTTGCTCGCGCCCCGAGGTGGAAGCGAAGTGCAAGCGACTCTCCTGCGTTCACCCCACGATCTGCAAGTTGCTCGGCACCGATCACAGCAAGCTCATCGACCTGATGAAAGAAGTTCGCGAGGTCGATGGCATCAAGAAAGTGCTCGTGTCGTCCGGCATCCGCATGGACCTCGCACAGTTGTCGCCCGAGTACGTCCGCGAACTGGCGGAACACCACACGGGCGGCCGGCTCAAAGTCGCCCCCGAACACACCAGCCCGAAGGTGCTGGAGTTGATGAAGAAGCCGAGTGTGGACAACTTCGGCGTGTTCGCGGAACAGTTCCAGACCGCGTCGGCCGAGGGCGGCAAACCACGCCAGCAGATCATCCCGTATTTCATCGCAAGCCACCCGGGAAGCGATCTTCCCGAGATGATCGACCTCGCGCTTTACCTGAAACGCAACGGCTACAAGCCTGATCAGGTGCAGGACTTCATCCCGGCCCCGTTCGACATCGCGACATGCATGTATTACACCGGCATCGACCCGTTCACAAACAAGCCGGTGCAGTCCGCGAAGGGACTGAACAACCGAAAGATGCAGCGTGCTCTGATGCAGTTCTTCAAACCCGAAAACTATTTCACGGTCCGCGAGGCGTTGCTCCAATCTGGTCGTGCCGATCTGATCGGCGGGTGCGAGGGGCTGATCCCCGCACAGCCACCCAAGGAGGCGATCGAGGCACGCCGCCGACAGGCGAACAAGGCCGTTCAAGGCGACGGCGGCGATCACTACCACACCGTCGCCAACCCCGCCAGGGGCGAGCAACCCGGCGAGCGGGGAGCAGGACCGCCGAAACCGACCGGCTATCGGCCCGGTCGGAAGACGCAGCAGCGGCGACCGGGAAAGAAACCGTAATGAGGGCGCACGGATCGCACGCAAAGATCACTCCTGAGGACGAATCGTGAGCTACCGAATCTTGGCCGTCGCAGCTTGTGCGTTCATGGCGCACCCGTTCGCGTTCATGTTCGCCCAGTCGGGGGAAACGAAGGCGGAGAAATTCCCCAACCCGCCAAAGGATTACGACAAGAAGCGAGACGGCATCGAACGCGGCAAGCTGGAGACGGTTGAGTACGACTCGGCGACGGTGGGCGCTAAGCGGAAGGCCCGTGTCTACACCCCGCCGGGGTACTCCAAGGACACCAAGTACCCGGTCCTGTACCTGCTCCACGGCATCGGCGGCGACGAGAACGAGTGGGCACGGAGCGGAGCCCCCGACGTGATCTTGGAAAACCTTTACACCGACAAGAAAGCGATGCCAATGATCGTCGTCCTGCCGAACGGGCGGGCGTCGAAAGACCTGACCGCACGAGATCCGATCCCCAAGCAGTCGCCGGCGTTCGCCGCGTTCGAGAAGGAACTGCTCACCGACCTGATCCCATTCATCGAGAAGACGTACTCCGTGAAAGCCGACCGCGAGTCCCGCGCGATCGCCGGGCTGTCGATGGGCGGCGGGCAGTCGCTCAACTTCGGCCTCGGTAACCTCGACACATTCGCCTGGGTGGGCGGGTTCTCATCGGCCCCAAACACCAAACGCCCTGCCGACCTCATCAAGGATCACGCGGAAGCGTCCAAGAAGTTAAAACTGCTCTACGTGGCGTGCGGCGACAAGGACGGGCTGTTCCGGATCAGCGAGGGCGTTCACAAGATGCTCGACGAGAACAAGGTTCCGCACGAGTACCGCGTCATCCCCGGCGGCGGGCACGACTTCAAGGTGTGGAAGAGCGACCTGTACCACTTCGCCCAACTGGTGTTCCGTGAGTCGGCGTCGAAGAAGAAGGGTACGGAGGAGTAGCAATTGTAAAGTGTCGCAACCGCAACCGTGCCGCACGCCCTGGTGGCGGCTGCAGGCCGAAGCAAACACATCCGACGGGAGAGTGATGATGGCGGGAGACAACCCCTGACCGTGGTCGCCCTGGCCAGGGCCGAGAAACCGACGGACTGAGCTCCGCACGGACTCTCGGGTGCAGCTTCCTTGTCTTCCCCCCTTGCGGACCGATAATCTCCTCATCGGATTCCTCAAATGGAGACCATCATGAGTCATAGCCCAGTGATCCTCCTAAGTGGAATCCTCCTGTTGGCCTGCTTTGCGGTGCTGCCTGCGTGCTCAACGAACAGGCCGGACACTGATGGCGGTCAACCCACAGCACCCGAGAGAGTGAATTCAATGGCAGACGATTACAAGCCCTTCCACGCCGTGAACCCAAAGAATCCCACAGTGTTCTTCGAGATTACCATCGGCGACAAGCCGGCGGGGCGGATCGAGATGGAACTGTTCGCGGACACTTGCCCCAAAACCGCCGAGAACTTCCTGCAGTTGTGCGTCGGCACCAAGAACAAGGCCGGGACGCCGCTTGCCTTCAAGGGTTCGTCGTTCCATCGCGTGATCCCGGCCTTCATGTGCCAGGCGGGCGACTTCACCCGCGGTGACGGCAGGGGCGGCGAGTCGATCTACGGCGGAAGGTTCGACGACGAAACCTTCGAAGGCAAGGCCGGCAAGCACTTCGGGCCTGGTACTCTTTCGATGGCGAATGCCGGGCCGAACACGAACGGCTCTCAGTTCTTCCTCTGCACCGCCGCCACGCCACACCTCGACGGCAAGCACGTCGTTTTCGGACAGGTCGTGAAGGGTTACGACGTGGTCAAGAAGATTGAAGCAGTCGGTTCGCGTAGCGGGCAAACGTCGGCAAAGGTCGTCATCAGCGATTGTGGGAAGGTCGAGTAGTTCTGCTCTGTCGGATGGGACCGACCGTGCGCGTCGGTTCCATCCGTGAGCCCGGTCCTGTCTTCGCCCACCTTCTGAGATCGCGACATACATGTACTCCACGGGGATCGACCCGTTCACGAACTAGCCGCACATCCGCCAAAAGAAGCCAACGAGGCACGCAGGCGGCAGGCGATCACGGCCGCTCGCGCCGATCATGATCAATCCGTGGTGAATCCGGCGGGCGTGGAAGCCCCAGGCGAACGGCCCAACCCACCACTCGCGAAGAATAAGGGTTACCGCCCCGGTCACGTGTCGCAGACCCGACGCCAGAAACCCGGTCGCGGCCCGAAACACAACTCGACAGGAGACTGACGATGGCGGAAGAAGATCCAATGACCGTGTTCGTGGCACCAAGCCTTCCGCTTGCAGAGGCCGCCGTGAAGTTGCTTGCCGGCGAAGGGATTGACGCGGAAGTGATTGTGCCTCCACCCAAGGCCGAGTCACAGCTCATCACGGGTGTGACCGACATGGTGGAACCGGACGAGTTCCACATCCGGATTCTGGATGCCGCCAAAGTTGATGACGCGAACAAATTCCTGGGCTCGGTGATCGCGACAGCCAAGCTCCAGGCGATCCGCGACAGGCGGGCGAACCGCACGGGCACGATCTCGGCCGTGTGCGAGGATTGCGGCCGAGCCTCGGACTGGCCCGCAATCGCCATGGGTACAACCGAGAATTGCCCGCACTGCGGCGGATACATGGACATCCCCGACCCCGACGAAGACTGGTCCGAAATGGACTTCGGCGAAGCCGAAGAACAGGAAGACGAGAAGTAACCGATGTCCGCAACGCTCCCACCGTTCACCGTTTCTCCCCAAGAAGCCGGCCACACCCTCGCCAAGGTGCTGCGTTCGCGGCTTGGCGGGCCATCGTGGAACGACGTGCGCAAGCTCATCGCCGCACGCCGCGTCAAGGTCGGCGACGCGATCTGTTCCGACGACGCACGCCGCGTGAAGGAAGATGAAGTCGTCGTGCTGCTCGAACACCCCAAGCCACTCCCCCGTGTCGCGCACCGGGATCGGCTCGTGATACGCCACCTCGATGAACACGTTGTTGTCGTCGAGAAGCCGGCGGGCGTGAACACCGTGCGACACCCCGCCGAACTGGAATGGTCTGAAGAACGCCGCGAACTCGACCCCACGCTCGAAGACCTCACCCAGTGGGCTATCGCGAAGCAACTCAACCGATCGTCCCACGATTTGCAGCGGCTGCGGATCGTTCACAGGCTCGACAAGGAAACCAGCGGCCTCGTCGTATTCGCACGCTCGGTGCTGGCCGAACGCGAACTCGGCGCACAGTTCCGTAAGCACACCGTCATCCGCCGGTATGTCACCGTGGTGCCGGGAATCTATTCGCCCCGAACGATCACAACGACACTCATCCCCGATCGCGGAGACGGTCGCCGCGGCAGCACGAATCAGCCAGACTCAGGAGGGAAGGTCGCCACGACGCACATCACGGTCGAAGAGCGGTTCACGGGCTACACGCTGCTGTCGTGCCGACTTGAAACCGGCCGCACGCACCAGATTCGCATTCACCTGTCGGAGTCGGGCCACCCCGTTTGTGGTGACAAAGTGTACGTGAAGAAGCGTGACGGCACGATGTTCGACGACAAGAGCGGTGCCCCAAGGCTGGCACTTCACGCAACCGAACTGGGATTCACGCACCCTGCCACGCAAGCAGCAATGCACTGGGACATGCCCATGCCGGGCGACATTGTGAAATTCGTGGAGCGTCTGCGGTCGGGTGTGAGTTGAAGAGTGTATAGCGGTCGCCCCAGCGGGGCGGCATTTGTGGAGCCGCCCCGCTGGGGCGGCCGCTCATCCAACATCGTTTCACTTCGCCACGCCGTACGCCTTGATCTTGCGGTCGAGGGTCGAGCGTTCGATGCCGAGGATCGCGGCGGCTTGCGACTTGTTCCAGTCCGTGTGCTTCAGCGTGTCGAGGATGTGTTGCTTCTCGACCTCCTCCAACGACGTGGGTCGGAAGACACCGCTACCCACGGGGGTAATGGTCTGAGGGGCAGTCAGCGAACTGAGATCGACTTCTGAAAGCCAGATATCCTGGCCGTCGATCAGCGGGCCGGACCCCAGCGCCACGGCACGCTCGATCACGTTCTTCAACTCTCGCACGTTCCCCGGCCAGCGGTAGCCTTGGAGCTTTTCGAGTGCAGCGGGGGTGAAGCCGCGAATCTTCCGGCCGGTCTCACGCACGAATCGTTTCAGGAAATGCTCGGCGAGTAGCGGCACGTCGGTCGGACGGTCTCGTAACGGCGGCACATCGAGTTGCACGACCTGCAAGCGGAAGAAGAGGTCGCGGCGGAACGTACCGGCCCGCACAGCGTCTTCCAGCGGGCGATTCGTGGCCGCGACCACACGCACATCGGCCTTGATCGCGACGTTCCCGCCGACTCGCTCGAACGGATGCCCCTCGAGAACGCGGAGGAACTTCGCCTGGGTCGAGAGCGACATTTCCCCGATTTCATCGAGGAAGATTGTGCCTTGATCCGCCGCTTCGAACTTGCCGATCATCCGCTCGGTCGCCCCGGTGAACGACCCCTTTTCGTGCCCGAAGAGTTCGCTTTCGAGGAGCGATTCCGTGAGGGCGGCGCAGTTCAGGCACACGAACGGGTGATCCTTCCGCGGGCTGCTCTGGTGGATCGCACGGGCAACGAGTTCCTTTCCGCTCCCCGATTCGCCACGGATCAACACCGTGGCTTTCGTCTCGGCCACGCGACTCACCTGCGAAACCACGGTGTTCAACGCCGGGCTTTCGCCAACGAGTTCCGACTCGACCCGCAGCAAATCCTTGAGCGTGCGTACCTCGGTTGAGAGTGTGTGTTGCTTTCGGAGGCGGTGCCACACCGTGCCGAGTTGCCTCGCAACCGCGAGCGTGAACTCCAGGTCGTCGGCGTTTAATGGCCCGCTCGGATTGGCCCGGTAGAGGTGCACCAGGCCCAGGAGTTGATCGGAGTAGATGACCGGTGCGCAAATCAAGCTGGCGATCTTCAGTTCGGAGAGGCTATCGCGATTCTTCAAGGCCGTGTTGTCCGCAACGTTCGCGGCAAGCACGGCCTGTTTGGTGTCGATCACTTCGTGGCTGACAAATGTGGAAACCTTGTGATAGGTCTTCCCCCCAATGCCGCGTGTGCGGTAGACGACGGGTTCTGGGTCTTTGCCGTCCTTCAACGCCAGCACCGCGACGACTTCGGCAGGTGTCGCCCGGAAGACCGCGTCCACGACCAGTTCGCACAACTCCGTGGGGTTCGTGGCCCCGGCCATGTCCAAAGCCAGGCGGTAGAGCACCGACACGGCCTGTTGTGGCGACACGCGCTGCTGGTCGGTAAGCGTGTCCTCATCAGCATGGATGGTTGGCTCAGGTTGGTAGCGAGTTTGTCCCAAGCGTTTGCGAATCTCCAACCCGTCGGCTTTATCAATGCGAGTGATCTCGCCATTCGCGACATTGGGGAGCTGGGCAAGTTGCTCGACGAATACGAGCCGCGTTCTGCCAACACGAATCTCATCAAGTGGCCGGAGGGACCGCTCCGCCCTCAACTGCTCCCCGTTGACGTGCGTCCCATTCATGCTCCCGAGATCGCGAACAAACCAGCCGTCGCCGTCGGGAAACACCTCGGCGTGCTCGCGGCTACACAGATCGTCTTGCAGCGTCAGTTTGTTGGTGGGGGCGCGCCCGAGCTTGTACCGCGTGCCCAGTTGCAGCGGGTAAACGTCACCGAACCCGTCATCCCGACGGACAACGAGGAACGCGCTCGGTAGCTTCGACATGAGCGATCAATGGTCGCGGGGAACGAGTCTCTTCTACGATAACGCTAGTACACCATTTCCGGCAACATGGAACCACCTTTCAAGGTCGGTTCGTTGTTGGCTTCCACGCAGAATCTGGAGAATCCGCAGACATGTTCGCAAGTTGAATCAGAGTCAGGTTTTGAACTATCCTATTGCCTCGCTCGTTCGAGAAAATTGAATCGAGGGAGGTGAGCGAGTTGACTTGTGCCCAAAGGTCCGGCAGATTTCAGTAGTTGCCGACCACTTCGCCCGCAGCCGGGGTAACCAACGGCCACCACACGGTTGCCGCATCCACGGATCCGTTCAAACTTCGAACGCTTCCGTCCGCGAATCCGGTCACCATGCCTCCGGTGTGTGCTGTCGATGCACGGAGGTAGTCGCAGCTCGCTTGATCCCACTTAGGGTTCACCTGGAAGATCGACGCAGCACCGGTTGACCACATCGCGAACACGGGATCCCAGTTATCCACGCAATCCCAGCGTGACCACGCATTGCCGCCTGGATGCCCCGTCGTGTTATAGTTTCCAATTGTCCCCGCGATATCACCGCAATAGCCGAGTTTCTCCGCGAACATGATCGTGCTCGACGTGCCATCGGAGAAGGTCGTGGGAATCCTGGGAGTCCCGTTGAGTTGGTGTCCGTAGTTATCGCACGACACGCCCGGTGAAGCACCCGGAGTTCCGAACACCTGGTAATTGCCCGCGTAACTGCCGGCTTCCCAGTACATGCGGACCTTGGCCTGGGGTAAGTTCGGGTCGGAAGGGCAGCGGACCGCCGGGAGAACGGTAATCGCCGACGGGTCGTTCAAATATGCGGTAGGAACCTTCTCGTTCCGCGTGGTGTTAAAGGGAACGACATCCCAGAGCGCTTTCTGCTCCACGAACGGAAGCAGGTGCCAGAACACCGAACCGTGAGCGCCGCCGTAGGAACCCATTTGCGGCGGGAGCCGACCCAGAGCGTCGTTGGCGTTGTGAGCAGCCAGTGCCCACTGCTTCAGGTTGTTCTGGCACTTCGCGCGGGCCGCTGCTTCGCGGACCTTCTGCACCGCGGGGAGTAACAGACCAATCAGAATCGCGATGATGGCGATGACCACCAATAACTCGATCAGCGTGAAGCCACTTCTTCGTGAATGAATCTGCATGACTAGCCCCATAAGGAGAGATCGACTGGCACATCAAAGGGGCAGTTCCCGATGTGACATGGCGTGGTAACTCAGGAGTTTACCCGAATGTTCAAGGGTTTTGGAAGATAGCATTTCTGGAATTAGAACGAGGCGCAAACTTGCTCACTTGCCGAGTTGCGAAAGCAGATAGGCCAGAATCCCGAACGATCCCATTGCGAGAAACATCGCGGCCGGGCTGAGTGTACCGTAGCTGAGCTTCTCCGGGGCTCCGGCTGGCGGTAACGAGATACCAGGATATTCTTGCTTCCACTCGTTCGCGTCGGGGAGCCCATCCTTTGCCGGCACGCGAATCACCTCGGCCCGGCTTGTCCAGAGTGCCACACTCGCGAACACGACCAGCCCGAGCGAGGCGAGATCCATCACGGCACGGAGGCCATGCTTGTCTTCCTGAAAGCTCTTTGCGGCGTCTTGCAATGCGGGGGCGAGCGCGAGAAACACAGCCAGCCCGTTGTTCATGAGGTGCAACAACACCGGCACCCAGATCGACCGCGTCGCCAGGTACACAAAGTGAAGATACGCCCCCATCAGCGCCGCAATCATCACATGCGAAGGGTCGATGTGCAGCATCCCGAACAGGAACGACGTGCTGACCACGCCCAGGAGCATCCCGTAGCGGGCACATAGGCCGCGACCCAGGAACCCACGGCACCAGAACTCTTCGACCAACCCCGGCCCGAAGGCGACCGCCAGGAACGTGACGAGTCCGGGAACTGTGCCGAAGGTGCCGTTGAGCGCTTCGTTCGCTGCGGGTCGCGTGATGCCCGTGAGTCGCAGGAAAAGCTCCTGAATCCCGTCCGCCAGAATCATGAACGCGGGCAAGACGAGGATCACCAGGAAGACATGCAACCCGGCCGGCACGCGGACACCCAGTTGCCGCTTCCAGCCGGGTCCGACCGCACGCGGAACCACGAGAAGGATCAGGCCGAGGGAACCAACCTGAGCGGCAAGCATTCCGTAGGCGATGGCCTGCCCCAGTTCCGTAGGAACGGGTGGCCGCGGCGGTTCGTCAGGCTTGGTGGGCGCGGCGGCTTTCGCGAATTGGCTCAACTGTTCGTTGATGAACTGGCTGGGGTTATCGCTGCGGAGCATGTGCACGACGAGGATGATCGTGATCGTGCCAATCGCGCAGCCGAGTTGAACCGCGATGAACAGCAGACACCAGAGGACCGCACCCCAAAAACCGGGACGTGGCTTACGCGGAGCCGGCAACGCGACTCGCTGCACCAGTGGCACTTCAGGGTTCGGGGCCGGTTCTTGCATGGTTCAATACCGCTTGATTCCGGTGTATTCCAACAGGCTCAGAATCCACGGATTTCGCCACGGGTTCGCTGCGGGATAGAACACGGCCAGCACCGAGAACCCGAGCAGGACCGCACAGAGAAACCGCCCGCCCCGTGAGCTTGCGAGTCGATCTGCCGCCAGGGGGATCGCCAGCAACCACAGCGGAATCAGCCAGAACAGCCAGCGTGGGCCGCTCGTGTTGCCACCGTAGTTATAGCTCTGCGTTCGCGACAGGTAGAACGCGAAGACCGTCAGCGAGACGACGAACGTCATCGCCGCGAACACTTCCGGCGTCCAGCCCGTGCCGGCAGGTTTCGCGAACATCTTCCGCACATCCACCGCACTGCGGATTCCCAATCCAACGATGGTTCCGAACGCGAGGAACCAGACCGGCGTGAGACTAAACCACCCATGATGCCCGAACAGCAGGTGGAAGGCGTAAACGGACATCGGCTCTTCGTTGAAGTCGAGCCCCTTCCCCAACGGCGTGCCGCGTTTCGCCCAGTGGCTTCCCTCGAAGTTGTACCACAGGCCGCCGAACTCGCTGTACGCGGGGAGCAACTGCCCCATCGCTGCATAGTTGCACGCGAGCAACGCGATCAGCGGAACCAACACGCCAGGCAGGAAGAACAGCATCGTGTTCCGGGTGCGAGCGATAAACAGTGGAATCCCCAGAGCGGCCAGGAGCGCGGCGGCGGGCAGGTCGAACGTCGCCGCGAAAGACGCGAAGAACCCGCAGCACAGGTAGCCAGCGGGCGACATGTCGCGCTTTTCCTGCATCGCACGCACAAGGGGGTACACCGCGAACAGCACGCAAAACACAGCGGGTGAGTGGTTGTTCAGCGTGGTCGAGAAAGTGATGAGGAACGTTCCCACTGCCCCGGCCGTGAACGCGAGCAAGCGGCCGAAGTCGGTTTTGCCTGTGGCTTCGATGAGCCGTGCGAGTAGCACGAGGTACACCGCGAACGGCAACACGTTCACGGTGAACACGATGAACGGGATCACGACGAAGCGATCGCGCGTGATGTCCCACCCGAACAGATTCTTCAGCAGCCAGTATTCCCCCGCGAGCAGCATTGGCATTAAGGGCGGCTTGCTGCTGTAGAACTCACGCGACTGTGGGCCGCTCGCATCCGGGCCGAGCGGCCGCAGCACGATATCGAGGCTCTTGTATTGCGGTTCCGCAATGATCCCCTCATCGGTGAACACCTTCGGATTCTGGCCGTCGGGGTAGACCCGCTTCCCGATCGAGTACGTCTTTTCGTCCACGAGTGCGCGGATGGTGGCGAAGCGGGATTTGTCGTTCGAACTGAGCATCGGCGTGGGGTCGGGCCGCGTGGCAGGCCATTTCCGCGGTGGATCGGGTGGGTTCGCACTGTAGCCATCGGCAGGCGGCGTGTACCGGCTGGGCTCCAGAAGATTCTCGGCGGCGAGCACTCTCGCCGCGGCAACGGCAACCGCC
Organism: Planctomycetaceae bacterium; assembly: GCA_013823135.1. Taxonomy (GTDB): domain Bacteria; phylum Planctomycetota; class Planctomycetia; order Gemmatales; family Gemmataceae; genus Gemmata. The sequence goes on from PNLP01000003.1 coordinate 233,915, forward strand.
ACCGCGGTCAGCAGCAGGTAAACGGATCGGCGTGTTTCAGAAGCATCGGGCATGACGCGATCTCGAACGTGTAGCGGTCGCCCCAACGAGGCGACGCCTAGCCCTTCGTCGCCGTCCGTTCCACCACGCTGAACGGTTCTTGCTCCATCATCTTGCGGGCGACGACGAGTTCGGCCAGCAATCCCGTGAAGAGCAACTGCGCGCCACCCAGCACCAACCCGCCCGAGAGCAACAGCACATAAAGTTGCGTGACGGTTCCGAAGCCAATCGTGGGGTCGATGAGTTGAACTCCGAGGTTCACCAGAAGCCCGAAGAAGCCCAGGAATCCCAGCGTGGCCGCGAGTAAACCGTAACTGCCCAGCAAGTGCTGCGGTCGCCTGCCGAACTTCGTGAGGAAGTGGACCGTCACCAGATCGAGGAACCCTTTCACGAACCGTTGCCAGCCGTACTTCGAGCGACCGAACTGCCGCGGCCGGTGGTGAATCGCAAGTTCGCCGACCTTGAAACCCCGCCCCGCCGCCAACACTGGCACGAAGCGGTGCATCTCGCCGTACAGGTTCAGTTCGCGCAGCACGTCGGCCCGATACGCCTTGAAGCCGCAGTTGTGATCGTGGAGGTGGACCTTCGTCACCCAGCCGACCATTCGGTTGAACACGCGACTCGGGAATGTTTTGTGCCAGGGGTCGAGGCGAATCTTCTTCCAGCCGCTCACCACGTCGAGGCCGTTGCGGATCGCCGCCAGGAAGTTCGGGATCTCGTGCGGGTCGTCCTGAAGGTCGGCGTCGAGCGTCATCACAACGCCACCGCGAGCAACCTTGAACCCGGCTTCCAGTGCGGCCGCCTTGCCGAAGTTTCGCCGGAAGCGAATGCCACGAACACGCTCGTCCTTCGCCGAAAGCTCGCGGACCAGTTGCCAGGAACCGTCCGTGCTGCCGTCATCGACGAAGATGATTTCCACGCGCTGGTCGATCTTGCCGACCACTTCCGTGATCTCGGCAAGCAGCGGCGTGAGGCTGTCGTGTTCGTTATAAACCGGGATGACCAGCGAGAGCAAACCCGGGTCGGCTTCATCAGGCATGGTGGTGCGGTTCGGGAGGTGGTGATGGGATGAAATAGAGTGCCGTGGCCAGCATCACTTCGGCAGCGGTCCAGACCAATCGGAGGATCAAGGCGATAATCACGGCGAGGCCGGCCGCGGCCTGCGCGCCCATCGTCTCGGCGAACCGCGGCGTGAGTGCAATCTGAAGCACCCATTCACGCACGCCCAACCCACCGGGGACGACCAAGGCGATGAAACCGGCGACGTAAGAGATCGTGCTCGCACCGAGATCGGCGGGATAGGTGTCGGTCATCGCCGCTGATTGTGGTGCGACCGCCGCGATGGTTAGCCCCAGGCTCAGCCCCAGCAGGCAGTGGCCGAGGGCTCCGTGCAACAATCCTTGAGCCAACAGAAACACCGATGGTGCGGGCAGCGGTCGTGCATTGGGGCCACGTTTCTTCGCCACGATTTTCGCCGCAAGTTTGTTCAGCACCCCGAGAGCGACCGGCAGTGCCGCCACGGCCATAAGCGCCGTGATGTTGCTCGAGAGCTCGACCGGCAGCACGCCGAGTTGCGGCAGCAACAGCACCCCGAGGATCGCGCCGGCGGCCATGCTGCACAGTGCCTCGTAGGTCGCGGTAATCGCCACGGGAAGCGGATGCCCGCCGTGATGCCGGAGAATCCCCACGCGAATCAGAATCACCCAAGCCTTGCCGGGAACGTATTTCCCGAACTGACTGACAAAGTACGCCCGCATCCCGACCGACCACGGCACGCGGATCCCCTGCCCGTGCAGCAACCGAATCCAGAACGACGCCCAGCAGCAATGGGCGAGCAGGTACAGCACCCCCGCCGGCACCAGCAACTCGAACCGCACGCTCAACTGGCGGGCGTCGAACTGCGAGTGAGTGAGGATGCTCCAGAAATAGCGTGCGACCCCGACCACGATGGCGAGTGCAAGCAGGGTCTTCGCCGCGAGCCAGAGTTTGTGCCGGGTGTCGGATGACATGGGGCGATTCTAGAACCGGGCACGCTCTTGGCGAGCCAAGAACTACGTTCCGTTGTCGCGCTTCCCCTCGTCTGATAAGTTTGACAGAACGAATGGAGGATCGAACGATGAGCGACCCGACCCCGCCCGTACCGACCGAGAACCCGGGGGTTGACACCCCCGGCTCGCCAGTAGCCGCGACTCCGACACCCGCAGCCCCCGCACCGGCACCGAAGCCAGCGCCGCCCCCGCAAACCGGTTACCGCGGCCCCGGCGTTCCAAGCGGTCCTGGCAGCAACAACCGCAGTGGCCCTCCGAAGCCCGGCGGCCCGCGTCCGGGTGGTGCTTCACGCTCGTTCCCGCAAGGCGACAAGCCTCCGCGTGAAAAGCCCATGAACGCCGGCGGAATGCCGCCGAACATGTCGTCGGGTGGTGGATTCGCGGGGTTCAAGCCGAACAACCGCGAACTCGACAAGCTGATCGAGGATGAGCTGAACCAAGCTCTGACCGGCTTCACAGCCATCGAAGCGACCGACGCACACACCGGTCACCGCGGCGGGTCAGCACGCACGCCCGGCCAGAAGAAGAAGGGCCGCATCGTCAGCGTTCACGGCAAGGACGTGTTCGTTGAAGTGCCTGGCGGTCGTGGTCAGGGTCTGTTGCCACTGGAACAATTCGGCGGCGACACACCGAAGATCGGCGACGAAGTGGACTTCGACATCGACCACTACGACGCCGCGAACGGCCTGCTCATCCTCACGCGCGAGGGATCGGTTCAAAGCGTCACCGACTGGTCGAGCGTCGCGCTCCACATGATCGTGGAAGCGAAAGTCACCGGCACGAACAAGAACAAGACCGGACTGACCATCGAAGTGAACGGCATCAAGGGGTTCCTCCCCGCGAGCCAGCTCGACATGTACCGCGTCGAGGACATCGACCAGTTCGTGAACCAGCGGCTCCGCGTGCAAGTGGTCGAACTCGACCCCGAGGAACGGAACCTGATCGTGAGTCGTCGGGCGATTCTGGAACGCGAACGGCAACAGAAGGCCGAGCAGTTCTGGACGACGATCAAGGAAGGTGCGGTCTTCAAGGGGACCATCAAGAGTATCAAGCCGTTCGGGGCGTTCGTCGATCTGGGCGGGGCCGACGGCCTCATCCCGATCTCCGAATTCTCCTGGCAACGGGTGAACGACCTGAACGAGATCGTGAAGATCGGTCAGGAAGTGCAAGTCGTCGTCAAGCGACTCGACCTCGAAGCACGCAAGATCGGCCTGAGCATCAAGGAACTGACGACAAGTCCGTTCACCGAGTTTGCAGGCCGCGTGAAGGCCGGAGCACGCATCACGGGCAAGGTCACGCGGACCGCCGAGTTCGGCGCGTTCGTGGAACTGGAACCGGGCGTCGAGGGGTTGATTCACATCTCGGAACTCTCGACGCAGCGCATTCGCCGTGCTCGCGACGTGGTGGAGGAAGGCCAGACGGTTCAGGTCGAAGTCCTGAACGTGGACCCGGAAACCCGCCGGATCGCGCTCAGCCTGAAGTCCATCTCGCTGGAGAAGGAGAACGCCGAGGATGCCGCGGAGGCAGCCGAACGCGAAGCCGACGAGAAGGCCGCAGCCGAGACGATGGCGAACCGACCGGTGAACCCGAACCTCCGTGGTGGCATCGGGGCCAGCCCTTTCAAGATCGGAACCGAGTGAGTGTTGCGCTCAAGCAACCATAGACCGACATCCGATAATCCTCCCGACACGGTTGATCGTGCCGGGAGGCAAAATGGCCATCGGATCGCGCCGAGCGTGCTACGAATGGCTACTCGCCGCTGTGGGTATACTCGCTTGTGAGCCCGGATCCGCGCAGCCAGAACCGATTCCCGCCACCAAGATCGACACGCTGCTGAGCGGGACTGAGCGTGCCTCGGGAAGTAGGAGCTACGAAGCGTTGACTGGGCAGACTCTCACCGAGTCGTCAACAGCCCAAACAAGCCTTCCGACAGACACCACCTCAGCCTTCGACACACTCACTTGCAACCCGTTGCAACAGTGCAAACCGGCACCGAAGTTCGGAACTCCCGGCACCACGCATGTCGTCTTCGTGCCGCTTGTCGGGAAAGCCATCGGCACCAGCGAGTGGTTCTACATCCTGAACGTCGAGGTGGATCACTTCTTCCTCAAGAACACCTGCGTGAACCTGCACCTGCAAGGGATCTACTACGACCAACCCGGACCACCCACCGTCGGGTACGGGCCAGCCCTCACACTCCGCCGCTACTTTTTCGTCAGGCCGAAGGGCAACGTGTTCCTGGCGGGCGGCGTCGGACTCACGTACTCCGACAACCCTGTCCCAGATGTGGTTGGCAGCAAGTTGAACTTTACCCCGCGAGCGGCGGTCGGATTTTCTCAGGAGTTGTTCGGCGGCACTCGATTGATTGGCGGATTGCGGGTGATTCACTCTCAAGGGCTCGGGCGAAGTGACTTTTCGCGAACGATCCTCCAACCCTTCCTCGGGCTGAGCATCGTGCTGTACTGATGGAGGAGATAACCGAAGCAATGGCACGCGGATCTCGCAGCTAGAACACGGATCAAGAGGATCAAACAAAAGAGACCGTAGCACGACAAGTGCC
>PNLP01000004.1 GCA_013823135.1 Planctomycetaceae bacterium
GGGGCGCAGTACAGTTGAGCCGTGTGTGGGCAGTCGGTCCGTTCGGGGCTCAGATCGCGGGTGATGGTCGGCTCGGCTGGCTTTGGCTTCTTCATGGGCATCCTTCATAGATTGACCCAAACCTATGGAATCAGCCACTTCTGATCCAGTCACGTTTGCCGGACTAGTTTTTTTCAGCGTCCGGCAGACTGTGGAGGGGTGAATCGTGTCGATCACCTTCAACTCGACCAGACAGACGATCGGCGAGCAACTCCATCGTCCAGCGAGCGCGGCCCTCGGGCGGTTCCGAGCAGGCGATAGCTACCAATTGGGCCTCTTGTGCCCCGTCGAGTGCGCGGTACTGGCGGCCGGTCGGCTTCTTGCGGTGGAGTGTGGCGTCGAACCCCTCGGCGGCGAACTGCTGTCGCACCCGCATGACCGTCATCCGAGACGTTTCCAGGTGCTCGGCGATCTCCTCGTCGGTCCAGGCGTCTGGTCCGTCTGCATCGGCTCGGAGCAGGATGGCCGCCCGCTCCGCATCGCCGCCGGGTGGGTGCCGGTTCGGACCAAACGGGCCAGGGCATCACGTTGGTCGTCCGTGAGTCGGACGACCAACTTGCTCGCCGGGGGCATTTTCCGTCCTCCTGACTGGGGTCAGGAGCAACGATACTGACGACACGATTTAGCTGCAATGAACTACTAGTTTTGATTGGAAGCCAACTGCTGTGAGACCGGGGCAACAATGACACCGCTTTTCGCCTGTTTCCCGGTCTGCATGACCTTTGTGGCGATCGGGATTGTGGGTCTTGTGGTAGTGATGGTGATGGGTACCAATCGCGAAGGCCCTAATGCACCCGATGCCAATCCCCCCACCGATATGACGACGGAAACCGAACCGGGGTTTCCGCCGCTATGGGTTGTGGCACTGATCTTCGCGGTGGTGCTACTTCACTTCGCCGTGTTGCTCTGGATCTGGCCCGAGTTGTGACTCACGGAATGTTGATCACGGAACTGCTCGCGATCTTGCCGTACTCTCGGAACACGGTTGCGTCCACCTGGTAGGTAATCACACGCACCGCTCCGTCGGCTTGCACCACGTTAATTCCACCTGGGTGCATGCTCCCGAAGCGTGTCGTGCTCGACACGCCAGGACGGTCCTGCATAGGGGGCTCAGACGTGCTCCGATACACGTCGTTGTTCAACCCTGTGTACATACACTCGTTGTCGCCACCATCCGATCCTGTCCGGTAGTTGTCCGGGTTGAGGTACTTTTCTCCCACCAGCAGTTGGTTGCTGGTTCCCTTGGTGATGTCGGCGATCCGGGTCTGACTCTTGCGGCCAAAAACACCATCGAGAACCTGCGGAGTCAGCGTGTCGCCTGCGGCGAGTGTGGTTGGACCGGGGTCAATTTCATTCGCACCAGTTCCCGAGCAACCCGCGTAGTCGGTTCGGCCATAACCCGCCGCCGGGGCCGACGTCATGTTGTAATAGGTGTAACTGCCGGCGTATGGAGTCGAAGGCCGACGGCTCGAACATCCGAAGATGGGAGGAGAGGTGCTCGCACGCTGCTGATGACCGGCCAGGTGCGCGGCCGAGCCGAATGCGGCTCCGTTGCCCAGGTCAGAGAGCGGCCCCTGTTCACAATACGGAAGGATGCTGTACACCCAGCCGCCCGGTTGCGATGCACCGATACCTCGACCCGGCTCACCGACCCAGCCCCAGCCCCAACCACCGGAAGGGAAGTAGCCAAATACATCGTGGCAGTTGTGCATGGCGATGCCAATCTGCTTCATGTTGTTGCTGCATTTCAGCCGTGACGCAGCCTCGCGGACCTTCTGCACAGCGGGGAGCAACAACCCAATCAGAATCGCGATAATCGCGATCACGACCAACAATTCGATAAGGGTGAACCCACGCCTTCCGGGGAGACGAAACAAGGGCATGACATGGACCTCCTCGCACGTGAGTGAATGATGGGGCAACAAACCGCAACAGACCTGTATCGAGTTACTTTTTTGTGAGTCTTACGTCGTAGCCTGAGTTCCCACCTCGCCCACCCCCAGAAACTTCACAGCCCAGGGTTGATTGGGTGTTGTATTTTGCGGGGAGACCGAGTCCGTCTTTGGTAACGGTTACGCGATACACTCCGGACGGCAGACCCGGTAACTCACGACCATCAACGCTGTACTTGCTCAAAGTCCCGTCAGCGGTAGTTTTCCCTGTCACCTCGCTGATTGCCCCGTTCATAAATGATTCAGGGGTCAGGGTAGCGGTTGCATCCGGCAGAGGGATTCCATCAAGGGTTACCCGGAGGGTGTAACCAACTGCCCCAGCCGTGCGGTAGCCCTCGAAGCGGGCCTTGAGTTCCTCGGCGGTCAGTTTGTTGTCGTTATTGGTGTCGATGTGAGTGAACGTGGCTTTCAGTCCCGGACAGCTATCAAGTTCGGCCAGTTCCAGCGTTCCATTCGTGTTTTTGTCGAACTGTTGGATCGCGGCCTTGGCCATCGATTCTGAGTCGTATGATCGTGTTGCAACAGGGGAAAGATCAGGGCCGCCACTGCACCCCGCAAGAGTGAGGCTAACACAAACCAGCAGGTTGGTTGGTAAAACTCTCATGCCGACAAATTCTTGCTGAAGTGGCAAAACTCACACATACAGCCGAGCGACTTGATGAGAGTTTAATGTAAATCTGGTGATACGTCCAACTCAAAAATCAACGTTGGACAAAAACTCTCGCAGTCAGAAGGTATACCCTCGAATTATCGGGAGAATCTCAATCCCGTTTCATGCGAAAGCTCAAACCAGAAGACCGACGAGCCGAGTGTGTCGGCCCATACCCGGTTACGACGACCGGCGCAAGCGAACCCAGCGTTCGCAAAATGCTCTCTGAAGTCGCCAGTTCCAGAACGGGTTCCGCGGTTTGCACTTGCTCCGATAACCGCGTCTGCCACCCCAGGTTGGGTACGCTCGACGGAGCCAGTACGCCGTTGTTGTAGGCGTCGCACATCCGCGTATTGGTTCCTTCAAGCTGATCCAGGTGGTTGACAACGAGACCGTCGAGCGATCCACACGCGGCCACAGAGTAACGCAACATCACCATGTCGAGCCAGCCGCAACGGAGTGAACCCTGCCAGGCGTTCCACGGGTTTCCGGGGTCTGCAAGTCGTGCCGTCAACTCCGGCGAGAACGTGGGGAACGGCCCCGCCCCGTGCCTGGTGGAGTAAGCGCGAGTAATGCCGAGAAGTGTGACCGCTTCCGATCCCATCTGGCTGACGAGTTCCCAGGCGTGGCGAGGCGTGACCGTGCTCCACGTCGTGTGCGGGTGGAACCCCCGGTACTCGTCGAGCAATACCCCCTGTGCTCCTTCAAGAATCGCCATCTGGTGAGACGGCACCTCCTCCGAAACGGTGATCTGCCCCTTCACCGGTTCGGATAGCTGGTCGGCGGCATCGTCGGCGTTCAGTTCCCATACGTCGGCCCCGATCTTGTGCAACGCCTCGGCGGAACACAGTTCAATAAGAGGTTGGGCCTCCAGGAGAATCCGCTGTCGTTGGAGTTCGAGCTTGTGGTGAAGTCTGCGCGAGTCAAGCAGATCGGCCGCGAAGACTGCATCCTCGCCACGTTGCAGCCAATAGCTCCGGGCCTCACCAATTCCGTGACCACACGAACCGTGGCGAGCTTCACCACGCGACAACTCACGAACGCGATTCAATAACCGAAGCCAAGGAGTCGTGACGAGGCAACGCGGGTGAACGGTGATCAGTTGGAGCGGGTTTGCGATACCCAGTTCAGCGAGATGGCTTGCTTCACGGAGCATCGCGGGTGGGTCGATGACAACCGCCGAGCCGAGGTAGGTGCGAGGTGGGTTCGGGGCAAGCGTGCCAGCACCGAACTGCGAGAAAGTGTGACGACGACCATCGGGGAGTTCGACATTGTGCCCGGCCTGACTGCCGCCGCAATACCGAATGACGAGGTCAGCCCCGAGGTCACGCGTCAGGAAATCGACCGTGGCCCCCTTCCCTTCGTCCCCGAAGCCCAACCCCACGGTGATGACGGCACGCTTCACGTGAACCCCCGGCTCGAAGGGCGAAGCCGCAAGCCGCTTGCGGCTTCGCATCGCACGATTAGGTCATCGGGACAACTTCAGTCGGAACGTCGTCGGTGGGCTTGAGCCGGTCACGCGACTTGCGAGACGCAACACGGTTCAACCCCTCCAGGTATGCGAGAGCACTCGCCTCGATCACGTCCACACTCACGGCTCGTGCGCGGGATCGCTTCCCATCGTGGTCGATCTCGACCTGCGCTTCGCCCATCGCGTCCATGTCCTGAGTCACCGAGCGAACCCGGTAATCGACCACCTTGACCGAGATGCCGGTCACCCTGTCAATCGCCTTGAACAGTGCGTCAATGGGACCGTTGCCCACAGCGGCATCTCGCCGCACGGTGCCGTCTTGGTGCTTCAGTGCAACCGCTGCGGAGGTCTGCGACCCGGTGCCAGCCGTGCTCGTGAAGCCGACGAGGGTCCATGTGTTCCGGGTGCCGGCCTGCAACTGATTCTCGGCCAGCGCTTCGATATCCGCGTCGTAGACTTCCTTCTTGAGGTCCGCGAGTTTCTTGAACTCCTCGAACACACGGTTCAACTGTTCGTCAGACAGGTGGTAGCCCAGGTCCGTCACCCGCTGTTTGAGCGCGTGCCGGCCGCTGTGCTTTCCCAGAACCAGTTCGGTTCGCGGGATCCCCACATCCTCGGGCTTCATGATTTCGTAGGTGCTTCGCTCCTTCAGCATGCCATCCTGGTGAATGCCGGCTTCGTGTGCGAAAGCGTTCTGACCCACGATCGCCTTGTTTCGCTGCACCGACATACCGGTGATGTGCGACAACTTGCGGCTGATCGGGTACAACTGGCGTGTGTTGATTCCCGTGGTGAGTTTGTAGAAGTCGCGACGGGTGTGGAGAGCCATCACCACCTCTTCGAGCGACGTGTTGCCGGCCCGCTCGCCGATGCCGTTGATCGTGCATTCCACCTGTCGGGCACCTTCACTGAGAGCTGCGAGGCTATTAGCCACTGCCATTCCCAGGTCATCATGACAGTGCACGGACAGCACACACTTCTCAATGCCGCGAACATTCTTCTTCAAGTGTCGGATGATCGAGGCGTAATGACTCGGTACTGCATAACCCACGGTGTCAGGAATGTTCAGCGTGGTCGCGCCCGCTTCTATGGCTTTCTCCACCACCTCGGAGAGAAAATCCAGTTCCGTGCGAGCAGCGTCTTCCGGTGAGAACTCGACATCCTCGACACGGTCGCGAGCACGCTTAACCCCCTCGACGGCCTTGGCAGCGACTTCCGCCGGAGTCATGCGGAGCTTGAACTCGCGGTGAATCGCACTGGTCGCGAGGAAGACGTGAACGCGGGGGCGTGCGGCATCTTTCACCGCATCCGCAGCGCGATCAATGTCTGCCGGGTTGCAGCGTGCGAGCCCGCAGATGATGGGGCCGCTGATCTGCCGGGCGATGGCCTGGACCGACTCGAAGTCGCCGGGAGACGCGATCGGGAATCCGGCCTCGATCACATCCACCCCGAGGCTTGCGAGAGCGCGGGCCATTTCCAGCTTTTCGCCGAGGTTCATGCTGCATCCGGGGCTTTGCTCCCCGTCGCGCAGCGTGGTGTCGAAGATGATGACACGGTTCGGATCAGTCGGGGCGGGCATCGAGTGAACTCCAGTCTGATGTTTGCGGGAGAGAGTTCCTGAAACGAGAACGGCCCCGGAACTCTTCTTGGTTCCGGGGCCGCGGGTACTTCGTGGTTCGGGTCATCCGACGCGCGAAGAGAACCTGCCCCCGGATAGCCGGAGAAGTAGAAGGTTCTCGATAAGAATGGCACAGCGCGGCATCGGGCAAGGCTCCATTACCGTTGTAGTGTATATAACCGATTCCGTTCGAGCAACCGCAGAGAAGTTGAAAGTCTCATGAAGTGGCCATCTCACGGTGCTCTCACCACTTTCCCTTCATCAACCGCTCGATGTCGAGGCCACCATTGCCGGCTCCCATCAGGCCACCGGCCTTGTCGAGCCAGTTCGCCGCGGCGTCGATCACCGTCTTCAACCCGCCAGATTGAACTTTCGGCTGGAACACCTCGATCCGCAACTCGTTCCCCGCGCGTTTCGCCGTTACAGTTGCGGGTTGCAGTGTGGCGAGCGAATCGACAAACGCCTTTCGAGCCTTCTTCAAATCCTCGAGGAAACTCTCGGGGAGCGGATTGCCGTTCGGCAGAATCACTGGTGCCTCTTCTTTGGGAACGACTGGTCCGCTGACCGGTGGTTTCTCGATCCCGCCGAGGAGCAAATCGCCGAGTGAAATGACGCCAAACGCTGCCGTATCGACCGGCGGCGACACCGCATTGGCCCCACCGACAACCGAACTGACAGCATCGGCGGTCACAGCCTGGGCCACCAACTTTCGGTCCAGGCCAATCGCAATCACCGAACCACTCCGGGCGTAATGAACAGCAGCATTCCACGCCAACCCGGTGCCCGGCAGCGAGAAGACTTTCACGCCGTCGATCGTCTCAGTTGCGGCCTGAGGAGTATTCGCAGCGCCGGACAGATCACCGATCATCTTCGGCAAGAAGTTTTCCCACGCCGTCGCGGTCGCAACGTCTTCCGTGTGAAGCACCCACATCGGCATTGGCCGAGCGTCCTTTGGTAACTCTTGCTTCGTTGGGAAGGAGATCGTAACGGCATTCGTCTGGCCAATGAGTCCCTCGGCAAGCGGAACCTTGAACTTCTGCTCCATCTCGCGGGCAGCTTCACCAGGAAGTCGGCCGAGTTCGCCGTTCGCCTTCGCGATACCATCGAGGAATCCGAGCAACGCGACGGCACGGTTCTTTTCCGGCAGCGTGACACCGATGGCAAACGTCGCAGGTCGGCGAGCATGATGGAGCAACTCGACCTTGACCCCGGGACCAGAGAGGAACTCCAACAGGGGACTCCTGTGCGCGGGATCGAACGTTGCCGACATGGTCGCCGACAGTCCCCCATCGCGGAACCGAACGCTTCCCGCGACCGACTTCAACGCCTTCGCGTTCGCGGTCATCTTGAACCAGGCAAGGAGGTCGAACTCACCATTCTTGACGCCGGGCACCAACTCCTCGACTCCGCGGGCCGTGCCACGTGCCTTGTTCGCCACATCCAGTTTCGTACAGAATTCGGGGAAGTTGATGAAGTAAAACAGACCGGTCTTGCGGTGTGTTGCAGCGGCCTCCTTGAATGTGATGACACTCGCCAACCCGCCAACCTTCTCCACGCCGATGAACCGCTTGACGGCATGACCGATTGCGGTCTTGCTCGTTCCCAGAACGAACAACCCGGGCGTGTACGCAAAGGTCGCTTCATGCGGCCCGTCGGCTTGCGGTCGTTCCTGATTGATCGTGGGGACGCCGTTGTTGTCGTAGTTGACGTTCGGAGCGCGGAACTGGAACACCGGCACCTTCGATACCTCGGTGACTTTCCGAAGCGAAGGTGACATTGTGAGGTAAGCGCGTGCCGCGAGGCCGGCAGCCGGGCTGTCGTGCGTGAGCACGACCACTGTGAACTCCGGATCGCCCTGTTCGGTAAATCCCGTCAGGCCGACTGCAACACGCAGCTTCTTGGCCTCGGCCATCATCTCGGGCGAAGCCAGCAGACCCAGCCCGGCGAGGTATTTCTTGCCATTCAGGTCAATGAGGTTCTTGGCGGCGTCCTTCTTCGTGTGGACAAGCGGAATGCTGTCCTCAAGAGCGGTTCCCTTGAAGACCGCCGCGATCTCGGTGGTGAGTTCGGCGAGGTTGGACAACTCGGCGTAGGCGAGCGTGCCGGGCGGAAACAGGTCGGCAACGTCGGCTGTCGGCTCAACAGCCTGGACCGGCGACGCACTCGCCACAAGCAGGAACACGGCGAGAAGTCGGATGTGGGTAGTCAAGGGATACGCTCCGGTATTGGACGTGCCGCTGTCAGTTCCCGCTTACCTTCAACCTCGCCAGGGCAGAATTCGCCTCGGTTGTGAGGCGATGCCCAAGCGGACCACTCGCCCATTTGGTCAACACGACGCGAGCCTCGGGGGTGGCAAGGCTTTCCAAAACTTCAATCGCACGCGCAGCCCGGAGGTCGTCCGGTTTCGGTGGGCTCATCTCGATCCGCGTGGCCACCTCACCGGCGAGTTTGCGGACCTCGGCACTTTCGGATTTCTCAATCACCTTGCGAAGTTGCGAAATCGCTTCGCCGCCAATCGCTTCCAGCTCCTTCACGGCTGCGGAACGGACCGGGAAGTCCTCGTCATCCAGATCCTTGATGAGTTTGGTAATACGGCCCGGCACCGCGGCCACGGGAACGGCGATGCGTTCCCCGCATTGCTTCACCGCCTCGACCGGGTTGCGGTACAGCAGTTCCATCCCGCGTTGAGCGTTGGCAGGGTCGGGCGAGCCGAGTAACCGGAACGCCTCGTCGAACCCGGCGACCACTACCTCGGCCACCGCGCCGGCCTTGATGGGCACTTCCCAAACCAGGACCGTTCCATCTGTCGCGGACGACGCGATTCGGGTGCCCTCGCGATTCCACGCCAGCCCGGTCACAAAGCCATCATGGCCGTCGAAGGTTGCGACTGGATCCCCCGTGCCGATATCCCACACGGCGACTCGCCCATCGTGCCCACCCACAGCCAACCGGTTCGAGTCGTGCGAGAACGCCACGGAGATCCCGTCCCCGGCGGCTCCTTCCAGCTGGAATCGGCGGGCCACGGTGCCGAATCTGATGTCGAACACCACCACGTTGCCTGCGGCATCCCACGCCACCAGCTTGCGACCATCCGGGGAGAAGGTTGTCCCGACCGAGGCCGGGATCGCGTTGAAGTCGAATCGTTTCTTACCGCTACTGACTTCCCACACGGTCAGCGGCCCAGCCGACCCCACCACAACGAGGCGGCCATCTGGAGAGATTGCCCCGCGTGACGGAGGCGACTCTTCCGACTTCCCGAAGCTAATGGTGCGGATGGTTTTCCCGGTAAGCACATTGCAAACCGAAACAGAACCTTGGAGGAACATCGCGATGCGGTTCCGGTCGCTCGCGCAGAATGCGGGTATCGGCAAGCCCGAACTGGATGGTACGGAGAGCTTCCCGACCACCTTTTGGGTATCCACGTCAATCACCTGCAACTCGAACTCCTCACCACCAACCACGGTCGTCGCTCGGCGCACCGTGGGATCCCATGTCGCTCCCTCTCCCTCATCGACTGGTAAATCGACAACCTTCGCGGGTTTCCCTGTCGCGGCGTCGAACGAATGGAGGCGCCCCTCGACGGTCAATGTCCAGAGAGTCTTCCCATCCGGCGAAAAGCCGGGTTGAAGCAGCGATGGCAGCCGCTCTGCCCCTGGTCCCTTGCCGGTTTTGGGGTTCCAGATCCGGATGCCGCCGCTCTGGTCAATCCCCGCGACAAAGGCCGCCCCCGGTGCGATGGTCAGCGGCGGATGAACGGCATCCTCGGGCGCTGCCAGCGGTTCTTTCGCTTCACCGGTCTCGGCATTCACCTCTACCACGTCCCCGCTTGCGGAAACGGCGTACACAACTTTCCCATCGTCGCTGAACCGCGGGCTCATGAACTCGCCCTCGGGTGCCTTGTACTCATCCGCGGGCTCCTCCGAGTCGGTGGGGTAAACTTGGAGTTTGTCGCCTGCAATGACGATTCGGGTGCCATCGGAGCTAAAGGCAAAGTCGGGGAAGTTGTGCTCCGCGCGGTATGTGCGAACCCGCTTGAAGGTACGGAGATCCCACAGGAAGATCCCCGTATCTTGCCCGCCACCCGCAAGCCAGCGCCCGTCCGACGAGTAGACCAATCGAGTCACTACCTGATCGCCGGGATACTTCAGTTCGCGGATGTGCTTCCCCGTTTCGAGGTCAATCAGCGTGACTTTCTGCTGCGAGCCCACCGCGAACGAACGAACATTGGGGTTCACAGCGAGGCATTGCGTGTTGTCTGGAAGGGTTTTTTCGGGCAACTCACGGATCTTGTTCACCACCGGGGTCCAGTGCTTGCAGCGTGAATCGTCGACGAACACGATGGTGCCGTCGCGGGCCATGGAGGCGAACTGCACTGGCGAGTTCAACCTCGCGAGTTCCTTGCCCGTGGCGGGATCCCAAAGTCGGATACCATCGTACGTATTCGACATGCTGCCGAGAACCTTGCCATCATGGGTGAACCCAAGGGCAATCGGTTCGGGGCCGTGGCGGAGTCGGACAGTACCATACCGGGCAACGGCACCCGCCGGAAGCGGGTCCCCGTGTCGGTCGAGTTTCGTGGGTGTGATGGGATTGCCTGCGAGCGGCCGAGAGGGTCGCGGGCGGGGTCGCGGCGGCTCATCGGGGTTCGGGTTAATGCCCGGAGGCAAGGGGCCACCGTTGTTGATGCCAGGAGGAGGGGCAACCACCCCCGGTGGCCTCTGTGCGATGGCCGGGGAAGCCAGAACAGCCAGCACGATGCCGCACGTCCACCGGGTCATGGTCTGTCCTCTGCGGATGTGGTCGAGGCCGCGCTCGCATTGGCTCGCGGCTAAACAGATGGATGCGATTCGCTGCAAGCCAATGCGAGCGTGACCATCACTTCGTTGGCTTCAACTCGGTCTTTGTCGTCCAGGCCAGAGCGTTGACAATCAACCGCGTGAAGTTCTCGTCCTTGAAGTCGTCGGGGTGCCCGAGAGAGGTGTAGAACACCCGCCGACCGTCCTTCTCACGCGTCCACGCCATCGGCTCGGACTCTTTCCCCATGCTCCCTTGGAGCAGAACAACAACATCGGCCGCGACGTTGGGGTTTTTATACAAGCTTCCGTTCGTCTTGAACGCCGCCACGCCCTTCAGGATGGGGTGATCCTTCTGTTTCTCTAAAATGTTCACATCTGCAATCCCTTTCCCGAAGTGTCCTTGATAATCACCGCCCAGAATCTCCTTGTCCATCTCCAGCCACTTCTGAAACCCATGGCTCGCAGTGCGAATGCCAACAATCGGTTTCCCCGATTTGACATACTTCTTCACCGCGTCGAGCGCCTCGCCGTCGATTTGTAGCCGCCGCGTGAAGAAGATAGCCACATCGCACTTCTCCAGATTCTCTATGCCGGCGAGCATCGTGTCCTTCTCGGCCTTCGCCGAAATGAGAACGCATTCCACGGGGTAGTTCGCTTCGAGATGCTTCTTCAACCCCGCGAGCGAATCGTCCGACTTGTACTCGAAAGAACCGGACAGGAGCGCGACCTTTAACTTGGCTTTTGGCGAGCCCGGGGCGTTAGCCTTGGGAGTCGTCGCCGCATCGCTCACCAGAAACGCGAACAGGTCGGCGATCTCGGCGTCGCTCAGCGTGTCGAGTATCTTCTCCGGCATCAGCGAAATCGCCGACGGCTTGATGTCCGCAATGTCCTTCTTTGCTATGACCGTCGTGACGACTTTATTGTCGATGAAATTGGAAAGTTCGACAGATTCGCCAACTTCCTTGGCGATGCCGAGTACCTTCCTTTCGTCGGTGGTCAGCACATTTTGCACGACGAACTCGGGGCGGATGTACCCGCTCGGATCGACGATCTGTGCGAGCATGTAGCCACGGTTCTTGCGGTCTGCGGTGGTAAGGTCGGGGCCGACCTTGCCGCCCTCGCCGTGGAACTGGTGGCACGCGGCACAGTGCTTCGTGAACAGCACTTTCCCGCGTGCGACGTCCGCTCCCTTCTCGCGGGGAATCTGTGCGTTCAACCAACTGATGCGAGCTTGCTTCTCGCCAGCGGTCGCCGGTGCGATCTTCCCGAACTGTTTCTCCACGAGTTCAGTCACCGCTTTATCGCCCAGTCCGATGGCAATACGGGCTTGATCGACAGTGAGATCGGTCTTGGGGAAAGTACCCTTCTCCAATCGCTTCAAAAGATCGAGTGCCCAAGTCGATCGCGCCAGCAGGAGTTGCACGGCCCGTTTCTTCACGCCGGCGGAATAACCGGGATACGCTGCAAGAACTGTTTCGCCGATCTTGGGATCGTCGTACCCTTCGAGAGCCGCAAGCACCGCGATTTTCACGGCATCGGATCGTTTCTCGCCAAGCAGACTCAGGAATGGTTCCTTTGTCGCCGGATCACGGACCTGTCGGAGCAAATCAATCATCGGCAGGCGTTCCGCATCGGTTGCATTGGGAAGCGTTGCCCTTTTGCGAACGGTCTCGATCGCCGCAGCGTTGCCCAACCGGACAAGTAATCGCGTCACGGACGTGTCGCCCGTGTGTGTTTCGGCGAGTCGCACGAGAGCGGGCTCAAGCTGCTTGGCGGTTGGCGTGATCGCCGATGTAATCGCATGATCAAGCGGCCCGAGGATCAGGGGTGCCACTGCCTTGAACCCATCGGCGGGCTCGGCACGAAGGTCGTCGATCAAGTGCTGCAACAGTTTCACAGACTCAGGTTTGTCGAGCGACACCAACCGGCGAATGGCACGGTCGAGAAGTGCAGGGTGAGCAGGCTTGCAGCGCACCGTTCCTTCCTCAAGTGTTTGCATCCACGTTGCGGGTTCGTCCGCGAAAGTCGCTTCGATCGCCCACCAGATGAGCAGCATGATTTGCGGATCGACAGGGTCCAGTCTCGGGCTGAGAAGACCCCACACGATTGCTTTCGCATCGGCGATGGGGAGACGCTTCGCGGTGCAGGCGAGTTGAGCACGAACAATCGGGCTCTTCTCATTCAACGCGAGTTTCTCCAGTGCCGCCTTCGTCGCTGTGTCGCGAATCGTTTTGGTATCACCGAGCAAACGAACACCCCACGCCCGGACATACTCATCGCGATGTTGGAAGCAAACGCGAGCCACCGACTCGTCGAACCCTGACGTGCTTGCGAGAGCCCACAGCCCTTCGAGAGCAGGTTCGCCCAACTCATCGGTCAACTGGTGATAGGCTTTCTCGGTCGATGGCCGATCAAGTTGTTTCATGCTCAGCAGTTCGCGGGCCTCGCGGCGGTACCACACGTTCGAGTGCTTCAGCAGTTCCAACAGTTCCGCAGTCGTCTTCTTCCTCAGGTCGAACGTGGGGTACTTCGGGCCACCCTTGTACTCGATGCGGTAAATGCGGCCGTTCGTCTTGTCCCAGTTGTCCACGGGGTCGAGGTGAGCCGCACGGCGGTCGTAGAAATCCACGACGTACACGCAGCCGTCCGGGCCCTGCAGCATGTCCACCGGGCGGAACCACGGGTCGTTCGCCTCGATCAACTCGCCGCCGTGACTCGCCTTGAACGACGACTTCACCGGTTCGAGTTTGTGCCAGTAGATCCCGTTCGAGAGGATATTCGCGGCGATGTACTGATCGCGGAATTCCTTCGGGTATGCGTCGGCCTGATAGATAATGCCGCCGCAGGTGACGTGACCGCCCTTGAAACCCGTGTACGGGACGTGCTCGAAGTAACCGTAGGTGTGCGGATTGTGCAGGGGGCCGTGCTTGCTGAAACCCTTGACGTAATACGCTCCCTGCATCTGGTGCAGACACGCCACGCCGCCGTAGTTCGTCCCCGCGATCGCCTGGCCGTTCTTGTCGAAGTCGAGGCCGTAGGTGTTGCCCCCGCCCTCGCTAAAGAGTTCGAACCGCTTGGTCTTCGGATGGAAGCGCCAGATCCCTTGCTGGAACTCGACGACCGCGTCTTTCGGGTGCGTGAGGTTCTTGATCTTGCAGGTACTCGTGCTGCCGGCCGCACCGTAGAGCCAGCCGTCCGGACCGATTTGAAGCGAGTTCGCAAGCGAGTGCGTGTCATCCATGCCGAAGCCGGAGAGCAACACTTCGGGGTCGCCGTCGGGAACGTCGTCCTCGTCCTTGTCAGCGTAGAAGAGCAGGTATGGCGGCTGTGTAACATACACGCCGCCGTTCGCGATGCAGAAGCCGCTCGCGATGTTCAACCCCGTCACGAAGTCCTTGGATTTCTTGAAGACACCGTTCTCATCGGGGTCGAAGAGAATGGTGATCTTGTCCGCACCCTTCGGGCCGTGCGGCGGCGGCTCGGGCACTTTGTCCCAGATCGTGCGTAGATATTGATCCTGCTTCAGAGCCTTGAGGCCCGCGTAGTTGGGGTACTGGAGATATTGCAGAACCCACATCCGGCCGCGGTTGTCGAAGCTCATGCTGGTTGGCTGCCGAATCATCGGTTCGTGCGCCACGCAGCGCACCGAGAAGCCTTCGGGGAGTTTCATCCGCTTAACAGCTTCTTCGGGTGTGAAGCCTTGAGCGTCGGCGAGACTTGGAAGCGCCGCGAGGAACGGCAGAACGAGCGCTAGGCGATACATCGGCAGCAACTCCCGGAGAGCGGTTGGCAGGCAGCCAGACTGCAGGATGTTCCGGATGGCGCTGAAAAGCAAGCACCGATGTTGTGTACGAAACGCGATGACGGTAGGTTGTGGCAGTCCACAGAGGGGTTTTCGATGCCAGCGAAATCAGTGGTTCAGTTCGAGATGATGGACGAGTTGCTCGCCAACCTCGGTGGCGTGTCACCGCACCGCATTCGCATGACTCCCACGCCCGGCACCGCAACCGAGCGCGATGTGCTGCGACTCTACGAGAAACACAAGCGTCTGTTCGAGTTGGTGGATGGCACTCTTGTGGAGAAAGGCATAGGAGCCGGGGAATCCTCTATCGCGGGTGACATCCTTCACTGGATCAAGAGCTATCTGGAACTGCATAACCAGAAGGGGCTGGTTCTTGGCGAGGCAGGAACGCTGAAGTTCCTGAAGAAACTCGTTCGCATCCCGGATGTCTCGTTCACTCGCTGGGATCGCTTACCCGGCGGTAAGGTACCGGCCGAGCCAATTCCGGATCTCGCTCCGGATCTGTGCGTCGAGGTTCTCAGCAAGGCGAACACGCGACTCGAGATGGAACGCAAGTTGAAGGAGTACTTTCTGGCCGGTGTGCTCCTCGTGTGGTTCGTGGACCCTAAACGACGAACCGTGCGCGTGTTCACATCGCCCGACGACGTAACTGAGTTGACCGAGACTGATACCCTTACCGGCGGTGATGTGCTGCCGGGGTTCTCCGTGCCAGTCACGCGATTGTTCGCCGATCTGGAAGAAGCTCCAAAGCCGACCAAACCCAAACGGAAGAAGAAGTGAACCTCGCTGAGGCAACCAAGTTAATCTGACATTATTTCTTCCGATAGAATTTTTCCTCTGGCGGTTGATTCCGGATCTCGATGGATTGGTTCCGAAAGCAATATTTTCGTCGCAACTGACTATTTGGAAATGGTTTAATTTCATTCTGATATCGATTATTCCGGTCAAATGAAATGGTTCCGGATGGTTCCGGAGAGGGCGTCACTCTCGGCCAGAACCAATTAGAACTGCTTGAATGTTCCTGGCCATCTCGTCAAATCACTCCATCTCGCGGAAAAGATCCTCCCCCGTGGCGTCTCCCTCACAATGACCGCGCGGCAGACCGCTGACCTGATCGCCTCACACGCGGCCGCCCTCACGCTGTTCGCGCGGCAATGGTGCGACAGCCCCGAGGACGCCGTGCAGGATGCGTTCTACAAACTCATTCGGCTGCGTACGCCGCCAGACGACCCGATCGCGTGGTTGTTCAAGGTGGTCCGCACCACAGCGATTGATCTGGGTCGTTCGGCCCGCCGCAGGGCGAAGCGAGAGGTCGCGATCGCTCGGCCCGAACGGTGGTTCGCCGAACGCGAGATCGAAGGACTTGACGCAGAAGCCGCAATCGCTGCACTGGAATCGCTGCCAGGGGAACAACGCGAGGCAATCGTCGGACGGTTATGGGGCGGAATGACACTCGAGCAAGTAGCCATTGTGGCAGGTTGTTCGATCACGACCGCCCACCGACGATACGAAACCGGGTTACAGGTCCTGCGGGAAAGGCTAGGTGTGATATGCCCGAAATGACGCCCGATCCCGTGCTCACGAAACTGGCGAAGTTCACCCCCGCTACCGTGGACCCCGCGGAATTGCTATTGGCAGTCGGCCGCGCGTCGGCTTGTACGCCATGGTTCTGGAAGGCAGCCGTCGCAAGTTCGTTGATCGTGAATGTGGTGTTTATCAGCTTGTTGGTGTTTCGTTCACCCGAATCGCCATACGTTGTTCCAGCCAAGCCAGCCGCGACTCCGGTGCTGGTCCAAGAACCCATCCCCGTTGTTGCACCTACTTCCCTGCCTGATCCGTGGAGTCTCCAGGCGCTCAACCGCGTCAACGATCCCGACCAACTTCCGAAGGCCGTGTGGCAATCGGAACTTACCCATTCTGGAAAGCCGCTTACAGTTCTCTCGGCCCGTTCGGGCGAACTCGACTGATGTTCTCGTACCCCATTCCATTTCTCCTTCAAGGAGGCACGCCATGCGTCGCCAATGGTCCCTGTCTGTAACCGCCTTGCTCATCACAAGTTTGTCAGCAGTTACCGCTCAACCACCGAAGGCCCCTGCGGAGGGTAAGTGGATCATCCCCCTCACGGTGGATGCGACGGCAACGCCGAGGCCAGCGTTGAAATACCGCTTGCTCCCCGAACTGCGCGAACTCCAGACCGGTAACCAGATTCAGGCGTTCTACAAGTGTTTCTTCGAGCAGAACTACCTGTTCCACAACAAGGAATCGACCGACAACCAGCAGAAGTGGATGGATGCTCCGCTCAAGGAACTTGCCGGGGTGAAGGAGTTGGTTGGCTATGGCGGAACAGCCGCCAAGCAGGCGAACTACGCCGCACGACTCGATGCCGTTGACTGGCAGATCACCAATCAGGCCAAGGCCGAGGGCGTTTACCTGTTGCTGCCCGATGTCCAGCAGATGCGGTCTCTGGCCACGGTCCTGAAGGTACGTGTCCGTGGTGAGATCGCACGCGGTGAGTTCGATAACGCGATCCAGACGCTTCAAACCATGTTCGCACTCGGTCGCATCTTCAACGACCACCCCACGCTCATCGGCCACCTTGTTGGAATCGCAATCACTTCCAGCGCACTCGCGGAGGTCGAGGAGTTCGTTCAGGAACCCGGCGCACCAAACCTGTTCTGGGCGCTAACTGACTTACCGACACCGTTCATCGACCTCCGCAAGGGAAGCCAGGGCGAAAAACTGCTGGTGTCGAAGGAGTTTGAAATACTGGGGAAAGGAACGTCAGTCGAAGACCGCGAGTTGAAGGCTCTCCTCAAACGGTTCGACCCGCTCGTCGGGTTGAGCAACGGCGGCAAGTTCGACATGAAGCCGAGTGTTTGGTACGCCGTGCGAGCTGAGGATAAGGCTGAAGTCACTGCGGCCCGGGACCGGCTCTCGAAATTGAACCCCAAGCCCGCCGAACTCGACAAGTTCTCTACGCTGCAGACCATCCTGGCCGATGACTTCTCCCAGTACGAGGTGGATCTGGACGAGTTCGTAAAGTGGTCGAACCTTCCGTTCTGGCAACTTCCCGCCGACTTCGCCACGCAAAAACGCGCCGCCGGTCCGTTCGGCGAACTGCTGCCGGCGTGGTACAAGGTGATGCTGGCGAAAGTCCGACTGCAACAGCACTTCGCACTGATTGTCGTTGGGGAAAGCATCCGGGCCTACGCCGCAGTAAATAGTGGGAAACTCCCTGGGAGCCTCGACGCCGTGAAACTGCCGCTGCCGGTCGATCCGGTGACGGGGAAACCATTTGCATATGAGGTGAAGGATGACAAAGCCGTGCTGTCCGCTACCCCACCCGCCGATCAGATCAAGAACCCCGCCCACAACAGGGTGTACGAGATCACGATTCGGAAGTGATGCAACGGGGGAAGTGAAGTCACAAAGCGAGGTGGGCAGCACGCGTGTGGTGGCTATCCCGAATAAGCCTCGTCCTGCTCGATCCGGCTCAGAACCCAATCGAAATCGCCGTTGGTAATTTTGCTGCCGCAATACGCGCATTCGCCGGCCATGTTGACCTTGAGCGCGGCCCCACAGTTGGGGCAGTTCTGATTCGGCTGTTGGCATTGCGTTGCACGACGTGAGCGGATGAACGTCCAATACTCGCTGAATTTCGTGGGGGTTTTCTTATCGCCGCGGACGACCTTACCCTTGGCATCTTCAACGTAATCAATCATCGACGCGAAGATCCGGCAGGTGATCGAATCGTAGAACGCGTCCTTCCCGAAGCGTACCAACTTGATTTGTTCCACCTTCACATCATCGAGGACGTTCCGGAGATCCTGTTTACGATACGCCTCGATCCAGTACCGATGAGTCTGAAAGATGGCATCAGTTTCGTAAGGCCGAGCGAGATCCCATTGCCGTGAACTCCAGGCTTTCTGAAGTTCACGGAAAATGTGTTTCACGCGATCGAGAAAGACAGGGAGTGCGAAATCCGCATTGATCTCCATGAAGCGTGTGCGGGCGGCACCAAGGTTCGGCTGGAACACTGTCGGTTCATCCCGACCCACATCCTCGACAGTGGTCGTGAGTTGCGGGCCACGTTGCTCTCGGCCCACAAGTGTAATCGCATCGACGCCCCAGTCGAGGGAACCGGCTTTCACCACCATCTGACAATATTTGCACGACCCGTTTGGATTGAGTTCCAATCCCGCACCGCAGTTGGGGCAGTTATTGGATTGAAGTTTCCCAGGAGGCTTCGAGAGCAAATCACGCTCACGGCTGAAGCTCCATTCTTCAACGGCATACCAGGTGTGTTCCTTACCATCTTGGGTTTTCTCGACGTAGTTCGCTTCGAATTTCATCCTTACACGAAGCATCGGCCCTGGCAAAGCAACATCGATCACGTGTAATGCACCGACAATCACTCCGCTGACTTCCGCAAGTTCTGGCGGAGCCATCTTCGCGAGGCTCTGGCGAGCCTCCGGGCTCAGAAAGGGAGAGTAGGCCGCGATCTGACGCTTGCCCCGGGCCATGTGAGCGTTCGCGTACAATCCCATCACGAAATCGAAGAACAGATGCTCCGAGAAATTCGGGTCATACTTCCGCCACGCGTCGAACCGTTCGTGAATAGGCTGTCGATCAGATACAATCTCGCGGCGGGGAGATTGCGATGAAAATGATTCCGCCTGATCGTCTCTCGAATTGAAGTAGAAAATGATGAGGCCGACCAGAACGCAATCAATGACAATCGCCAGACGCGGATGGTGAGCGTGCAACTGGATCAAGTCAACGATCAACCTCAGAATGACGAACACATCGCCGCTCGAGTGACCGCTGTGTCCACTGCTGCTACCTCCACTGCTACTCCGCGACCCAGAATACGACTCGCCGCCACCCACGCGTGCCTCGACGACCCCAGCCGTCAGCAGCACACACCAGACGACGAGGAGATATAAGGGATGACGTGGCTTTAGGGTGCTCATCATTCACCCCTCGGTCGATTTGGCAGAACGCGGACGTGCTTGGCAGGTATCGGCACGTGTCGAGACAGGTGAGTACCCAGGTCTTGAATCGCTTTGAGTAATCCCTCTTGTGGCTCTGCCACGGACTGCAATTGTCGCAACTCGAACAAGAATTTCGCCCAGCATTCTCCCGGCATTTGACGCTCGACTCCGCGGTCTGCGATCGCGAGAATCCGCTGCTCCAACCGAGACCAGAAAATCAAAATCCCCGTCCGAGCTGGTGTGCCAATGACTCCGTCGAGGAACGCAATTTTGGCAGCATCCTGAACCTGTCGCTCGCGCCGAGATGTTGTGGTGAGCCAACGCCTTAACACAGTTCGGTGAGCGAGGGCGGAACCCAGAACAAAGACAAGAATCAACTCCAACGGAATCCAATCGGGATGTACCTCGATGTGTGAATGCAGGATCACAATCAATACGCCGAACGAACAGACCGCCCCCACGAGATAGTTGATATCTCGGTAACTGCCAGACCACGGTTCAACGGCCAACACAATCTCTGCCCCGCAGCCTGCTTCAACATGTTCAATCACACATTCCACACGATTGGCAAATTCCAGATCGAGTGGTGGGGCAATCCCGAGCCATGAGCGGAATGGAGTGAGAAAACGTTTCATCAGAACTCGATTGTCGTTTGCTCGGAGGCGACTCTTCACCAAACCGACGCTCAGTATCCGCGGGTTGTGCGCGACCGCAACAGGTTTTTTTGCGAATGAAACGATCTAACCACCAACAGGGTGTCTTTGCAGTATGTACTTTCAATTCGTAGTGATCAGTTGGATTGGTTAGAATGCGGCGTTGACGGCGCATGCGAGTTTGTGATCTTGAGCGATAGAGACATCAAGGTCACAAGGTAAGCGAACGCCCCAGTGATCAACACAGATGTGTAACTAAGGTTCATGGCTACCAATGTTCCAAGAATCAGAGCTATCACACCGCACCCCCCATTTATGCCCCACACCCAGGGGACCAACTCCTGCTGCCCAGCCGACATTAGCCGACGAACTCCTAACGGAAACAACATGCCCATTAACAGTGCTTGGGGTGTGATCAATGCCGTCGCCACTCCGACCCGATAAGACCAATCCCATCCTGCCATCAGTCGCAACCATTCGGGGACGAGAAAAGCAGTTAAAATTGTCCCCATTATGACGCCGAAAAGCGCCAATCGAGCCACTCCGATTACCCACACCTCACCGACTAATTCCGTAATGTAGCTGCCGCAACCGCCGAAGAAAAGAAGTGTAAACAATACAACGGAAATCGCGTATGACGGGTGACCAAGGAACAAAATATATCTCTGGATGAGTGCTAACTCGATCATCATGAAACCGATGCCAAGACCACTGAAGTACAGCATAGTCGGGACAAACAATCTATTCGCTTCCTGACTGTTCACTGAGGCACTCCGCATTGTTCGCAATGGCAAAACAATGAACTTGGAGCATGCAAATAACCCCACTAACAAAGCAGCGACGAGAATAATTGATGCGCGACTTGCGAGAGAATGATCCCCGGTCCGAATAGCTTCGATAACGCTGCTCACGGGCCAATCATAATTAAAGAAAAATGGGCGATCATCTGTGGGTGGACTCAGATCGTATCGCCCACCGCTCACAGCTTGAGGTTCCAGTCGCAACATCCCCGCCAAGTTGAATGGCAATTCCGTTTCGCTACTGGGCTGTGGCCAAAGTAGCCTGTAGCCGCGGGCCTTGCAGAGTTCCACCAGGGCAGTCTGTTCCTGAATCGTAAACGGAGATCGTTTCATGATTGCAGTAGACGCCGAAGTATCCAGTCCACCATCAGAGATCATCACGGCAACGTGATCAGCGGGTTTCTGAATACCTGCTCTTTGGAGTGCATTCGCCATCAGAACCGCGACCCTTGCGGTTTCCCCATACCGTGAGGGATGATACCAGCGAGTGATACTCAAGAGCCCATCTGGCTTGAGTCTCGCGGCATACAAATCGAATGCTTCCTGGGTGTAAAGGCTGTTTTCCGTCATCACCATCGCGCCGGCCATCGACGATGCCCAGGTGTCGATCAAGGACATTTGGATCAAATCGTATTGGCTAGAATGGCGACTCAATTCGCCGCGTGCCTCGCCGATCGTCAAATGAACACGAGGGTCGGAGTACACACGGCCACTGTAGTCACCGAACACCTGTTCCACTGCAAAAACGACGTCGGGATTCAGTTCGACAACATCGACTCGCTTGCTCCCATGTGAAAGGGCAGTCAGAACGTCGCGACCACCCCCGCCACCAACGATGAACACATCCGTTGGTGGCAACTTCAACGAGGTGCGCAGCACGTATGCTGCTGTTGCGATGTCCCAGTCGAGGAAGCGGAGGCCATTCGATTGAGCAGCAACGACGCCATCTTTCAAGATGGGGGTTCCGGCGTCTGAATCGAGTTGTACCCAGAGGGCATTCGGAAACGGCCCCTTAAATTCGCGGCTCATGCTCATGCCCGCCAGAGATCGGCGACGGGCTTCATCAATTTCTTCGGGCGTGAGCTTTACGCCGCTACGCCGTTCATACTCATTCACGCCAATGCTCGTGCCAGGGATTTCGGTGGACACCGATACTCTCGCCTGCGCATTCCAGCTTTCCCATAGAACCTTGCTCTGATCTTGCCCCTTTGCAAAATGCAACCGAAGCAGGGATGGCCAGGCAACGCTAAGACCCCACACGAGCAGCAATCCCAGTGGAACAATAAGGTGCTTACGGGATGATTGAGTCGAACTGCGGCTGAAAGTAGTTCCTGCAAATGCCATCCCCGCTGCGCAGAGCAGAATCACGCTTGGAGCAGGAAGCCAGTTCAGCAGCGGGACCACCAACAGGCAACCGCCAGCAGCTCCAACGAGGTCAAACCAGTACAGTTTTGCGAGATCGGAAACGTAGTGGCTCAGGACAAGTGCTATGACATAACCGCTGTAGTAAAATCCACCAAAGAAGAGGGCTGGAGCCAGCAGCAGTTGGATCGGCTGAGACAGCGGTCCCCAATCGCGGGAGGCCAGAAGTACGAATCCCAGAAGCGCGATCGCGATCGCGATAGCGGACTTATAAGCAGCCTTGGCGGCGTCTTCTATCGTAACGGGGCTTTCAGAACGGCGAGTTCCCACAAAAACCGCGATTGCGGAGGCCGCCATGGCGAGCATGACCGCGGCAAGTATCAGGAAAGCAGAATGGTAGTTCACGGCTACGGACATGAGACGCGTCAGAGCAATTTGCGAGACCAGGACAATCAAGGCCGTCATCATCAACCCCAGCTTCACTGACCAGGGTGTCGTGGAGGAGGAAGCCTCAGAACTCATCTCAATTCCTCGATACATCACGAGTGCTGAAAGGAACGGCACAAGCAGACCGATCTTCACACATCCTCAGAAACCAAACGTACGAGTCTGAACCAACCCTATGTGAGACATGCCGTGTGGCGAGACGAGATCGTAAAGAATTGCAAGTCATTCGATCCGTCGCGACGTGGCCGACGTCAGCAACCTCAGATGCAAGTTGATGATAACAGCAGTAGGATACAGCTTGCCGATCCCGAATGTCATCAAATTTGCCTCTCAAGCACATAACCGATAATGCGAGCGAGCGTTACCAACCTTGAGAGCCAGAGAGCCTTTGCCGGTCTCTCAATTTTAATCTGCGCCTCGTTCGTCCTGTGGTTTTGGTTGCGGGGAAACGCTTTCATCGTAGCAAATGGCGCGACATTCGATGAAGGTGCTCATCTCGCCGCCGGTTACTCATACTGGGTCACAGGGACGTTCAACGTTAACCCTGAACATCCACCACTTCTGAAGTTGCTCTGGTCAATGCCGTTGGTTCTGAAGAACGCACCACCCTACCCGAGTGACGTGGCAATCGCCACCGACAACAACCACTGGCACATCGCGGATGCGTTTCTGTACCGCTCCGGTGTGCCGCCACGCACGCTCCTGGACCCGGCGAGGCGCATGAACCTTATCATCGGGTGTGCCCTGGTATCGCTGGTTGGTTGGATTGCGTATCGGGTGTGGGGTTCGTTGATTGTAGGTGTTGCGGGTTGTGGCTTCGCTGCGGCCGACCCCACACTTCTCGCCCTCTCGTGCATTCTGAGTATGGACATGGGTGTGGCGTTCTTCGCCTTACTGACGTGCTACCTCTTCTGGGAATACGCGGCAACTCCTTCGCGCGGGTTAGTGGTCGCTCTCGGCATCAGCCTTGGCCTAATGCTCGGAGCGAAGTTCTCAGCAGTCGCGATCGTAGCGGGGCTAGCACTTGCGGGCGTCATTTTCGTATGGCGTGGTGGAACACTCGCGTTGCCTGGGAAACACGAACGTGGCATCGGCCCACTGCTCGAACTGGCTTTGCGATTGAGCGTGATTGGCACAGTTACACTCGCTGCGATGTACCTATTCCTCGACTTCCCAGAATGGGCCAAGGGGCTGAAATTCCAGCTCACTCGCGGCAGTCATGGCGACGGCATGGCATACCTCAATGGCGAAATCTCACGCACTGGCTGGTTCCATTATTTCCTGGTCGCGCTTGTGTTGAAGTTGCCGCTAGGGTTGCTCCTCGCTGCCGGAGTTGCCGCTCTGCGGAGCCCGCTCCGCATTCAACAACGTGCCCTTTTCCTTGTCGTACCGCCACTGATCTACTTCGCGCTGGCCTCCTATTCACGAGTCAACGTGGGAGCACGAGCCGCATTTCCTTGTGTGCCATTCCTGTATCTGCTCGCGGCAGGGCTCGCCACACCCGGTTGCTGCCGACTCGCACGCGGTTTGTTACTCACCGTCTGCCTCGGATGGAGCATTGTGGGCACGGAACGCGTGAACCCGAACGATCTCACATACTTCAACGAACTGGTCACTGGTGACGGGTCGAAACACCTGGCTGACTCGAATCTCGATTGGGGACAGGGTTTGCCAGCGGTCAAGAAATGGATGGACGCCAACGGTGTGGAGATCGTTTATCTCGGCTACTTTGGCACGGACCGTCCGGAAGCTCATGGTATCCGGTTCCAGCGCCTTCCAGGGTACGGCCACGTTGGGCAGTCTGACCATGAGATGATCTCTGCCCAGGAGAGGCGGCACGTTGTTGCCATCAGCACGAATCACCTTCTCGGCTTGTTCCTCGATGATCCCGAGACTTATGGCTGGTTACGGAATCATGTACCTGTTGCGGTGCCGGCCGGGTGCATGTACGTCTTTGATCTGACTGGAGATGTCGAAGCAATTGCACGAGTACGGTCGTTACGGGGTCAGTAACTCACGCCGGCGTACTCCATACACTACCCCCACACTCTTCACCACATCTGAGGGAAGCAGCGATGGCAGACGACGGCGCGACCAAGCACAAGGTTGTCATCATCGGGGGCGGGTTCGGAGGGTTGCTCGCCGCCCAGGGTCTCGACAAGCAACCCGTCGACGTGACGATGATCGACCGCCGCAACTTCCACCTCTTTCAACCACTGCTGTATCAAGTCGCGACCGGTGGCCTGTCGCCTGCGAACATTGCTTCACCGCTTCGAGGCATCCTCCGCCATCAGCGCAACACGCGGGTACTCCTCGGCGAGGTCATAGGCTTCGACCTCACCGCGAAACACGTTCAACTCAAGGATGGGACGGAGGTTCCCTTCGACTCGCTGATCGTAGCGACGGGTTCGACGCACCACTACTTCGGCAACGATAAATGGGAAGAGTTTGCACCTGGGCTGAAGACCATTGAGGATGCCACAGAGATTCGGCGACGGGTGCTTTCGGCATTCGAGCGGGCCGA
This sequence comes from Planctomycetaceae bacterium, assembly GCA_013823135.1. GTDB lineage: Bacteria > Planctomycetota > Planctomycetia > Gemmatales > Gemmataceae > Gemmata. The sequence goes on from PNLP01000004.1 coordinate 25,108, forward strand.
GCGATCGACCGACGCTGCCGAGCGAGCCAGGTTACTTACGTTCGTTGTAGTCGGCGGTGGGCCGACGGGTGTCGAGATGGCAGGAGCGATCCGCGAACTCGCCCTGCACACCATGAGGTACGACTTCCGGGCCATAGACCCCGCGACGTGCAAAGTCATCATCGTTGAAGGGCAGAACCGAGTGTTGGGTGCGTTCCATGAATCGCTCAGCGCCAAGGCACTCCGGGCGCTCAATGGTATGGGGATCGAAGTGAAACTCGATTGCCACGTGACAGAAATCACCGCCACATCGGTCACGGTCAAACCCGATGGCGGGAAGGCCGAGCCCTACAAGATCGAGACGGCCAACGTCGTCTGGGGTGCGGGGGTGAAGGGGAGCCCGCTGGGCAAGATTCTCGCGAAGGCGGCGGGCATCGAGACTGACCGCGCGGGGCGTGTGCCCGTGAACGGGGACTGCACAATCAGCAACCGACCCGACATCTTCGTGGTCGGCGATCTGGCGTCGTTCAAGGGAGCAGATGGAAAGCCACTGCCGGGGCTTGCTCCCGTGGCGATCCAGCAGGGACAATACGTGGCCTCGACCATCGTCCGGCGGTTGAAGGGAGAGAGCCCAGGGGGTAACTTCAAATACTGGGATAAGGGATCCATGGCGACGATCGGGCGTGCTCAAGCCGTCGGCGAGAGCATGGGCATCCGGTTCAGTGGCTACATCGCGTGGCTTGGCTGGCTCTTCATCCACGTTCTGTACATCGCCCGGTTCGAGAACCGCGTGTTGGTGATGATCCAGTGGTTTTGGAACTACGTCACCCGGAACCGTGCGGCGCGGCTCATCACCGGCGAACGCTCGACCGACGCCCGCAGTGGCTGAGTCGCGACACTCCTGACTCCCAGCGTAGAGGGTCGTTACGTGAATCAAGCCCGACACCCCGTTCGAGACACCTGCCGAACGGGGTTCACTCTCATCGAACTTCTCGTCGTGATCGCGATCATCGCGGTTCTGATCGGCTTGTTGCTGCCTGCAGTTCAGAAAGTGCGAGCCCTCTCGAACCGCGTTGTCGATCAGAACAACCTGAAGCAACTCGGGATTGCCGTTCAGAATTACGCCTCCGCGAACAACAACGTGTTGCCCCCGGTTCGCACATGGGAGAACGGGGCCTACCGGTGGTGGTTCGGGTTGTGCGACACCTCGGATAAACTGATCGACTTCCGACAGGGACACTTGATGCCATTCCTGGAGAATAATCAGGGGGCATTGCGTGGCCCGGCCTCGCGGCCAGGGAAGGTGTACATCACGTATGACGCGGGCACCGGCGGCTATGGCTACAACTACCGTTATCTCGCTCCAGTACGACCCATTTCTGGCGGCGAGGTGTGGGACAAGGTTCGACTCGAACGGGTGGGGAGTACAAGTCAGACGATCTGTTTCGTGACTGCGGCGGGCACAAGCACGAACTCACCGCTAACGGGCGGCCCGGGGTTGATCGAAGTGGGCGGTTCGGAACCTCCAAGCCGAAACTATCCGACCGTGCATTACCGGTTCTTCGGAGGAATCGCAAACGTGCTATTCGTGGATGGGCACGTCGAATCCCGAACCGACCGCACCCGCAACGTCCCACCACCCAGTGATTCCGCCGCAATCCTTGCGTTGCGCGATCAAGAAGATCTCTTCGACCTCGGCACCACTGATGAACTCTGGGATCTCGAGTGAGTTGTCCCGAAATCAGTCCGCACGTAGTCTCGTCAACTCGTCCAGCATGTTCTTGCGTGCCCGTTCTTCGCCCTCTTCGACCAGAACTTGGTGAAGAAAAATCCTCGGTCGATCGAGGAACCGCTGCAAGACTGCGGCGCGACCGGTACGGTACTCCGGGTCGGGAACGAACGCATACTCACGGCGAACGTCCGCGGCATATCTTCGGTAGCGCTCCTCCGACGCGCCAAGTATCGCCAGATCGGCATCCAGTAGAACAGCGGCATCCCGTTCCGTGGGCGGAGCAGTCGCGAGAAGGTGCGCGGTCGCCCGCACAAGGCGTTGCACTTTCTCGATCGTTGCAGTTGGCACATGGAGTGGTTCAAGCAACTCATTCGCCACGTCCGCACTCCGTACCTCGTTGTCCTTCGCCAGGGGGTCGTACACGACATCGTGGAACCAGATCGCGAGTTGCAACGCGCCGTGGTCGTCCGTGTGAACCGCAAGGCGACTGGCAACCCGAAAGACTTCCGAGAGATGTTCGAGGTTGTGGTAGTGACGATCCGGACCGGTGTAGGCGGCAACGAGAGCGTCAAACGGCGGGTATGCGTCCACGATGGCGACTCCGAACCGGTCGAGCAACCGAACCCAGGCGGTCTGCATCGACTCAATACGCTCAGGAGAGACCATGGCAGTTGTGGGCCTTGGGAATGGGCGAAGCAACGGAGTGGGCTGATCACCGCGACGTTCGGTATGCTCAATTAGGAATCGGCAATCCTTGCTCTGCGGGTCCGGCCGGTGTTACAGTTTAGTCATGCGACCACCGGGCGTCCGGTGTTGTTGCCTTGCGATGGAGCGTGCATGTCTGGTCTCCCGTCTCCCGCACTCGAAACCCGGCAGGTCGCGACCGCACGGGTGCGTCGGATGCGGGCGGCTCGCGGAGCATGCTGGGTAATAGTGGTCGGGTTGCTATCAGCAACGAGCGTAGCAGTTCTCGACGCAGCAGTTCGGCTCCCCGGATGGACTCGCGGATTGACCCTCGCACTCTGGCTCACAACCGTCGGCGTTCTCGCCTGGAGACTAATTGTTCGCGTGTTACGCGACGAGCCGATTGACCAGCCCCGCCAGGATGCGCTAAGGGAGTTGCCCGGAAATCTGAGGGCCGCAGTCGCGGCAACTCTGGCGCTCGGCGGTTGCCTGCTCGCTGCATCGTTCTGGCCCGGTGCGGTCGATCACTTCCGACGGGTCGCGGCCCCATGGCACCGAGGGACTACCTCACAGTATCGGGTCGTCGTCACCTCCGGGGAACCCGTCGTGCGTCGCGGGGCCACCGTCACGCTCACCGGATATGCCGAGAAGACCGACCCGGCTGGGGCCATTCTGACGGCAGCGACTCTCCACTGCCGGGACGTTGGCACAGCGGCCGAGCAGCGATTCCCGATGATCGCGAACGGTAACGCCGCGTTCCACTTCACGCGACCTGCCACGACCGACTTCGAGTACCGAGTTGAAGCTGGCGGCACGGCGAGCGACTGGTTCACCGTGGCAACCATCGACGCGGTCGAACTTGCAGACGGATCGGTTACCGAAGTGTTGCCGCCACGGTATGCCCCAAACGGGTCGCGGTCCCTTCGTCCTAGTGTCGCGGCAATCGACGGCTTCCAACACGGCACGGCTGAGTTTCGCCTCCGGTTCACTCGCGCTCCCGCGGACGCACACCTCGAATTCCGTGCGGAAGGCGCAGCACCCGAACTCATTCGCCTCGCACTTTCAGCTGACCGACTCGCCGGCACGGCAACACTCCGACTGAAGCAGGACGGCACGCTCCGACTGGTCACAGTTACCGAGCAGGATGGCCGGAAACTCCGGGTCGAGGAACCCGCGGTGGCAGTACGAGTGTTGCCGGACGCACCGCCCCGGTTCGAGCAGGTGAGCGGCATCTCGCCAAGCCCGATGACGGCTCGCCCCGGTGACCGCCTGAGCTTTGTGATCGCAGCGAGCGACGACGTCGCGATCGGGTCAGCGAGTGTGGAATACGCACTTGGAACAGCAACCACGAGCGTTTCCGTATCCATTCCACTTGTCGGAGTTGGCACATCGAGGGCGAGTGGCCGCCTGGAATTCGACCTCCCCGACAAAATCAAACTTGGTGAGACGATCCGGTTCCGAATCCGCGTCTTCGACTCACGTCGCCTCGACGAGGGGGGCTTGAAGCCACAGGAGGTGGTTTATCCGGAAGCGGGTTGGACCACGATCAAGCTCGATGCCGATTCGCCACCCACCACTGTGCAAGAGATCGTCGGCCGGCGTGATCTGGCCCAGGCTGCACTTGAGCAATCCTTGAAGGAGTTGCGGGAGGAAGCACTTCCCGCCGTCGAACGGGTCATCGAGGACGCGGACAAACCCACGTTGCCAGCCGAGCACTTTGCCCGACTTGGCAACTCGCGAGAGAATGTGAAAAAGGCTGTGGGGTTGCTTTCAAACGCGGGGCGTGAAACCGCCCTGTGTCCCGAACTGCGGCCGGTCGCTGCCGGGTTACAAGTGCTCGCTGACAGCCAGTTGAAGGACGCGGAAGACACACTCCGTCGTGCATCGCTGGCGTCTCCACCGGAGCGTGCGGTGATCCTCGCGTCCGGGCGGAAGCAACTCACCGACGCCGCCGATCGGCTCGAAGAACTCGTCGCGCAAAACACACAACTCGCACGCGCTCGTCTCGACACACTTGCCCTCACGAGCCTGGCGAACGAACAAACCAGCCTCGCGACACTCGCCGCAACCAAGCCACCAGCTGAACTCATCCCACAACAGCAAGAGTTGCTTGCGAGACTGTCCAAACTACTTCAAGACAGTGCACCGCTGCGTAAGGCTACGGACGCCGCACGGCAGCAAGAATTCGATCGGCTCGCGGGCAATGCCACCGAGCTTGCCGAGATGATCCGCGACCTGAATATTGCCGCCCGAGAGTTCCACGACACGATCAAAGAACGTATCTTCGCGGCGATCACTGCGGACCAGAAGGGACTCGCTACCGACGCGGTTGCACTCCTCAGTCGGGTGGAAACGGCAGCGCGGTTGGCGAATGCGGCCCTGCCGAAAGCCGAGGAGTTTCGGCGGGTCTCAGACCTGATCGCTGATGGAAAGAATGTCGATGCACTGGTGGGCATGGCACAGTTGGCCATCTCGCTGGATTCCGTCGCAACGACATTCGACCGGTTCGCGAATGACCGCCTCGACTCGAAGGTTGGAGCCCGTCACCTCGCACTCTGGCAAGACGATCTCCGCACCCGTTTCCGGATGACAACAGGCGGAAACACCGTGAACTTTGCGACACTTCCTGCAGGAACCAAAGCGGCGTTTCGGAACGAGCAATCTGCGATCCGTGCCGCGACACAGGAACTGCGAGTGTCCCCTGGCGAGAGCACCAAGGCACGTGACACGGCGCTCGAACAGGTGAACATCGTCGGCAACTTCCTCAACGGTACCGGAGCCGGGGCTGACCGGGCGATGGAGATCGCTGTTGAGCACCTGAACGACCTCGCGAAGAAACTCCCTACCGTCCCCGAACGACTGGCGAAAACTCGACCCGAGTTCGACAAAATCGTGCGTGAGCAAGAGTCCATCGTTGTCGGCGCAGAGCAGGTATTCCGCAACTCCGAGCCTGCAACAGCCGCCAAGAAACTGACTCCATTCACAGCCCGACAGCAGCAGCAAATTGTCGCGTTCGCGGCACTAGACCTACCCGGGTTTGACGCACGCCGTACCCGAGCACTCGCCTCCCTTGCGGCAGCTGCGACCGACCTGGAATCCGCGCTCGTGTATGACGTGCCCGCCTCGCAGGCTTGGGTCAAACGCGAATTTGAACGATTGCGAAACATCCTGTTCGACAACACTCCCCCACCCGACGATAAGGCCGACGAACTCACTCGCCGGCTCGAAGACGCCGCAAAGGGGCTTCAGGCTACCGGCGCAACTCCCGCGATTGCAACCAATGTGCAAGACGTCTACAGGCAACTCGGGAAGATGACGCGGGCGCCGGAAGCCGCAGCATTGCTGTACGACTCGCTCGAAGCAGTGCGAACGGCAGACCTCGCGTTCCGAACCAATCCCAAACCGGCGGAGTTGCTCCGCAAGGTTCAGGTTGCCGCGGAGGAAGTCGGTAGGCTTTCAGACAGGCTTAATGGCGGAGAATCCGACCATGATCGAATCCGGCGGCTGGCTGCGAATCGGCGGGTTGCGGTGGCTCGTGCGAAAGAGATCGTGCCGAACTCGCCTGTGAACCCCGAGGCGACACGAGAACTGGCCCGCGAACTGGAGGAATTCAGCCTGACCCGAGTTGGCTTCGTCGCTCAGGTTCACAAGAAACGCTTGATGGACGAGTACGCACGGCTCCGCGACAAACCCGCGCCGGACCGTCAGGCAGGGGCACACGCAAACCTCGCAACGAGCCTTGAGGAACTGGCTGCGCTCATGGCGGACATCGGCGACTTGACAGCAACCTTCGACCGAACGCCCGTAACGATCACCTCAGGAGATGCGGACACATATTTACCATCACGACCGCTCGCTGCCGCACTCCGTGACCTCGCCGGTCGTCACCGGGTGGCACGCGAGCGGATCACCAACCTCCCAGGCGAAATGCAGAAGTGGACGAAGCCCGCGAAGTCGGACCCGCTCGCGCTGGTTGAGAAATCGCAACGGGAACTCGCTGCCGATGTCTCGAAACTGGTCGAGATTCTCTCGGCTCACTCGGTGCGACTCCCCGCCGATCCGTACTTCGCGGAATCCGAATCCATCTTGGCTGCCGATCACCTTCGCAACGGCTCGATTCGCGAGGCGAGTGAGAACGGGGACCGTTCCGCACGACTGCTCCGAAAACTCGCCGAGTCGCCACTTGCTCGGGGCGCGGCTAACCTCGCCGACCGGCAAGAACGAAACCTTCAGGAGTTAACAAAGGTCTCCGCATTGCCCGGCGTAATTGCTGCCCGGCAACGTGCTCGTGTGGAAGAACTGGCACGTCTGGCGAGCGAACTGGCGCACACTCTGGAGACCACCGCTCGAGACACGGGGGCTGAGACAGAGGCAGGGAAAACCCTTACCGAATCAGCGGCAACAGCAAGTGCCGCGGGGAAGCTGCTGTCGGAGGCCGATAGCAAGTGGGCCGCGGGGAAGCCTGAAGAAGCCGCGGCGTTGCGGGACGAAGCCGAGGCTCAGTTCCGGGTGGTCGCAGCAAGGACGTCGGGTGCCGGTCCCGCACCGACAACACTCCCCACACTGGACCCCGATACCGCAGCGATTGGTGAATCGCTCCGGAGATCGGAACTCGCGATGCGACAAATCACACGCGAACTGACAGGAACTCCCGACGCAGCGAGCGTTGCGAAGACTATGCGGATCTCTGCCGAGGGTTTGCACAAGGCGGCGAAGACGATCCGCGAGCGATTGGCAACCGAAAAGAAGTGAGTGAGATATCGGTCGGTGTAGAGTGGTCCGGCGTATCGCACGACGGACCACTCGCCTTTTCAACTCGCTTATTTCCCATTGATTGGCGTAACCGATATGGTGCCATTGTCGTGACCGGTCAGAACGGCCTTTCCGTCCTTGGTGAAAACAATGCAGTAACCAGGGGACTTAATTGACTTCGTGAACTTGGGTTTTTCGTTGTCGATCGACCATGTCGTGATCTGCCCCGAGTACCCGCACACGGCGAGCGTCTTCGTTTCGGGTGACCACACGATGGCGTAAGGATCATCGCTGGTTGGCCCGAGTCGCTTCACCTCTCCCGCATCCTTCGGGTCTTTCATCTCCTTGGGTTGCTCTTTCGGCGGATCTTTCTTGTCCTTGGGATCCTTGGTATCTTTCTTGTCCTTGGGAGCTTCCTTCGGCGGATCCTTCTTAACTTCCTTAACCTCCTTGACGGATTTCACACTCCATACGCGAATGGTCCGGTCCATTGAGGCTGTCATAACTGTGTCCGCGTCATTGGCGAACGTCACACCGGTGACAGCTTCTTCGTGGCCAACCAGTTGCTTCAACTCCTTTTGGGCGGCCACGTCCCAGATTTTCACGATCTTGTCGGCAGATGCGGAAGCCAAAGCCTTGCCATCGGGCGAGAAGGCAACCGCGTACACCGAACCCGTATGAACGCCGAGCGACTTGATTTCCTTGCCGTCCTTCGGGCTCCAGAGCTTGACGGACTTGTCTGCGGAGCCACTTGCAACCGTGTTGCCGTCTGGCGAAAACGCGACCGTATCGACGATGTCGGTGTGGCCTTTGAATTCGGCCGTCGTCTTGGCATCGTTAATGTTCCAGACCTTTGCAGTCTTGTCCTGGCTTCCGGAAACGAGAACTGGTTCGGTGGGGTGGAACGCGACAGCGTACACGGGGCCGGTGTGCCCCTTGAGTTCTTTGGTCTCCTTGAGAGAGCCATCGGGGGCGAGCGCCCAAAGTTTGATGACATTGTCGAAGCCCGCAGTGGCGACGGTCTTACCGTCGGGCGACACAGCAATGGCGTGGACAAGGGCAGTGTGCGCTTTGGTGGGGGTCGGCTGAGCGACAGCAGGGGGCAACAAAGCGGGCAGGAATGCAGCGAAGAGGGCCAGCTTGAGGCGGGTCATGGATGGGAACTCCTGAAGGCGGGGCACGTCGCACATTGTGCGTGATGGACAGCTAATCGCAAGAGGCAATTTTTCGGCATCCCTGAAAAGTTGGTGTAAACCGCAACAACGAGTGGTGCTTCCGACCAACGGGGATCTGAACGGGTAGAATGATCACCACCGGCGAGTCGATCAGCATTGATCCCAACCCGCTTCCCCGGTCTCGGAAGGATCACAACCGCCATGACGGACGCCGACCTGGACTCGCTCATCACTCACCTGGACAACCGACGTGAGGCGGTCCTCGAAGCTTGGTGGCGGGCGACCGAAGTCGATCCTGATTTGACGACTGGGTCATCCCTCCCACGCACCCAATTCCGGGACCACGCTCCGCACCTCCTCAGAGCCTTCACTGACACACTGCGAACCACCCCCCACGTTGTGTCTTGCGCCAACAGTGTTGCTGCCGAGGGTGGCGCAGAGCATGGCTTACAGCGTTGGCAGCAAGGTTACCGTCTGGCAGAGGTGACACGAGAGTGGGGCCACCTCCACCAATGTTTAGCTGCGGAACTCGATTGCTACGCGCTGGGGAACCCGAAGGCCGAAGCGGCGGTATCGCACGTTCGACGAGCCTGGGCGGAGTTGTGCTGGCGAGGCGTTTCGGAGAGTGCTGCGGAATACCATCGACTTCACCGAACCGAGGCCGCTGGCCAGGTTCAGGACCTGGAGCGAGCACTGGCCGAATTAAGTGATCTGGATCGCCGTCGGGCCGAGGCGTGGCGGGAGGCCGCTCACGATCTTCGTGGGAGCGTCGGGGTGGTTACGACCGTGGCCGCGGTTGCGACAATGCCCGGAGTTCCCGAACCGGTCCGGGATCGCGCCCTCGAACGACTCCAGCGGAACATTGCGTCCCTTCAGGAAATGCTTGGGGATCTTATGGGTCTGGCCAGGTTAGAGGCGGGGCACGAAATCCGCGAGATCCGACCTTTCGACGCTGCAGCCTTGCTTAACGACATTTGCGATGCGGCTCGACCACTGGCCGCCGAACGCAATCTCGTTCTCGCGGCAGTCGGTCCATCTCCGTTGGAAGTCGAAGGTGACCCAACCAAAGTGCGACGCATCGTTCAGAACCTACTACTGAACGCTGTGAAGTACACTCAATCCGGCGACGTGACGGTTTCGTGGGAAGACGTCCGGACCAGCGACCAAGGACGTTGGATGTTCTCCGTCCGCGATACGGGACCAGGATTCCATTCCGGTACGGGAGCGCCGCTGGTCGGGGCTCTCGAAAAAGCAACTGCGAGCGTTCGACATGATGACGCCAAGGCACCTCCCGACCCCGCACCCACCTCCACGAGAGTTGACAAACGACCCGTCCACCAAGGCCCGGGTGAAGGTGTGGGGTTGTCAATCGTGAAGCGGTTGTGCGAACTCCTGGATGCAACGCTGGAAGTCGAGAGCACCCCCGCTGTGGGCTCCGTCTTCCGTGTGCGGTTGCCCTTGCGATACGATGCACCCGCGTGAGCGACGGGTATGTACCATATCCCACAGGTTTCCGTCACTCATTTCCAGGTTCATCATGGACAAGATCACAGTTTCCGACGCACGTCGCGTCGAAGCAGTTGGCCGCAGCGTTCGGCTTCAGGGTTGGGTTCGCACCCGGCGAGACTCCAAGGGCGGGTTCAGTTTCATCGAACTGAACGACGGTTCGTGTCAGGGGAACGTCCAGGTTGTCGCACCCGGTGAATTACCCAACTACGAAGCGGTGGTCAAGCATCTCCACACCGGGGCCAGCGTGAGCATTGACGGTGAGGTAAAGGCATCCCCGGCGAAGGGACAGGCCACCGAAGTCCACGCGACCCACGTCGAGTTGCTCGGCGACGCGGACCCCGAAACGTATCAGCTTCAGAAGAAGGGCCACTCGATGGAGTTCCTGCGGGGGATCGCACACTTGCGACCACGCACGAACACTTTCGGAGCCGTCGCACGATTGCGGAACCAGATCTCGAAGTCGATCCACGACTTCTTCCAGGAACGCGGCTTCCTCTACGTTCACACACCAATCATCACCGCCAGCGATTGCGAAGGTGCGGGCGAACTGTTCCGCGTCACGACCATCGACCCTGACGCCCCGCCGAAGGCCGAGGGGAAGGTCGACTATACGAAGGACTTCTTCGGTAAGCCGGCGTTCCTCACGGTCAGTGGGCAACTTCAGGCCGAGACGTTCGCGTGTGGGCTCGGCAAGGTCTACACCTTCGGGCCGACCTTCCGGGCTGAGAACTCCAACACACCGCGCCACCTTGCCGAGTTCTGGATGGTCGAACCCGAGATGGCGTTCTTCGACCTGACCGACAACATGGATCTGGCGGAGGCGTTCATCAAGCGAATCATCGCCGATGCTCTCGCCCGTTGCCCTGAGGACATGAAGTTCTTCCAGGAACGGATCGACAAGGATCTCCTCACGCGACTCGAAGGCGTGATGAAGACCCCGTTCCGCCGATTGCCCTACACCGAGGCTGTGGACATCCTGCTGGCCAGCGGCAAGGCGTGGGAATACCCCGTGGCATGGGGGAAGGACTTGCAGAGCGAACACGAGCGTTACCTCGCCGAACAGCACTTCAAATGCCCGGTGATCCTGTACGACTACCCGCGAACGCTGAAACCGTTCTACATGCGTTGCAACGACGACGGCAAAACGGTTCGAGCGATGGATGTGCTGGTGCCGGGCGTTGGCGAGATCATCGGCGGTAGTCAGCGTGAGGAACGACTCGAGATTCTCGAAGGCCGGATGCGTGAGCAGGGTCTGCATCCCGAAGGCTACCAGTGGTACCTCGACTTGCGGCGGTATGGCACCGTGCCTCACGCGGGTTTCGGGCTCGGACTGGAGCGAACGGTACTGTTCCTGAGTGGGATGGGGAACATTCGCGACGTAATTCCGTTCCCACGCACTCCTGGCAGCGCGGAGTTCTGATCTGAGTTGACCAGACGCCAATTCGCGCTGGACTCCGTGCCGGCGCGATGCGAAACTGCTTTCAGCCGATCCGTGTACTTGGCTTCATCCGCTATTGCCATACTCCCGCCCTCCTCTGGCAAGGCTTATCTGCATGTACCTCTTACGCCGTGCGTTTACACTCATCGAATTGTTGGTTGTGATTGCTATCATCGCCATCCTGATTGGATTGCTCCTACCCGCTGTGCAGAAAGTCCGTGAGGCCGCGGCCCGAACGAAGTGCCAGAACAAGCTCAAGCAACTCGCCCTCGCATTGCACAACTACCACGACGTGAACAGTAAGTTCCCCGCTGGCAACCCGACATCCTTCACCACGCCGCTTTGCACGACCAACGGCAGCATCCAGAACCTCGCGGGGCCGCCATGGACCGTGACGATTCTGCCGTACCTGGAAGCCGCGTCGCGGTTCGAGGAGTTCAACAAAACTCAGGGGTTCCACGGCTCAATTCCCGACGAACCGAGTTGGCCGCAACGGAGCCCAAACCTGACGTTGCAGCAGAAGCCGAACCCCGCGTTTCAGTGCCCATCCGACCCGAATTCAAGGGCCGATGTACCGAACAACAACTATTACGGCGTGATGGGCGGTGGATCCGGTTCTGGTGACCCAAACTGGTGTTCACCACCGGCTCAGTCGGGGTTTCCGCAGCCGTACTACTACTGGGTCATCTACTCGAACGGTGTGCTGTTTCAGAACTCGAAAATCCGCATTACGGACATCAGCGACGGGACCACAAACACCTTCCTGATCGGCGAGAGTCGTTACCAGGATCCGCCATCATCGGTGTCGATCTACAAAGCCACGTGGGCTTCTGCGGCACGGCAGCACGGCAGCAACTGGAACCGGCTCAACAATCTGGCTGCGACCCAGGAACCGATCAATGCACACCCGGGCGGTCCGTCGCTGTCGTGGGATAACCGTGCATTCGGCAGTTTCCACCCCGGTGGCTGTCACTTCGCCCGCGTCGATGGTTCCGTCTCGTTCGTTCGCGATTCGATTGGACTGACGGCATACCGGAACCTCGGCCAGCGGGCCGATGGGCAAGTTGCGGAGGTACCGTGATATGCCTGTCCGCACGTGGATCGTAACCACTTGTTTGGTACTGGCGGGTTGCGACTCGGACAACCGCAAACAACTGTCCGGCACCGTAACCTACGACGGGAAACCACTCCCCACTGGAGTGATCTCATTTGAACCGGACGCAACCAAGGGAAATGATGGCCCGGCTGGCACTGCAACGGTGAAGAACGGGCAGTTTCGCACTGACCCAGGTAAGGGCGTGCTGGGTGGTGCGTATCGCGTTCGCATTCAAGGTGGTGATGGTGTAAATGCCGGCGAACTGAACCCGCACGGTAGCCCGCTTCCGCCACCCACCGGCGAGTATCGAGTGGATGTCGATCTGCCGAAGGGCGGCACGATCGACCTCAGCATTCCACCACCGTGATCGACTGGCTTTAGGTTCGCTTCTCGGCGGTGCGGTGAACATCGACGTTGCCTTCGCTGGTCCCGTTGGCGAGGTAACGGCCGTCCACGGTTACCGCGAAGACGGACGTAGTCACCTGGGGCAGTTGCCACTCGGCCAGCGCCTTGCCGGTCGCGAGATCCCAGTTCATGCAACGCGGCCCGTCGCTGACGCTCACCAGCATCTTGCCATCCGGGGTGATCCACACGAGGCGAATCCCCCCGGTGTGGCCTTTCAGTTCCAGTTTCACCTTTGGCTTGATCGCCGTCAGATCCCAAACGCGAATCACCTTGTCCACGCTCCCCGTCACCAGTGTCGTCCCCTTGGGATCGTACACAACCGTGTGAACCTCGCTCTCGTGTTGCAGCACGGCGCGCTCGGTCGAGCGAATGCGGCTCAGCGTCCACAGCCGGACCGTGTTATCCTGCGATGCGGTGGCGATTTCCAGACTGTTCGGGGAGAACGCCAGCGACTTGATGGTGCCCGTGTGGCCCTTCAGCATCGTGCGTGGCGTGCCGGTGCCCCCCGGAACGGGTTCCCAGACGCGAAGCGTCTGATCCTCGCCACCGCCGGCTACCAATTTGTTGTCGGGCGAGAACGTCAGCGCTGTGATCGCGCCCTTCCCGCCCCGAAGTGTGGCGACATCCTGGGGCGTCTTGTCGGAGACGTCAACAACCCAGCCGAGGCCGTTGAGCGACCCGGAACCGAGGGCTAGAAGGCGGTTGTTGGGCGAGAAAACGAGCGAGGCGAAGCTCTCGCACTCTTTCCGGATGACGCCACGCTCGCCGGGTTTGCGGCTGGCCACGTCCCAGATGCGGCCCGTTCCGTCCTGGGCGCTTGAGGCCAGCAGGCACCGGTCCGAGGAGAACGCCAGCGCCGTCGTGCGGCCGGTGTGGCCTTTCAGGTTGGCGATGATCGTTGCGGTGTTTGTCGGCCACGCGGGCTTCGAGGTGCTCTTCGGGATGTCCATCTGTCGTCACCTTGCAGCAAGTCGGTCTCTACGGGAGCGATGATATTGTGCGGAACGGAATCGGAATGGCTCGGTCGCAAAGAACCGAGTTGGAGCAGCAAGAAATTTAGGATACCGGAAGGAAAGGACAACCCGCAACAAGCTTTCGTGCTGCCTGAGTTCAGTGTTGGGCTCACGTTTGGTTCCGGGCCACTTACCCACCCCACACCCGGAACCAACCATTCCAGACCCGGAACCAATCATTCCAGACCCGGAACCAATCATTCGTTCGTAAGAAACTATATCAGAACGGTTTCACGCCAGACATGACCAGATTTCGACTTCCCCACGCCTAACGACAGAGCCGCGACCACGGCGGTCGCGGCTCTGATTAACGCGAGGCCAACCTCAGATCAGGATCGACTCGATCGGATTCCCCTTCGAGAGGGTGAACGGGCGGTCGCCCTGGTCGTGTGCTTCGGAGTGTGGGTCGATCCCGAGGCAGTGGTAAATCGTCGCCACGAAGTCGGCCGGGGTCACGGGGTTGCTCGCAGGTCGGCCCGCGATCTTGTCCGACTGGCCGTACACCTGGCCGCCCTTGATGCCGCCGCCGGCCAGCATCACGCTGAAGCAGTCCGGCCAGTGCTCGCGGCCGGCGTTGCTCTTGGTGATCTTCGGCGAGCGACCGAATTCCGAAGCGACCACCACGAGCGTTTCGTCCAGCTTTCCGCTGGCTTCGAGGTCGGTCATCAGGGCGTGGTACGCCTTGTCGAACGGCGGCACAAGGTAATCCTTGTGGGCGTTGAAGTTGTTCCAGTGGGTGTCCCACGCGAAGCCATCGACCCCCTGCGATCGCTGCCAGTTGCACTGCACGAGCCGCACGCCCGCGTCGAGCAATCGGCCGCCGAGCATGACCGACTGGCCGAACAGGTTGCGGCCGTAGCGTTCGCGTTCCTTGGAGTCGGCCGCACTCAGATCGACCGCCTTCCGCACCACGTCGGACGAGATCACTTCCACGGCCTTCGCCTGGCTGTCTCGGATCGTGCTGCTCATCGCGAGGTCGTTCAGCGACTTCGTCTCGGCGTTGAGTTGATCGACGAGCGAAAGGCGGCGCTTCAGGGCGTCGGGGCGTTCGTTGGCAACCAGCGGAAGGTGATCGAGTTTGAAGTCGTCGTCGTTCGGATTGCCTCCTGGAAGCAACGGGTCGTACTTCGGCCCGAGCGACCCGGCGAACTGCCCGGCGCGGCGACCACCGGCCACGTCCATGCGGTGCGGCACGAGTGCCCACGCGGGGAGCGGCCCTTTTCCTGGGGCGAGCTTTGCCATCACCGCGCCGATGTGCGGCATGTCCTGGCGGTTCATGCTGTTCACTTCGGGGACGCCTGAAGAGTACGGCACACCGGTAAACATCCAGTAGGAGCCGCGGCCGTGGTCGTTGTGTTCGTGCCACATGGTACGAACGAGGGCGGCCTTGTGCATCCAGGAGGCACAGTGCGGCACGAGTTCCGTGAAACGCACGCCGGGGAGTTTGGTTTGGATCGTGGTGAACGGACCGCGGATGTCGTCCGGGGCGTCCGGCTTGGGGTCGAATGTGTCGAGCTGGGCTGGGCCGCCAGACAGGTTCAGGATGATGCAGCGCTTCGCCTTGCCGAATCCCTTGGACTTCGGACCGCTTGTGCCTGAGCTTGCGATCAACTTCGGCAGAGACAGACCGCCACCGAGAGCAAGGCCGCCGACACGGATCAATTCGCGACGATCGAGTGGCGAAGAACCCCACAAATTGAACATGGCGAGACTCCGGCGGGCGGTTTGAAGTTAGCAGTGGCCCCAGCAGGGCGGCAGTGTTTTGTCGCCCCGCTGGGGCGACCGCTACACCGAGGAGTGTTCTGGCGGGAAAAACTGGCGTGCAATCCAATCTTCCAGAGTGTACCATAACGATCGGCCTACCTGCCAGTACTTCTTGCCGCAGATTTTTACCGTTTCGCTTCGATCGCTCCCCCTCCGGGTCGCGGCTAAACGATGGAACATCCCGCCATGCGACACATCCTCACCTATTTCGCCGTGGTTGCGTTGCCGGGTGTGGCTTCCGCCCAAGGGTTTGTGGAATCCATTCACCCGCCCGTTGTCGCAGTGGGAAAGACGACGCGAGTCACGTTGGTGGGGCACGATTTCGGACCGGGGTTGGATGTGTGGACCGCGCTACCCAAGGGCACACTCACAGCCAAGCCCGTGAGCAGCGAGCCCGGTAAGCTCGTGTTCGATCTGAGCGTGGCCGCGAACGCTCCGGTGGGAGTAGCCGGATTGCGAATTGCGACTCGCGACGGATTGACCAACGCCGCGTTGTTCCACCTTGAAGACCTGCCCGTGACGGGGAACATCGCCCGTGAGACAGCGGTGCCGCTCAGCCTGCCCGCGTGCGTGTGGGGGACGTTCAAAGAGGGGACGCTCGACCGCTACACCATCACCGTTGCGGCCGGCGAACGTGTGTGCATGGAGGCGATCGCAAACCGTCTCGGGAAGGACGCCGACCCGCTCCTCACCATCCGCGACGCAGACGGCCGATTCGTCGCGGAAAAAGACAACGACCCCGGGCTGTACTTCGACTTCCGCTTCTCGCACGTCTTCGAAAAGGCCGGCACGTACACCCTCGAAGTGCGGGACGCACGGCTCCGCGCTTCGGAGCACAACCACTACATCCTGCGGGTCGGAAAGTTCCCCACGGAGCGAGTCGCCGTGCGAGCCACGGGGTTTAACCCCTTGGTGCTACAAGACCACGGGGATTCTTCTGCTTCACCCCGTGGCACGCTTGTGTTCGCGAACACGAAACGCCCGGGCGATCACGGTTCCGCGTGGTTCCCCGTCACGACATCGGAAGGGGCGATCACCGTTGCTCGGGAGTTCGACGAACCGCGTGACAGTGCGTTGTTACTCGCGACTTCGCCCGCAGCACAACTCGCAATCCTGATGACGCCGATGAAGGCGAACGTGTTCCAACCGCTCGACCGCACGCTGACCGTCGGGCGGTTGCAAGCGACCCCCGCCCAGGTTCCTGGATCGCTCTGCGGCGTGCTGCGAAAGCCCGGCCAACGTCAGGCGTTCGCCATCAAACTTGAGAAGGGCCAGCGGATCGTGTTGCGTGCCGAATCGAACGCGATCAACTCGCCCGCCGACCTGGAAATCATGGTCACGGATCGCTTCGGGAAGGAGCAACGCCGTGCGGCCGACGGCCCCAACGGAGCCGAGGCCACGCTCGACTTCACGGCTCCCGTTCAGGGCGAATACGGCATCATCGTTCGCGATGTGCTTCGCGATGGTAGCGACTCGCACGCCTACTGCATTCGCGTGCGAAGCGACTCGTCCCCGCCCACGCTCACGGCCGAAGTCGAGGGGTTAACGATTCCGCAAGGGGACCACCAAACAGTGCCGATTCTGGTCACCCGCACAGGAACCAACGGCCCGATCAAGCTCGCACTTGCGGGGAACCCAACGGGCCTGAAGCTCACCCCAACCGAGATCCCCGCAACCGCGAACAGCGTGGTGTGCAAGCTCGAAGCGGCCAGCAACACTCCGCTGGGGACTCACACGATTCAGATCGTGGCCGAGTACGACCGTGCCCCGCAGGTTCAGCGTATGCCCGGCGGCAGTTTTTACTCGCTGCACGCGGTCACCGAACGCGAAAAGGTCGCGGTTCGCATCCGCCCGCTGATCGACAAGAAGTACCACAACGTCGATCTCATCCCGATCGCCCTGCGTGAAGATCAAACCCGCCTGCCCCCGTCACTGACCGATCGGTTCGCGGTGCAGATCACACCGCCCAGCCCGTTCACGTTCTCGCTGCCGGAAGAGACGATCACCCTGCCCCGCTACCAGACCGCACCGATTCCCGTCGTGACGACCCGCATCGCGGAGTTCGACGGCCCCATCTCATTCCGTGCGATCGGCGGCCAACTCGGGGACAAGACCGAGGGCCGCACCCGCGTGTATGCAGAGTTCCCGGACGCCACCGCGAAGCAGCCGAGCATCGCGGGAGTCGGCGTCTCGAAGATTCTCTCGAACATCGCGAAGGCCCGCATCGACGTGACCGCGACCGGGGTTCACCAGGGTCGCAAGGTCACACTCACCCGCACCTTCGAGCTCGACCTCGTGAGTGCGTACCGCTTCCCACCGGAGTCGGCGGTCAAGCTGTCGCTGTTGCCCGGCGAGTCCGCGAAGGTCAAGCTCACGGTGAGCCGCCTGAAGAACTTCGATGCCCCGATCACGCTCCACCTGTCCCCTATGCAGGGGATGGAATTCCCCGAAACGCTGACCATCGCGAAGGGCCAGACCACCGTGGAATTCATGGCGAAGGCCGGAACGGACGCCCAGCCCCGCAAGCAGAACCTCAACATCAACGCGAGCGCCGAGGTGAGCGGCTTCGAGGAAGAGTTGCGTGCGTCGCCGGTCGAGATCGAGATCAAGAAGGTTGAAGTGCCGAAGAAAAAGTAGTTTAGCCGCCGCCCCGTTGGGGCGGCCGCTTAACGGGGACACGTTATGGTCCGTGCGTTCGTCTTTGTCGTGTTGTTCGCGAGCCCCGCCAGCGCCGCGGAGCCTGCCGTGTCGTTCCGCACGGACGTAATCGCCGCGTTGTCGCGTGCGGGGTGCAACTCCGGGGCGTGCCACGGTTCGCCGCAGGGAAAGAACGGCTTCCGGATGTCGCTGCGCGGGGGTGACCCCGACCTCGACTACGCGACACTTGTGCGTGACATCGGAAGCCGCCGCGTGAACCGCAACTCACCCGACGACAGCCTGCTCCTCATGAAGGGAAGCGGTCGCGTGTCGCACCTCGGTGGCGCGCTGTTCGGTCGCGGCGACCCGGTTTACCGCACCATCGCACGCTGGATCGCGGAAGGGTGCCACGACGATCAACCGCCGGCACTCGTGCGGCTCGAAGTCACCCCCGGATCGAAGCGATTGCCGGTCGATCAGCCGAGCGTGCAACTCCGCGTGAAAGCTCACTTCGAGGACGGCTCGGAGTTCGACGTCACGGACATGACCGTGTTCTCGTCGAACGACCCACTCGCGGCTCCGGTCACGAAAACGGGCCACGTCACGTTCGCGAAAACCGGCGAAGTCGCGATCCTCGCACGCTACCTCACGGGGATCACCAGCGTTCGCCTCACGTGGGTGAAGCCCGACCCCGCGTACAGCTTCCGCGGCCCCAAACCCGCGAACTTTGTCGACGAACTGCTGTTCGCGAAGCAGAAGGAACTCCAACTCTCCCCGGCTGGTGTCTGCTCCGACGAGGTGTTCCTGCGCCGGGTGTACCTCGACGTGACCGGTTCACTCCCGAGCCCTGAAGCGGCACGGGCATTCCTCGATTCCAAGGAAGTCGATAAGCGAGCGAAGTTGATCGACATACTGCTCGAACGCGAGGAGTACGCCCTGTTCTGGGCGCTGAAGTGGGCCGACGTGTTGCGTGGGAGCCCGGTCACGATCAGCGAACGCGGCGTCCACAGCTTCCACCGGTACCTCGTGCGGACCATCGCCGACGACAAGCCGATGACGCAGTTCGCCCGCGAGCTGCTCACCGGCACCGGGAACACGCTGAACAAGCCGGCCGCGAACTTCTACCGTGTCACCCGCACGCCGGAAGACGCTGCCGAGGCCGCCGCCCAGTTGTTCCTGGGGATTCGCGTGCAGTGTGCGAAGTGCCACAACCACCCGTTCGAGAACATCACGCAAACCGACTACTACGGCCTCGCCGCGTTCTTCGCCCGCGTGCAATTCAAGGGGACGCAGTTCGGCCTCGACGACGAGATTGTGTTCCTCCAGTCGGGCCGCGAGATCAACAACCCGTTGACTCGCAGGCCGCAACCGCCGGTCGCGTTCGGCAGCGCCGTCGTGCTCGGGCCAGACGACGACCGCCGCGAGAAACTTGCCGACTGGCTCACCGACCCAAGCAACAAGTATTTCGCGCCGTCGGTTGTGAACCGCGTTTGGTTCCACCTGCTCGGTAAGGGGATCGTCGATCCGGTGGACGACTTCCGCGACACGAACCCGCCGAGTTCCCCGGAACTGCTCGACGCACTCGCGAAGGAGTTCGTGAAGAACGGGTATCGTCTCAAGCCGCTGATGCGGGTTATCCTCAACTCGCGGACGTATCAACTGACTGCGGAAGCACCGACGCAGTCGCCGCACGCCGCGAACGCGGACCGCTACTTTGTCGCGGCACAGGTCCGGATGCTCACCGCCGAGCAAATCCTCGACGCGGTTTCCAGCGCGACGGGAGTGCCCGAGAAGTTCAAGGGATTCCCGGCCGACACGCGGGCCATCGGCCTCCCCGAGGGCGGCATCAACCACCCCTTCCTGATGGCGTTCTCGAAGCCTGTCCGCGACGTGATCTGCGAGTGCGCCCGCGAGGACGACCCCGCGTTGCCCCAGGTGCTGCACTTGCTGAACAACGCCGGCGTGCTGAAGAAGGTGAAGTCTGCCAACGGCCGCGTCGCGGTGTGGATGAAGGCCGGGAAGGACGACGCCTTCGTGGTGGAGCAAATCTACCTGGCCACGCTCAGCCGACGCCCGACGGCCCACGAGAAGGAACTGGTCGCCAAGCACCTCGCCGACGCCAAGGACCGCACCGCCGGGTTGCAGGACGTGCAGCACGCCCTCATGAACCTCAACGAGTTCCTGTTACGCCACTGATTGGAGTGAACCCTTGTGCCCCCAACGGCGTCCCCGATAATAGCCTGGGGTGCGTTACCCCGGAATCCTCGGGGTGTGCCACATGCGCGTGGTTGAGCAACTCGTTCAGCACTTCTGGACCCGCGGCGCTCTGACGCGAGAGGAAGCCCAGTACCTCGTCAAGCACGGCTTCGTCCGCGAGGCCGACCTTCCCGGATTGGTCGAGGTTGTCGAGACCGACCACCTCGGCGGCTCGATCGAATTCCCGGAAGAGCCCGACCCACGGTTCGACCCCAAGGCCCGCGAAGCTGAAGAACTGGAAGACGAACTCACGGGGCGAAACTCGGGCGCGGGGAAGAAGGGTGGCAAGAAGAAGAAGCCCGCGGGCCACAACATCGCCCCCGCCGCGACGCACCTCGGCACACACCTCGCAGCCCGTGAAGCATTCCCGGCATTGCAAGAACTCGGCCAGCGGTTGAAGTCGTCACCCACGTGGCGTGCCGCCGCGAAAGCGATCGCCGCCGCCAAACCCTCGCAACTCGAAACCGCGCTTGTCGGCTTGCTCAACAGCCGTGCCCGTGCGCTGGGCGAACTCTGGTTCTGGTTCGACCTGGAACCGATCTTCGAGTGGGCCGAGCACGGCGGCAACGCCGGCCCCGTAGCCGACGCCATTGGCAAACTGCTCCGGGCCGACACCCCCGGCCGCGTCGGTCGACTCGATCAGTTGAAGAAGGCTCCGGAGGTACAAGCCCTCGCCGATCTGCTCGCCGCACGCCGCCCATTCCTTGCCTTGTTGCCGGCACTGTACGACCGCTACTTCGACAAACTCGGGCAGTGGCTCATCCCACCCGCGGGCGTGGCCGCAGGCCCGTGGCCCGCCCTGCCCTGGGCGTTCGTGCTCGTGTTCAACGCACGCAAAGGAACAGCCGATGTGCCCCCCGCTGGCTACCCCGTGGACCCCCACCAACTCACCTTCGAGTTGCTGAAGGCCGCACTCACCGCAGCGTTCCCAATGGACCCGGTCACCGTGCGGGAACTGCTGATCCACCGCATCCGCGAGAAAGCCGACCCGCTCCCCGAATCCACCGACCTCGATAAGAAGGCCGTGTTCGACCGACCGTTGCACTGCCCGTATTCGTGGAAGGTCTAGCCGTACAATCTCATGGAGTTGCCATGGATCGCCTCTACGTGCTTGCTAGTTTGGTTGGCTATCTGGCACTAGCAGGGTGCAACCGACCAACGCCCCCGACGGTTGTGATGGTAACACAGGAATTCATAGCCGAACCCACCTTAGCTTCGGGGAGACAGGTGTTCGATTCGATCAGTCAGCGGGGGGTCTCAGGCGAGCTTTCAGCACAATATCGATTTGCTTGTGAGTTCGATGGAACAGTTCTACGTCCCTCGACTTCAGTTAGCCTCAGGCTGGCTCTCGCTCCCATTTCGACCGATAAGCCAAACCCAGAAGCAGTGGCACTGTACGTTAGTCTTGAGTCTGAAACGCTACCACGTCGTGCTTTCCAGATTGATACAGCAAAGGTAAACACCAAAGAGGAGATCGTGATCGAGAAACGCGATGAAGTGATACTTGTGAATATTGCCAACATTTACAATACGGGACCCTCATCCAAACAAACCATGCCCACCGGTCGACATAAAATCACAGTCAGTGTCAGACTTGATGGAAAAGAATCGAAGCCCCTCAAGGGAGTTTTTCATCTCGTCGTAATGGAACGTGGTTAGATGAATCAAACCCAGTCGCGACTTTTCAACTACAGTTCTGATGTACCCTGATGAGCAATCCGCTTACTGAAACCGTGACGTTGAGTCAGGCGAAGGAACTCATCCGGTGCCTATCGCACGAACAAAGCGTGCTGTTGCTGTCGCCGCCGGGCGTCGGTAAGTCGGATGTCGTCCGGCAAGCAGCCGCCGATGCGGGGCTCGAATGCAAATCGCTCCTCGGCACGCAGATCGCGCCGGAAGACGTGTCCGGCGTGCCACGCATCATCGGAGAGCGGTCGGTGTTCTGCCCGCCGCGCGTGCTGCTCCCCGAGAACCCCCAGAAGTTCTGCCTGTTCCTCGACGAACTCCCCGCGTGCGCGCCAGATGTTCAGAAAGCGTTCTACTCACTGCTCCTCGAACGCCGAATTGGAGAGTACGCACTCCCCGAGGGAACGTGGGTTGTCGCGGCCGGTAATCGCGCCGAGGACAAGGCCCTTGTGCGAACCATATCGAGCGCACTCGTAAACCGCGTGCTGATACTGAACGTCCGAATCGACGTGACCGAATGGTTGGGGTGGGCACGAAAGAGCGGCGTTCGCGACGACATTCTCGAATTCGTTGATCAGAACCCGGATGCGTTGCTGCGACCGGTGCCGGACAAGGCCGTGCCGTTCTCGACGCCGCGTGCGTGGGCATCGCTGTCGCGCGCGTTGGATCTCGTCGGAGCGCGTGGAAGCCTTACGAAGGAACTCGTGCTGGCGCTGGCGGTCGGCCGCGTGAGTGATGACGACGCACGCCGGTTTGCAGCAGCATGGATTGGAGTCAATTGATGGACGGGCACCAACATCCGATTCTGGTAATCGCACTGATCGCGGTTCTGGCGCCGCTCATCAGTGAATTGCCATTCCGCTTCCGGCTGCCGAGTGTGGTTCTGGAGATCGTTCTCGGCATTGTGGTTGGTCCACAGGTTCTCAACTTGGTTCGGGTGGAGGCGGTAGTCGATGCGCTGTGGACGGTGGGTCTGTGTTTCCTGTTCCTCATGGCCGGGATCGAGATCGACTTCAGCCGCCTTCGTGGCAGGCCGATTCAGTTGGCGACTGGTGGCTGGGTTCTGTCGTTGGCCCTGGGCATCGGTGGGGCACTTCTCCTGAACGTAGTCGGACTCATCGGGCCGCCGTTTCTGATCGCCGTGGCCCTGACGACCACCGCGATTGGTGCATTATTACCAATCCTCCGCGATACCGGTGAACTGCCCAGGAAGTTCGGTGTGCTGACGCTCGCGGCGGGTGCCGTGGGCGAATTCGGGCCGTTGCTACTCTTGTCCCTGCTTCCCTTGTCTGTTGAACAAAGTGTCGAAAATAACGCGCTCATCGTGGTGGCATTCGCAGTTGTGGCGGTACTCGCAGCGGCAGCGACGCTCCGTGTTCAGCCGCCGAGGTTTGTCGCGATGTTGAAGCGCCACATGTACAGGTCCAGCCAACTTCCCGTGCGTGTCGCGGTGTTGCTGATGGCAGCTCTCGTGGTCGTCGCGGCGGAGCTTGGGCTGGAACTGTTGATCGGTGCCTTCGCTGCGGGGTTGATCATCGGCATGGTCGCACGTGGCGAGGAATCCGAGCCGTTTCACCACAAACTCGACGGCCTCGGTTTCGGTTTCTTGATCCCCATCTTCTTCGTGGTCACGGGTGTCAAGTTTGACCTGAACGCACTGATCGGCAGCACGAAGAGCCTCCTCTGCGTGCCGCTGTTTCTGGGGCTTTTCCTGCTGGTTCGCGGTCTGCCCGTGCTCCTCTATCGACGGGAACTGGGAGGCCGCGATCGACTCGCCCTGGCGTTCTATTCCGCGAGCGCGCTGCCAGTTGTAGTCGCCATCACGCAGGTCGGTGTCGAAACAAAGCAGATCGAACCCGGCATCGCCGCAGCACTTGTTGGTGCCGGGATGATCTCGCTCTTGCTGTTTCCACAAATCGCGATGACGCTGCGAGCCCACTCGCACGTGGGAGAAGAAATCGTACCTGATGCGCAACACGACCCGACTCCGTAAATGCATTCGAAGGCGCACCCAACACTGGCAGTCACGCTCTCCCAGGCGAAGGAACTGGTCCGGTGCCTCGCGGACTCCGAAAGCCTGCTGCTGCTGTCGCCCCCAGGCGTTGGAAAGTCCGCGGCCATCGAACAGGCCGCGCGTGAAGCTGGGTTAGAAGTCCGCTCACTGCTCGGAACGCAGATCGCCCCCGAAGACGTTTCCGGCGTTCCGAAGATCACCAACGATCGCGCCGTGTTCTGCCCGCCACGATTGCTCCTCCCCGAAGACGACAAGCCATTCTGCCTGTTCCTCGATGAACTCCCTGCCGCGCCGCCCGAGGTTCAGAAGGCGTTCTACTCGCTCTTGCTCGAACGCCGCGTCGGGGAATATCGCCTGCCTCGCGGAACCTGGGTCGTCGCGGCCGGCAACCGCAGCGAAGACCGCGCCCTCGTGCGAACGCTGTCGAGCGCACTCGTGAATCGCGTATTCGTGGTTCCGATTCGCGTTGATGCGGCCGAGTGGTTTGCCTGGGCCGAGCGAACCGGCATCCGCTCCGAGATTCGCGGCTTCGTGCGATTCGTTCCCACCGCACTGCAGCGACCCGTTCCCCCTGACCCGGTGCCGTTCTCCACGCCGCGATCGTGGGCACTCCTCTCCCGCGACCTCGACCTGGCCGAAGGTGGCGGCCGACTCACGAACGAGGAACGGCGGGCGCTCGCGTTCGGCCGCGTGACGCCGCACGATGCTGGGCTGTTCTGCGCGTTGTGCGAGGAAGGGCTTGGCGACTTGCGACCGGTCCCCGAATACTTCGACGACCCGACCCGCTTGCCGAAGAACGAAACCGCGATGTGGTTCCTCATCTCGCGGACCCGAAACGCGATCGCGGCAGGCGAGTTGGTCGGCACACCCGCCGAGAAAGCGAATGGCTTCCTGCTCGCGGTCGGCGAGGAGTACCGTTTCGCGCTGATCCTTGATCTTGTCGAGAAGTGGGCAGACCTCGGGGTCAGCGAGTTGATGCTGCGAACGCTGAAATCCGTGACGGGGTTACCCGAAATTGCACCGGCAAAGACAAGTTGAGTCAACTCCTGCGTTTGGGAGTATAATCTGATCGTTTGGGGAATCTCCGCCGACACCACAGGAGGCCCGGGATGTTGCGGAATCGCGTTCTGCCCGCCGCGTTCAAACTTGCGATCGTCACGAGCGTTCTTGGCTCATGCGTTGCCCTTGCTGCGCCCCCTGCCGAACTGCCCTTGCTTCCCCCACCCGGGAAGGCACCTGCACCGGCGAAGGCTCCCGCACCTGCGAAGGCTCCCGCACCCGCGGCACCCGTCGTCGTGAACCGCATCTCGCTCGAACTCACTGTCCCCGTGGCGGAACTCCGGAAGCAGATGCTCCGGACGATGGTTCAGAAGCTCGACCCAAAGGCCGACCCCAAGGTCGATCCCATGTTGCCGATTGTGGTGAAGACCAACGAACCCGCCCTCGCGCCACCGCCCGAGATCAAGCAAGCCGACGCGAAGATCCCCGCTGCACCCGAAGCGCTCAGGCCGCTGCCTCCACCCCTGCCCGAGGTGCGCGAGATTCCCGAGCGGCCACGGTTGCTGATACCGCGACCACCGGGCGCTCGCCCGATTCTCGACCGGCTAGCGGAACGCCCCCTCGTCGTGGGTGTGGTCGATCGCATCAACGAAACGGCCGACATGACGTACTGGATCGAGGTGCGTTCCCTGGAAATGACAATCATAGGCAACACCTTCACGTGCGACGTGGGGGCCGGGTTCCACAGCGAAGGCAAAGCACCGGGGAACGCACGCGATGCCACCTTCAAGCTCCGGGTGACGAAGGATTTGGTCTGGAACGACGCGGGGAAGCTCGAACTCAAGGACGGCTCCAGCAAGCTGTGGATCGACCCCAACGCTCCGCTGGTCGGCTTCCCAGCGCTGGACATCAACCGCGTCCTGCAACTGAACGCCTTGCTGCAACTGGTGAGTGGCGTTCTGGACCGCGAACTGATGAAGCGGTTGCCCGGCGACAACCTCCCGGATCTCGCCACCATCGCCCCTCAACTGAAGGAGCGGGTTCCGTTCCTGGCCGTCGAGGAGATCACCGCCTACCCGCTTCGCGGCGACGGGAAAGATATCACCATCGCCCTCGTGATCGGTTTTGTGCCCGCCAACAAGAAGGTCGGAGACGAGGTGAAGATCGCTGCCAAACCCGGCCCAGCTCCAGAGCCGACGATGCGAGGCAAGATCGTCTTCGACAAGGACGGCAAACCCGACGTGAAGTTCGACCCCGCTCGATAAACTGGTTCTCCGCCATTCTTGTGGATTGTTGATTTAGGTGGGGCAGGCATTCTTGCCTGCCATGTTCAGCCTGGGCAGGCCTGCCCCACCAAACCACATCATTGCCAAACAATGGTGGAGAGCCGATAAGCTGAACGCGAGTGGTCGTCTGTGCTGGCGTGGTCAGAATCGGAACTGACTCCGCCAGCACTCGGTTTTTGTGTGCCTCAGGATGTCGTCATGCTCGCCCCCGTTGTCACCACCATCGCCGAGGTCCGCGCCGCCGTCGCTGCCGCGCGAGAGGCTGGCAAGACCGTCGGATTCGTCCCCACGATGGGGGCACTGCATTCCGGGCACGCCTCCCTGGTGCGTGCGGCAGCGGCCACTTCCACTTTCGTGGTCGTTTCGGTCTTCGTGAACCCAACGCAATTCGGACCAAAAGAAGACTTCGCCAAATACCCACGCACCCTGGATGCCGATCAATCGTTGTGCAGCGACGCGGGCGCACACCTGATCTTCGCGCCCCCGGCATCGGAGATGTACCCGGAACAGTCGGTGACCTTCGTCGAGGTGAAGGAACTCGACGCGGAACTCGATGGCCCCACGCGACCGGGCCACTTCCGTGGGGTCTGCACCGTGGTCCTCAAACTGTTCAACATCGTGCTCCCCGACGTGGCCCATTTTGGGGCGAAGGACTGGCAACAAGCGCGGATCGTGCGGCAGATGGTTCGCGACCTGAACGTGCCTGTGGAAGTGCGAGTCGAGCCGACCGTGCGGGAGGCCGACGGCTTGGCAATGAGTTCACGCAACCGCTACCTCTCGCCCGCCGAGCGAGCCACGGCACCTGCGATATACAAGGCTCTTCAGGCGGCGAAGGCCAGGGTGCTGGCGGGTGAAATCGACGCGGCCCGTGTGGAATCGGCGCTGTATGCCGAGCTGACCGCGATCCCTGGCGCGAGGGTGGATTACGCCCGCGTTCTCGATGCCAACACACTCCAGCCGATCCAGCGCCTTGACCGATCCGCCGTTGCCGCCGTTGCGGTGTTCCTGGGAACGACGCGACTAATTGATAACGTGTTGATTGGAGAGGGTTGATCGTCTTCAACGAGCAACGACTCACACCCAACTGCCAACGAAGCAATGCCGCACCCGCTGTTCACACCTGAAATTAAACTGATGCTCGCGGAGGTGAACTCTGCGGGTCTGCGGGAATTCTGCGAGTCTTTGCACCCAGCAACCGTGGCCGAGGCGCTTGAAGAAGACTTCACACCTGAGCAACTGTGGGAGGTTCTGAGCCAGGCGAACATCCGTACGCAGGCGTCGATCTTCGAGTACCTGCCCCCAGCAATGCAGGTCGAGATGGCCGAGAAGGCGCGTCCCCAGATGGGGCAACTCCTCACCAAGATGTCGCACGACGACCGTGTTGACCTGCTGAAGCGGCTGCCGGGTCGGGTCGCCGAGTCGGTGATGCGACTGGTGGACGAGGCCGACCGAAAAGACATCGCGACGCTGTTCAACTACGGGGAAAACACGGTCGGCGCTCTCATGACCACCGACTACGCCTGGCTCCCCGCCACGGCGACGGCGGCTGAGGCCATCGACCAACTCCGTGCACAGGCACCCGACAAGGAAACCATCTATTACGTCTACGTCGTCGACGACGCCGCACGCCGTGTGGACGGGAGCCTCGCTCCGCGACGCCTCCTGGGGGTGATCACACTCCGCGACCTGATCCTTGCACCCCGGCACGCACTGGTTCGGGACTTGATGGAAACGGACATCGCTACGCTGCGATACGACCAGGAACAGCAGGCCGTGGCACAACTCTTCGCCCGGTACGACTTCATCGCGGCCCCCGTGGTGGACGACAATTTTGGGTTGCTCGGGATCGTGACCCACGACGACGTGCTCGACCTCGTTCAGCGTGAAGCGACCGAGAACTTACAGCGACAGGCTGGCGTCGGTCCGATCGAGGGAGCCTACCTGGACGCGAATTTCTGGACGGTCTGGTGGAATCGTGGGAAGTGGCTCGCGTTCCTGTTTGTGCTCCAGATGTTCACGATCAACGTGATGACGCACTTCGAGTCCGACCTGGAGCGGGTGACCTTCCTGATGGTGTTCGTGCCGCTCTGCTTGTCGGTCGGCGGGAACGCCGGGTCGCAGGCCGCGACGCTCGTAATCCGGGCGCTTGCACTGGAAGAAATCCGCGCCCGAGACTGGTTGCGGGTCTTCCGGCGCGAACTGTTGATGGCAGCAGCCCTCGCCGCTGGCCTCGGCTTGCTCTCAATCGTCCGCACGTACTTTTTCACGCCTGAGAGCGTGCTCGTGAAACTCCCGCCAGGGTTCTTCTGGAACTTGAACTGGGCCATCACTCTTGCCGTGATGGGGATCTGTCTTTGCGGGGCCGTGATCGGGGCCATGCTTCCGCTAGGGATCAAATCGCTTGGCTGGGACCCAGCCCTCATGTCGACTCCGTTCATCGCCACCCTCTCGGATGTGCTGGGTATAGTCATCTTCTTCAACTTCGTCGCACTGTTCTTCTTGTGATCTCTGCTGCACGTTTTGAGCGAGAATCCAATCTCCCCCGTCCAGTATCGAATACCATGTTGGTGCGGTGCGCAACCGCGCCGGAGGGGTATTCAACATGTTTCGTTCGCTCAAACTCGGGAAGGTATTCGGCATCGAGCTGTTCGTTCACGGGACGTTCTGGCTGCTGCCGTTGTTCGTATTGTTCAGCGGAATGGCCGATGGCGACGGGCTCGCGGCAGTCGGTACTGATGTCGCACTCGTGTTTGCAATCTTTGCCTGCGTGGCGCTGCACGAGCTCGGCCACGCCCTCGCGGCACGGGCTTACGGCATCGGCACCCGCGACATCACGCTGTATCCGCTCGGTGGCATTGCATCACTGGAGCGAATGCCAGAAAACCCAGGGCGTGAAATCGCCATCGCACTCGCCGGGCCTGCGGTGAATGTCGTCATCGCGGGAGCGTTGTTTTCCGGCTTCGTCGGGGCAGCGTTCCTGACCACATGGACCCCTTCCGAGCAAATCAGTGGGTTCGATTTGTTCTTTTCTCGCGTGATGTTGGCCAACATCGTCCTCGCCGCGTTCAATCTGTTGCCGTGTTTTCCGATGGATGGGGGGCGGGTGCTACGGGCCTTACTTGCGACACAACTTAACCGCGTACGAGCCACGGAAATCGCTGTCAGTGTTGGCTCGGTGGTGGCACTCGGCTTTATCGCGGTTGGATTGTATGCGTCGCACTTCGGTCTTATTCTAGTGGCCGTGATGGTCTGGTTGCTGGGTCAGGCGGAACTCGCCTCGGTGCGAATGCGAGCCCGCGCTCGGGCCATGCGGGATCGAATGAGTGAGTGGAGCGAAGAACCAACCGGTACCCCATCAACGCCTGTGAGTCCTGGCTTTACGGGGTTGGCCTGGGATGATGCCCGCCGCGTGTGGGTGCAGTATGACAGCGGTCGGGCGGTGCGTGTGATTGATTCCTCATCACCGTCATAAAGTCGAGACGTCCAGAGTCGTAACGTCGAATGCTTGAGTTTCAGACTTTACGACTTTCGACCTGAGGACTTGACGACTTATTCGATGGGTTTATCCCAGTCGGCAAGCTGTCGGCGAAGTTCCTCGAAGTTCAGCCCATCCGCGGGCCGCACATCGGCGTCCTCGGTTATCTCGCGGGTCTTCGACGCCCGCATTGCTTCTTCGAGCCGGCGGACCCACGCCGGCACGTCCAGGCCGACACCGCTCACGTTCTCGGCCAGCGGTTCGACAGCCAACGTGAGCCGCGCGAACGCGGGGTTGTCTTCACCTTCTCCGGCGCGGGCTGCTTCGGCTGCCGGCCCCACACGCGCTGCCGCCTGATCGATTTCCAGCGGCAGCAAGAAGCGTTCTTCGACGCGATCGCGAATGGTTCTCAGCTTCACGCCGTAGCGAGTTTCGAGGGCCCCGAGCCGGTCGGCGAGGTCTTCGGCAAGGCCCGCGGTTTTGTCCGCGATGAACTCCCGCCACTTCTCGGCCAGTGCGTCGTTGCCGCGTTTGCAAAGCACCTCGTGAGCGAGTGCAAGTGGCCGCATTCGCCAGGCGTAGCGGTCGTACCGCACCTTCACCCGCAGGAAGTCGAGCAGGATGTAGATGTTCTCGCCGTAGTCGGATTGCGTGGTCGTCGTGTTGTAGTCGCGATATTCCTCGTAGTGCTCGACGAGCGCCTGAAGAACCACCTCGGCAGCACGAGTGGTGCGGTTACGTTCGAGGTTCCCGCTCGCCCAGTCATCCACAAGTTTCGGTCGCTTGTCCGCGTCGTCACGCTCGACCTCGTGGTCGAGCCACGCCGCGACGCCGCGTGCCAGGATGCCCCGCATGTTCGACAGCCCAAGGAACGGCACTGTGAACAGGTCGCTGCCGTACTTCTTCACGAACGCGCGCACCGGCTCCCAGTCGTCGTCGTCGTTCACTGATTCCAGGACGGAAAGCCGGAGCGATTGGCTGTGCTGGACCCACAAATCCTGGAAAGCCTCTGCGAGTTGAAACAACATGCTCGAAAGCGGACCATCCGGACCCGCGTCCTCACCCCAGTCGGCCGCGGCCGCGAGGAGCGTTTCCACAACCCCGTTGAGTGCGGTGCGGAAAAGTTGATCGAAGCTGCTGACCCGCCGGCCCTCGGGCGGGTTGTTCCACTCCATCTGGCGGGCGAGTTTCGTGAGGTGGAAGGTCTCGCGGAGCAAACCGAGTCGTGGCAACCGCGTCAGCATGTCTTCGAGAACGTGCAGCGCGGTCTGGGCTCGTAGCACTTCGTGCGGTTTGCCGCCGTCGGAAGGTGGGCAGTACAGCAAAGGTTCCGTGCGGAACAAGCCGACGAACGCGGGCAACACGGCCCGCACGCCAGATGCATCCCCACGCCCGATGGCGCGTTCAATCCGTACCAATAACGGCTCCCATGCCGGGGTGCTGTCTGCCGGTGTCTTTCCGGGAACCGCCGGCAACTCCGGTCCGCTGGCGAGTACGGCAGCCAGGGCACGGGCCGCCCGCAAGGTTTCCACACACGCCGACACGCCCAGTTCGAGTATGTGGCCACGCAGCGCCCTGCGACGGTCGAACTCGATCATCCCCTCATGACCACTTGTGGGATCGGGCACTTCGATCGAAGTCACACGGTCGAGGAAGCCGACCAGCGCCGCGTGTGTGCGGTGAGCCGTGGCCAGCCACGCAGCGACGGCATCTTGGCCGGATGTTTCGGTTCGCGGCCACAGATCCGGCCGTGCGGCAAGCCGCCACAGTTTCGCGACCGCGTGCAGGAACCGGAGCCGTTCTTCTAGCGATTCGGCCTCGGCTTCCAGAGGGAATTCGTGCCCTGCCCCCTTGGGCTCGCCACTGCCCGCGACCGAACTCTCCTCGCCATCGTCGGTGGAATCCTTGTAAGTCATCCCCTCGTAGGCCGATTCGTACTCCGACTCGCTCTCATTCTCCGCGTCGTCGTCGCCATCAGCCGTTTCGAGCCAGGCAGAGGGATCGAGCCAGTCCTCGTTGGCGTTCGCTTCTAGCAACTCGAAGAAGCGGCGGATCAGCGCGGCCCGTGCGGGAGCAGGCACCACTTCAGCGGATGCTACGGACCGCACCCACCGCTCGCACAGCGACTCGAAGGATGCGGAAGGGTCTTCGAGCGGAACCGTCTCACCTTCCGAAAGCCACGTCATGAGTAGTGCGGTCGCGGCCCGGTATTCTTGGCGAACGATCAGCGGTTCGATGACCTGTGCGAACGCGGCTGGGCTCGTAAATCCCTCGCGGTGATCACGCCAGAATGCCACGTCATTGGAAGCCGGGGTTCGCTTCGCCCACGCGGTCAGTGCCGAAGCGACATGCCCGGCCGCGTCCGTTCGTTCCGCCCCGACCACACGCGGCATGTCACTGACAGTTGAAGTCGCGAACTTGTCCCACCACCCGGCGAACTCGCGCATGTTGGTGGCGAGCGTTTCGCGGGTCGCCGCGTCGCCGGCAACTGCGGCAGCAGCGGTGGCCTTCGCGTACAGATCGAACTGCCGGCCGACTTGATGGATCAGTTCCTCGGCACGCGGATCGCGGACCGTGTCCTCACGACCGGGGAAGATCGGGAACAACCCCTGGTAGCCGAGGATGTTCCATGGGTCGATCAGTGCCCCGCAGTCGATCCCGCGTCGGAGCAGGTCTTCGACTTCGCGGAGCAGCGTGACGGCTACGGCGGGTTGGTTGCGGTCGGCGGCAAAGCCTGCTTCCGTCTGGCGGATGCGGACCTCGGTCCCGAAACGCACGGCGGGCGCAGAGATTTTCGCGGAGCGGGTTCGGGCGGCTGCGGGGTAACCCATCGCGGCGTAAAGTTGCGCCAGCCGGCGATCCTGCAAGTGCGATGCTCGCTGGGTCGCGATCGCCTGATTCAGATATTGGCGAACCCCGGCGAAGGGTTGCTGGCGCTTCTCGGCCTCAGCGCGGAGCCGTTCGCCGTGCGCTCCGGGCAGCGACTTCAGAAGCCGCTGGTAGAACCCATCACGATAGCGGGCGATCCGCGGCACCAGTTTGGAGAGTGTGACCGTGGAATCGTGGAAGCTCGGCCCCGACCCGCTGACCCCCGCACCCATCAGGATGGTGCCCGCTAGCACGGCCGCGGCCTCGAACAACCGCTCGGTGGGGTCGGAGTAGCCTGGGGTTGTGTTCGCCGGTTCGCCCTGGGGCTTCACCCATGTCAGGAGCGTGTCGAGCGTCATCTGACGAAGCACGAAGCGACGATAGTATCCGCGGCCGTCGATGGTGTGCGGATCCCATTCGCCGAACAGAACGTTCGGTCGCTTGTTCACGGGGTGGAAGTGATCGTGTGCTCGCGGGTCGTAAGAAAGCTCGTCCAGGTGATCCGGGGTGAAGCTGGCCTCATCCAGCAAGATCGGGTCAGTCTTTGCGAGCAGTTCGATCGCGGTGCGAACGATGTCGGCGTACCGGCCGGGCGCTACCCCCGCACCCTTCAGGTAGATCGGAACCGGCCGAACCTTCTCGTGCGGGTAGTATTCCGTGTTCGGGCGTGTTTCGAGCAAGGCAATCGGCCGGTAACCGACGTAGTCATTGAGGAGATGAATCGCACCCGCGACGAGCCGATCGGTTTCGCCCCACGGAGCCCCTTGCTTGAGGACCGCCTCGCAACCCCGCGTCACTGCATACGCCACGAACAGTTCCGTGTCGGGCTGGTGTGCCAGCAGATCGGTGTGGTGTGCGCGATACGCAGCGGGGAGTTTCCCGAGCGCAGCCTCGACGACTCCGCGGGCCTGCGTGGCGTCCCGAAATGCTGGCGAGCCCGAGGATTCGAGTTCGCCGAGCGTCTGCGCGAGCCAGCGATAAAGCGCGACCCACGGGGTGGGTTCGCCCTCCGCCATGATAAAGGCGACCGCATCCGCGATCCCTTTTTGGAATTTCGGGTCCGGGCGACCATCGGAAAAGTTGAGATAACCAAGCAACTTGGCCGGGTCGGTCTTCCGGGATAGTTCGTGGAAGATGCCATCCATCCGCAGGCCATTCCTTTCCGCCCCTGAGTTCACATCCCCAGGTGTTCCCCTCCAGCATAAAACAACTGCGACCGAAATACAGTAGCACCCCGCTGAACGGGAACCCAAGTCCACCTGTTTCGAGGGTGGACCGTCCGGGAGCCGCCGAATATGGCAACACGCTTGCGCCTGGTCGCCCTCATTTCGGGCGGCGGCACGACACTTCAGAACCTGATCGACCGCATTTCGGCGGGTCGGCTCAACGCAGAAATTATAGGGGTTGTGTCGAGCCGTGCATCGGTAGCCGGCGTCGGACGTGCGGAACGTGCCGGGATTCCGGTGAGCGTTGTTGAACGAGGTCGAGCCGGAGAGTCGTTCCCCGATCGTGTCTGGGCCGCCGTTCGCACCTATCAGCCCGATCTGGTGCTGCTTGCAGGATGGTTACATTTGCTCCCCATCCCCAAAGACTTTCACCACAAGGTGCTGAACATCCATCCGGCACTGCTACCCGCGTTCGGCGGCAAGGGAATGTACGGGCATCACGTTCACTCCGCGGTGCTAGAATACGGAGCGAAAGTGAGCGGCTGCACCGTCCATTTTGCGGACGACACCTACGACACGGGGCCAATCCTGGTGCAGCACTGCGTGCCGGTCAAGGAAGGCGACGACGCCGACACACTGGCGGCGCGGGTGTTCGAGGCGGAGTGCAAGGCATACCCTGAGGCGATCGAGTTGATCGCTGCCGGTCGCGTCTGTGTGGAGGGGCGGCGGGTCGTGATCTCAGGAACTTCCTGACTTCGGAATGGCTCATGGAAGCGGAACCGTACCTCACCCGCCTGACGAACCGCTTGCTCGATGGCATCGAGCGATTGCCAGCCGAAGTACGCGAGCGGAACACGACGTACCTGCTCGAAGCACAGAACCCCGACGGCGGGTTCTCCGGCCGCGAGGGAGGATCGGACCTCTACTACACCGGCTTCGCGTTGCGTTCCCTTGCGGTGTTGCAAGCGCTCAACCCAGAGGTGTGCGGGAAGGCCGCAGGGTT
Source organism: Planctomycetaceae bacterium (assembly GCA_013823135.1). Lineage (GTDB taxonomy): Bacteria > Planctomycetota > Planctomycetia > Gemmatales > Gemmataceae > Gemmata. The sequence continues at coordinate 60,045 of PNLP01000004.1, forward strand.
CCTCCGCACGAGGATGCTCGGTTCTGCTGGTGTCGTCGATTTCTTCTCGCTCGTCGTGAGTTGCTATCTCATTCCCCTCGGCGGTGGCCCGGATGTGCTGGCCGACGCGCCACCCGACTGGCGTGACCGCGTGGCCGCGACCCTGGAGACGTTCCGAAGCCCGGACGGCGGCTACGGCAAAACACCCGCTGCAACCTACGGCAGCACCTACACCAGCTTCCTTGTCGTGCTATGTCTGCAACTGCTCGACCGACCGATACCCGAGTCGGAGCGACTGGCGGCGTTCGTGCGGTCGCGCCGCAGAGCAGATGGTGGCTACGTTGAAATCTCCGCGATGAAGCGAAGCGGAACAAACCCCACGGCGGCGGGGATCGGGTTGCTGCAAATCCTCGGAGAGCTCGACGAGGATGCCCGCAAGGGCACCGCAGACTTCCTTGCAGCGTTGCCGTCGCCGTTCGAGGGCGGAATGCGAGCGAACGACCGCATCCCTGCGGCGGACCTACTCTCGACCTTTACTGGTGGGTGGACGCTCGACCAGATTGGTGCAACTGCCAAGCTCGACTGGTCTACCATCCGCAGTTACGCTGAGGAATGCGAGCGGCCCATTGGTGGTTTCCGCGGCGGGCTCTGGGACGACCGCACCGACGTGGAATACACCTTTTACGGTCTGGGCACACTCGCATTGGCAGCCCTGCTGGAACAATGAGAAGAACACCGTAACTCCCGACGCCTTTCCACTGGCGCCGTCGCGGGCATGTGTAAGCCCAACCAATCGGCCCGGTATCTGCCCGGTGCTGAACCGTGATCGCGCCGCTCCGAGGACGCATATGCCCCGTCAACGCTTCGTCGCATTTTCTGGGCTACTGATCGCCCTGATGATCGTCGGGTGTAACCGCCAGAAGGCTGCACCGCCCGCCCCCAAACCGCCGGCCGTGACGGTGGTACGTCCTGGCACGGCCCCGGTCACCGATTACTGGGAGTACAACGGGCACCTCGACGCCATCGAGACTGTGGAGGTCCGCGCACGTGTGAAGGGTTACCTGACGAAGGTTCTCTTCAGCAGCGGCAAGGAGATCGCCAAGGACACGCCGCTCTACGAGATCGACAAACGCGAGTATCTCACGGCTCAAACCAAGGCCAAGGCTGATGTCGCCAAGGCAAAAGCTGATGTCGCCAAGGCAACGGCGGATATTCAGAATTGGGAGGCCCAGATTCAGTTCGCACTGGCCGACTTCAAGCGGATCGAGGAAGCGGTGAGCAAATCGGTTGGGTCGAAGACCGACCTGGATAAAGCTCAGGCGACGCTTGACGTCAACAAGGCCCAACTCATCGCTTCCAAGGCCGCGCGAGATGCTTCCGTGGCAGCTGTCGAGTCGGCTGAGGCTGCGCTCCATACGACCGAAATCCAACTCGGTTACACCGATATCAAAGCCAAGATCGCCGGTCAGATCGGGCACACCATCGTCGATGAGGGCAACCTCGTGGGGCAAAGCGAACCCACACTGCTGAACGTCATCATCAAAGTCGATCAACTTTACGCCTACTTCGATGTTCCCGAAAAGGACATGCTCGACTACCTGCGGGAAGCCAACAGGCTTGGGCTGCCGACCCCGCCTAGCCAGCGAATCCCCATCACCATCCGGGTGCCCGGGCACGACGCGATTTGGTATCCCGGTGAGATCGACTACGTTGAGGCACGCATCAACATCAGCACGGGCACAGTTCGGGTTCGCGGTATCATTCCCAATCCGCTCCGGCAATCGGCGGCTGGCCAATCGTCCGAAGTGCGAGTCTTCTTCCCCGGGTTGTTCATCCATGTTCGGGTGCCAAAGAGTCCGCCACGCCCGCAACTGGTGATCCCCGAGGACGCGCTCATGACCGGCCAGGAAGGGCGGTTCCTCTACGTCGTGGGTGCGAACAACATGGTCGAGAAGCGGATCGTCACACTCGGTCCAACGATCTGGAAAACGCCCGCTACCGAACTGGGTGTCGTGGCCCCCTCCTGGGTGCTGATCAATCCGAACCCAGGCCCACCGCCGGAAAAGGGACCGCCACCACCAACCCGGCGACCGATCAAGTCGATGGTTGCGATCATGGCGGGTTTGAAACCTGAGGACCGCGTGATCGTGGATGGTGTCCAGCGGGCACGACCGGGATCACCCGTCAGTCCCGAGGAATGGGCCATGAATCCGCCAGCAGCGAAGTAACGCAGCACGGCCCATTCACAAGCCGCCCCGCCGGGGCGGCCGACTCACGTCAATCTCGCTCGGAACACCCGCATGATCTCCCGGTTTTTCATCGACCGCCCGATCTTCGCCAACGTGATTGCCATCGTCACGCTGCTGTTCGGCGTGGTCGCTCTCTACAAGTTGCCGGTCGAGCGGTACCCATCGATCACCCCGCCCACGGTGCAGGTCACGACGAATTACCCTGGGGCGAATGCCCGCGTCGTCGCCGACACCGTTGCGGCTCCGATCGAGCAGCAGATCAACGGCGTGGAGAACATGATGTACATGTCTTCCACGAGTTCGTCGGACGGTTCTTACAGCCTGACAATCACGTTCGAGATCGGGACCAACCTTGAGGAAGCACAGGTTCTCGTCCAGAACCGCGTGGCGATTGCGGAGCCGCAATTGCCGGAAGAAGTCCGCCGCCAGGGCGTGTCGGTGAAGAAGCAGGCGTCGAACATCATCATGGCGATCTCACTGACTTCACCCCCTCCCAAGAACGACTTCGACCTGACGCTCGACCCCTCGGGCCTTGCGGACCGCGGAGTGACTGGTGACGAGGTTCTGAACGCGGTTCGCCAGGCCGACGGCAAGGGCGCGATCAAGGTGGAACCGCACCCCGCCGGCAAACCTGGCTACTACCGCGTCACCGTGCCAGACGACTTCGCCGACAACGGGCCGGCCGGTGCCGACAAGATCCGTAAGTTGGGGCTCAAGAAAGGTGCCGACGCGAAGGCGACGATACCGCTCTCGGATGTCGCGCGAGTGGACACACTGCCCGGCGCATACGACGGCCTGTTCCTCTCCAACTACGCCACCCTGAAACTGCGTGACGAGTTGAGCCGCGTTGCGGGGGTCGGCGACATCGCCATTCGTGGGGTCGGTGCCTACGCCATGCGTGTGTGGCTCGACCCGGACAAACTCGCCGCGCGGGATCTGACAACCCAGGACGTGACGGCTGCACTGGCCCGGCAGAACGTGCAGGTCGCTGCCGGGCAGGTCGGCCAGCCACCGAACCCTTCTGGGCAGCGATTCCAGCTCACGGTCACCACCCTGGGTCGCCTCAGCGAAGCCAGCCAGTTCCGCGACATCATCTTGAAGTCCGGCGGGCGTGGGCAAACGGTCTACCTCCGCGACGTGGCCGAGGTGGAACTGGGCGCGCAGACTTACGACTCGTTCTCGTCGCGCAGCGGGTTCGCGGCCGCCAACCTCCTCGTGTATCAGTTGCCAAACTCGAACGCACTGGAGGTCGCGGCGCGGGTGCGTGAGGCGATGGAAAAGATCAAGCCGACGCTGCCACCGGGGGTGGAATACAGCATCCCGTTCGACACCACGAAATTCGTCGAGTCAGCAATCCACGAGGTCTACATGACCTTGGGTGAAGCGGGCGTGCTGGTGCTCATCGTCATCCTCATCTTCCTCCAGAGCTGGCGAGCGCTGCTCGTACCGGCGACAACCGTGCCGATCACCATCATCGGTGCGTTCGCGTTCATGCCGTTCCTCGGCTTCTCGATCAACCTGCTCACGCTGTTCGGGCTCATCCTGGCCATCGGCGTGGTGGTGGACGACGCCATCGTGATCGTCGAGAACGCGAGCCACCACATTGAGCAAGGCGAGACTCCACGCGAAGCCACGATCAAGGCGATGGCGGAAGTGACCGGGCCGGTCATCTCGATCACGCTCGTGCTGATGGCGGTGTTCATCCCGACCGCGTTCCTCAGCGGGATCACCGGTGAGATGTACCGCCAGTTTGCGTTGACGATCGCAGCGACGGCGTTCATCAGTGCCGTGAACGCGCTGACGCTGAAGCCTGCTCAGTGTGCGGTGTGGCTGCGGCCCGTGTCGAAGAAGAACGTGTTCAGCAAGATCTTCGATGCGGTGTACCGGCCAATCGAGCGGGCGTACTCATGGAGCATCCGGCAGTTGTTGAAGGTCTGGTGGGCGGTGCTGCTCGTGTTCGTGGGGGTCGCGGTGTTCACCGGGTGGCTGTACCAGCGAACGCCCTCCGGCTTCCTCCCCACTGAGGATCAGGGTTACATCATCATCGCCGTACAGTTACCAGACTCGGCATCACTCGACCGCACGTCGGAACTCGTGGACAAGATCAACTCGGCGTTCCGCGACACGCCGGGTGTCGAAAACTGGTTCGTCCTCGGCGGTTTCTCCCTGCTCGATGGCACCGCCGCCCCGAACTCTGCCACCGCCTTCATCGCGTGGAAAGACTGGAAGTTCCGCAAGACGCCGGAGCTACAGCAGGACGTGCTCGTGAAGCGAATCCAGATGGAACTCGGCTCCATGAGAGAGGCTATCACGCTCGTGCTGGTTCCGCCGTCGATCCAGGGCTTGGGCCTTGCCGGCGGCTTCCAGATGCAGATTCAAGACCGTGAAGGGGTCGGGCTGGACGTGCTGCAAGAGCGTGCGATGGCGGTGACCGGCGAAGTCGCCCGGCGACAGGCGGGTGCAGCAGGTGGTGGGCCGCCGACAGCAGTGGCATGGGCGCAAACCCAGTTCCGGGCTGGCGTGCCGCAAGTGTACCTGAACATCGACCGCGAGAAGGCCGAGAAGATGGGCGTGAAGATGAACGACATCTTCGCCACTCTGCAAGCGAACCTCGGCTCCGTGTACGTGAACGACTTCAACAAGTTTGGCCGCACCTACCAGGTGCGTGTGCAGGCAGACGCTCGCTTCCGTGCTGACACCAGTGTGATTGCACGCCTGGAAGTGCCCGGCCGCGATGGAATCGAAGGGCCGGACGGCAAGGCGCTCCCACGCCCGCGGGTGCCGCTCGGAACGCTCCTCGCCACGGAGGTGCAGGTCGGGCCGCAGTCGATCATCCGCTACAACCTTTACCCGACCGCCCAGATGCAGGGTGGGGCCGCGCCGGGGGCCAGTTCTGGCGAGGCGATCAAGGAAATGGAAGAGATCGCTGCTCAGACCATGCCCGCGACAATGGGGTACGAGTGGACCGGCCTCTCGTTCCAGGAGAAACGGGTCACTGGCGAGGCCGTCCTCGTTTACGGGCTGGCTGTATTTCTCGTGTACCTCGTGCTCGCGGCACTCTACGAGAGTTGGTTGCTGCCGTTCGCCGTGATTCTGGTCGTGCCACTCGGGTTGTTGGGCGTCGTGGCGGCCGTGAGCCTGCGCGGGTTCGACAACAACATCTACACGCAGATCGGCATCGTGCTCATCATCGCGCTTGCGAGCAAGAACGCGATCCTCATTGTGGAGTTCGCGCGCGAACTCAGGTTGAGCGGCAAGAGCATCCGCGAGTCGGCTTCTGAAGCCGCGCGAATGCGATTCCGACCGATCATCATGACGAGCTTCGCGTTCATCCTGGGCGTGGTTCCGCTGGTGTTCGCCACGGGGGCCGGGGCTGCGAGCCGGCAGTCTCTGGGAACGGCCGTGTGCGGCGGGATGATCACCTCGACGGTGCTTGCGGTGTTCTTCGTGCCGGTGTTCTACGTCGCGATTCAGTCGCTGATCGAGTTGAAGAACGGCCCGCCGAAACTGCTGCCGGGCCAAACGGCTCACGCTCCGAGCGTATAGCAAGCGCGAAACGCAAACCGGGCCGTGGGAATCATCCCACGGCCCGGAGTTGTTAAATGCGAAGCCGCAAGCGGCCGGTCAACTCAGGCCGTTCAGTTTCCCGGTGCTGTCGCCGATGTTCTCGACTTTCATGTCCATGCGGTCGAGCATCGACACCCACAGGTTGTTGAGCGGCGTTTCCTTCGGGAACCGGATGTGCCGGCCCGATTTGATCGTGCCGCACCCGCCGCCTGCCAGCAAGATCGGCAGGTCGTCGTGGTTGTGGGCGTTGCCGTCGCTGTTGCCGCTGCCATAAGCGACCATGCAGTGATCGAGCAGCGTGCCGTCACCTTCCTTCACTGTTTTCAACTTGCCGAGCAGGTATGCCAGTTGGGTGGTGTGGAACTTGTTAATATCTCGGATCTTCGCCTTCTTCTCGGGCTTGTTGTCGTGGTGCGACAGTTCGTGGTGAGCCTCGTTCACGCCAACCATCGGGTACGTTTTGTTGCTCCCCTCGTTCGCCAGCACGAAGGTGACGACGCGTGTCACGTCGATTTGGAACGCGAGTGCGATCAGGTCGTATTGCAGCTTGATGTGCTCTTCGTAGTTCGCGGGAACACCGGTCGGTGCCTTGAAGTCCGGGGTCTTCACCGGCGGCATCTTCTCCGCCCGTTCGATCCGCAATTCGACGTCGCGAACCGCCGAGAAGTACTCATCGAGCTTGCGTTTGTCGTTCGTCCCGAGCTTCTGTTCCAGGTCCTTCGAGTCTTCGCGAACGAAGTCGAGAACGCTGCGACGGCGGGCGTCTTGCTTCTGGCGTTCGCCGTCCGGCTTCGTGGCGAACAGTCGCTCGAAGACGATCTTCGGGTTCACTTCCTTCGGCAACGGTTGCGTCGCGGAACGCCACGACATGGTGGACGAGTACACGCAGCTGTAGCCCGAGTCGCAGTTGCCCGCCATCGCGCCGTGCTCGCCGCCGAGTTCGAGTGAAGCAAGCCGAGTCTTGTCCGCGAGCCGGGCTGCCGCAACTTGATCGACCGAGATGCCGGCGCGGATGTCGGTGCCGTCGGTCTTCTTCGGCTGCGAGCCAGTGAGGAACGCACCCAACGCGCGGGCGTGGTCGCCGCCGCCGTCGCCGTGCGCTCGGGCTTTGTCAGCCGTCAGGCCTGTGAGCACGGTCACGTGATCCCGGACCGATTTGAGCGGTTCGAGGATCGGGGTCAGTTCGAAGTCCGTCCCTTCTGACTTCGGCGTCCAGTCGGCCATGTTCTTGCCGTTGGGCACGTACAGGAAGCACATCCTGTTCGGGGCCGGGTTCTTCGTTTCAGGGCCGGCGGCCCACGCGGTCAGCGGTCCCATCGCCTCCAGCCACGGAAGCGAAACCGAGACGCCGAGACCCTTCAACGCGGTACGGCGGGAAATGCGGCTCGTCATTGGTTCTTCCCTCGACGGCAACGGAATGGTTCGCTCTTCACAAGTTCGGTCACGAGTGCGGACAGCTTGTAGTCGTTCTTCGCCAGCGCGGCGGTGATCTGATCAATGGCCCGGCGATCGTAGTATTCGAGACCGCGACCAAGGGCGTAGGTCATGAGTTTCTCGGTGAGGCACTTCGCGAAAAGATCTTTCTTCCCGAGCAGGATTTGCTTGAGTTCCGTGGGGCCGTTGAACTTCACTTTGCCAGGGAGTTCGCCTGACGAGTCGATCGGCAACTCGCCATCCTTCGTGCGGAAGGCTCCCACCGCGTCGAAGTTCTCTAGCCCAAAGCCGAGCCCATCCATCTTCGCGTGGCAGTTCGCGCACGCCGGGTTCTTGCGATGGGCTTCCATTTGCTGTCGCAGCGTACCGGCGGAAACAGGCTTGCCGTCCTTCTCCAACTCGGGAACGTTTGGCGGCGGCGGTGGCGGCGGGGTACCGAGGAGTTGTTCGAGAACCCAGCGACCACGTTTCACAGGACTCGTGCGGCCGGGGTTCGAGGTAACCGTGAGCACGCTCGATTGAGTGAGCACACCACCGCGACCCGAGCCCGCCAGATTCACCCGCACGAAGTTCTCGTCGCGGATCGGCTGCCCGCCGGGCTTCTTCGTCTTTGCGTCCTGCCCCACGTAGTTGCCGGCTGTGTCGGTGATGCCGTAGTGTCGCGCGAGCGGGGCGTTCAGGTAGGTGAAATCCGCATCGATGATGTTCAGGATGCTGCGGTCTTCGCGGACGATCTCCTCGAAGAACAGCTTAGTTTCCTTCGTCATCGCGACGCGGAGTTGTTCGTTGAACGCCGGGAATTTCGTGGGGTCCGGGCGTGCGTTTCGCAGCGGCTGAAGCTGGAGCCACTGCATCACAAAGTGTTCGGTGAGCGCCTTCGCCTTCGGGTCGCGAAGCATCCGTTTCACCTGGGCATCGAGTTGTGCCGTGAGTTGCTTCTTCGCGGCGAGTGCCGTCAACTCGTCGTCGGGCATGCTCGCCCACAGGAAGTACGACAGCCGCGATGCCAACTGATACTCGTCGATCGTGTGCGGCTCGGCACTGTCGGGGCGGTCGTCGAGTTCAACGCGGAACAGGAACTTCGGCGAGCACAGTACCGCCGTCATCGCGAACTGCATCCCGGCATCCCATTTCTCCCCCTTCGCGATGACGCTATCCGCAAGTTTCACGAGGCGATCGACCTCGTCCTTCGTCGCCGGACGGCGATACGCACGCGACGCGAACCGCTCCAGCACTGCTCGCGATTGCTCGGCCTGCGTGGCTTTCGGATCGCACGCCAACAGTTTCCGATGCGATGTGGGACGGCTGTCGAGCGGCCCTTCGAGCGACATGTACTGCACGTACATGGTCGGAAGCGGTTCGCCTTCGTCCGTCTTCACGAGTGCCACGGCGAGTTTATCCAATCCGATATCCGCGGGGATCTCGACGCGGATCGACTCTCGCGCCTTCTCCGTGCGGGCCTTCACTTCCACCGTCTTCAGGATGATGAACGGCCGCAGGCTCTTGGCCGCAGCGCCCGAGATCTTGTCTGCCTCCTCATCCGTGGCGACGCCCTTCGCGGTCTTTTCGCAGGCCGCGAGCAATGCCACTTTCACCGGCTTCGTGCTGGTCGTCTCGATGTAAACCGTCGTCTGCGCGTTGTACACGCCGTCGGAGGGCACTTTGTACCGCGTGAAGATCGGCCCCGTGTCAACAGGCGTGCCGTCCTTGTTGGCAGTGACAACGCGGTAGTTGTTCTTCATGGGCACTTTTGGCCCGGCGGGTTCAGTGAACTGCGTCCCCACCCCGCGAACGGTCGGTTTCGGCGGGATCGGTGTAATCGCCTGTGCCATGATCGATTCGGCGGCCGCGAGGTAGCGTTCGAGCAGCACGGGCGGCAGGGTCAGCACGTCGCCGATGTTGTCGAAGCCGTAACCCACGTCGTCGGACGGGAAGTCTTCGGCGGGGTTGAAATCAACCCCGACAAGGTCGCGGATTGTGTTGTTGTACTCGTTGCGGTTAAGCCGCCGCATGGTCACGCGACCGGGGTCGGGCTTCGCGTTGCGGTCGTGCTTCTCAAAGATGTCGCCGACCAGTTTGGTGAACGCTTCAACTTCCGCGACGGCCGGCTGTGGCTTCGATTCGGGCGGCATCTCCCTAGCCTTGAGCACGTCGAGGACACGCAGCCACGCCTTGCGATCCTTCAGCAGTGAAGCGTCGTCGGTGAACTTGTCGAGTGAGAAATCGGCCTTGGCTTTCGCCCCACTATGGCAGGTGGTGCAGTGCTTCTTGAGGAACGCGATCCCTTCGCCCTGGAACGTGGGTTCAGCTTTCGGTTGCGCGGCAACGACCGTTGGCTCGGTCTCACGACTCAGCCACAGTACCGAGACCAGGAGGACTGACAGGAGAAGACACGAACGGCGCAGTCGCATCGGGTGGGACCAAATGGCGGGAAGTTCAGGCGAGAAACACACCAGCAGTATGTCTAGGATACCACTCGTATCAGGTTGAAACCAATCCAATTCCCGGACGTGTCTTGTCGTTTGGCGCGTCCGGAGAATGTAGGCGCAAAACGCTGAGGCGTTGGACACACTAATGTTGGAGAAGCAAAATCCCCCAGCGGCGAGCCTGTCATGGCGGACACCAATCACTCCGTTCCTGCATCGTCAAATGATCGCAACACCCACATCAACCAGCTCATGGAACGCCTCCAACCGCTCTTAGAACAGCGAGTCTGCAAGATGACTGAGACCCTCACCGACACACCACCCGACGGAGCCAGTCGATTTTGTACCCCGCGTAGCCATCGGCATGCACGAACCCCGAGTGCCCTATAAAGAACGCGGCCGGGTGTTATTCGCCGCGACCAGCCGTGAAATCGAACAGCGTCTACGGGTTGGCGGCGTCACCGAGGTGATCGGTCGCGGCGAGTACCGCTCGAGTTCCAGGTCGAGTTACCGCCGCGACCGATCACCGTGTATTTTTAGGCTCATCAAGTCCAAGTCACGCACTCTTACATCGACATAGACGAGCAATATTGTCCCGGTTCCCATCAACCCGGATTGCGAATCGGAACCACGTTTGATCGAGAGTTGTTCAGCAACTGCCAGCAGGTAAATCTTGAACGTGGTCCCGTGGCTCGGCTCGCTGTAGACGTAGATGCGACCCGACTTACGTGAAGCCGTTCACTACGGTGCTTTCGGGTCCACCGGGGGCTTCGGCTTGTACTTCTGGATTTCCGTCTCGTCTGGGAACGCTTCGGCCGCGAGAGCCCGGAGCGGTGCCAGTTTGTCATCCCGGAAGCCGCGGCAGTCGCCGTACTTGATTAGTTTCCCGGTCGGGTCGAGCACACGGATAAAGACGTTCCCTTTCGATACGCAGAAGCTCACCTCGACGACGCCCCCATCCTTAGTCTTGCCCCGGAAGGCAACGCCAGTGTTCATTCCCGTTCCCTTCGAGTCGCCCTTGAAGTACGTGCCTTCGTACAGCAGGGTGTCAGCGAGCTTCGAAGCGAACGCTTTCGGCATCGCGACGGGCTTGCCGGTGATTGTCCGTCCGGCAACGGCCTTGTCCGGCTCTGCCGTCTCGCCCTTCTTGTAGTCCTCAACACTCCCCACGCGGAACGCCTCGACCGATTCGATAGCGCGAATCAAGGCCACGACCTTCTCGCCGCCGACGATCTGCTTCGTCTTTGCGGTTGGCTCCGGTGGGTCCGCGGCGAGCGTGCCCCCGGTGAGTAACGCTGACAGGGCGAAGGCAGGCACGCAACGCATGGGTCAGCTCCGGATGGGAGAGCTTGGGATCACTTTGCACGAACGAGAAACAGCGACGGGTTCGACACACCGGGTTGATCGTCGGTGTTGGTCCATCGGGCGTATACGACATGGCAACCGATCAGCGGCTTATCCCAGGTGAACTCCCACGGAGCTGCAGTCGCCTCACCGATGAGCTTTTCACCGGCAAAGTATGCCACCTTCTTGACCGTAATTCCGGGTTTCACACTGACGGACAGCTTCACAGCAGTAGCTGCGGGAACCTTAAGATCGCGGGACTTTTTCGGGTCGAACGGGATGAGCTTCGCACTCCCGTCGGCAGTGGCCGCTTCCAGCGTGATGGGTGAGTTCTTCGACTGCCAGGCCCGCCAGACCTCGGCCGTCGTTCGGTCCGGGAGCCATGCTGCGGTTGCCCGGTCGCCCTTGTAGTCGGCCCACGAGGCGATCGTTGCGTACGTCCCATTAGTGGCTTCACGGTCGCCGAGCCAACCGTCTTCGAGAACAACCGGCTTCAGCTTCACCGGCCCCTTGGTGGGGTCGGCAGCGGGGTCGAGTCGAATCGCGACGATGGCCTTCATCCACGGAACCTGCAACGCGGCGGCATTCCCCCAGTCGTGGGCGCACCCGTGCTGGAGACCGAGCCCCCATGCGAGGCTGTCTTTCCGGGCCGGCACATAGAACTGCTCGATCGCGGGGAGCATCTTGAACGCATCTGGAATCGCGCCCATCGTGAACAGCAGGGGAACCTTCTTCCCCTCGGCGTCGAGCTTGGCCGGGTCGAGCACCCAACTGCAATCGACGCACGTCGTCAGCGTCAGTGCGGGATCGCGGATCAGCACGTCCGTGACCATGCCACCGGCCGAGTGCCCAGTGCCGACTCGCGGCGCATGGACGAGTTCCGGGTGGCCGCTCTTGGCAGCGAACTCCTTGAGACTCTCGGCCAAAGCCGCGGTGAGCTTGGTCGGGCGGTTGTTAGCCTTCCGGTCGATACTCATGACGACGTGGGCGAACCCGAGTTCGCGACCCAGGTCGGCCCAGCGGTCATCGGTTTTGAACTGCGCGTTCATCGCGTGAACGATGACGCCGCGGACCACCTTCACATCCGGGATGAAGATGTCCGACCGGACGGGTCCGAAGTCGCCGCCAAACGACTGCTCCCCGGACCGACTGACGGCGGGGAACAATAGCAGTAGTGCAACCGCCGCACGCATGGGTGCTCCTTCGATCCGTGGGGGGATTACGCCAGCAGTTCGCCAAGTGGGCCGGTCTGGTCGAAGTCCTTGAGGCCAATGTCCGGGATGCCGAACTTTTCGCGCGGCTTGCCGACAGCGTGAAGCAGGGTGAGGTACAGGTTGGCCAGCGTGCGGTGGCCCGGCTTGCCGTAGAAGGGGAAGTCGATGTACCGGCCGTTCGTCTTCAGCTTCCCGCCGAGGTTGCCGAGTAGCACCACTGGCCACTGCTTCCCCGTCGGGTGGTGGCTGTCGCCCGAATCGCTGAGGTACACGATCACGGTGTTGTCGAGCATCGTGCCGTCGCCCTCCTTGATCGACTCGAGCTTCTTCGCAAGCCCGGCGATCAGGGTCGTGTGCGTCCGCCGGATGGTGACGAAGCACTCCTCCGCCGTCTTCCCCTCGTAGCTCCCGCCGTGGCCGATGTGGTGCAGGTCCGGGACGCCGAGTTCGGGGTACTTGCCGAACGCCTGCCCGCCGCCGCCGGACGTGATTGTCACGACCCGCGTGAGCCCGGCGACGAGCGCCGCCCCGGCGATCTCGAACTGCGCCTCCAGGGTGAGGGACGCAGTTGCCTCCTTCGCGAGTTTCTCGTTGAGCTTCGGCGTGTTCTTGCGGATCGCGTCGGCCATCGCGACGAGCTTGGCCTGGCGGGCGTGAAGCGCCTCGAACGCCTCGACGTAGCCGTCGAGTTTCTGCCGCTCCTCGCCGGCGAGCGCGGCCCGGGACCGCTTCACGTCGTCCGAGAGGAAGTCGAGTAGGTTGGTGCGGTGGTCGAACGAGGCGCGGTCCGACCCAGCGGCAACGCTGCCAAAGAGCGTCTTGAACGCATCGGCCGGCGAGCACACGATCGGCACGGCACGCCCCGGCCCCGACGCCGAGTAGCAATAGGCATTGCCCCGGTCGCTGTACCCGACCCCGACGTGCGGGAACACGCCGGGCAGCGCCTCTGCTACAGCATGGTCGATCGTCGCGGCGTGGACCTTCCCCTTCGGATAGCACCCGAGCGCCCCGAGCTCCCCCGAGTGGTCGCTTAACGCGATCTTGTTCGAAAGCCCCTGAACCAAGGCGAGCCGCTTCTGGAACGGAGCCAACGGTTCGAGCGCCTTGTGGAGCGTCCGCCCGTCGAGCGAGTGCTCAGTGAACTTCTGGGTCGGGCTGTCCGAGTTCGCGGACTTCCGCTCCACCCCGGACGGAAGGAGGTGGGCGGGGTTCATGCCGTTGCTTTGCAGCACGAACACCACCCGCTTCGGGTTGGCGGCCGCTGCATCACCAGCCGCGTGTGCGGCGAGGCTTCCAAGAATGGGGCTGAGCACGGTGGCCCCGGCACCGAGGCCGACGCCCTTCAACACGTCCCGGCGGGTCGCTTGCGTGGTCACTTGGCACCTCCAGGGGCGGCTGTGGCCACCCGGTATAGGAATGAGTCGGATGTCAGCAGGGATTCCACGAGGGCCTTAAAGCTGCCACCGCTCTTGACGTAGGCGGCGTCGGCGTCTTGAAGCGACTTCGCGTCGGCGAGAGATTCGTTGCGGCCGAGGAAGTAGCGGAACGCGTGCCGCACGAACACCTGACGGGCACGGTCCGAGTTCGCGATCTTGCGGATCATATCGCGGGGGTCTTTCACTGCCCCTTCAAGCGACGGCACGCCGCTGTCCACGATCAACCCCGTGGTGACGAGCCGCACTTGCTTGTCCACCGGGCCGAGCAGCTTCCCCTTTTTGTCCACGTTCTTCGCGGTCGCCTCCGTGTCGCGCACGGTTTCGGTCGTGCGGAAGCGACCGTAGTGGTCGAACTGCTCGAACGGCAAGCCGAGTTCATCCATCTTCTGGTGACACTTCCAGCACTGTGCAGCGCGGGTCACGGTCAGTCGGTCGCGAAATGTGCGGTGCGGTTCGTCGGGCACCTGTGCGACAACGCCGATGGGTAGGTCAGGCACGGTGCCGCCGAGGAGCCGCTCACGAACCCACCGGCCGCGGCGAACCGGGTCCGTCTCAAAGTTCGTGCTCCACGCCACCAACCAACTCGGCTGCATCAGCACCCCGATTCGCGTGTCCTTCGGCGACTCCACCGGCTGGGTCTCGGGCCAGTCGGTGAACCCGTACACCGGCTCGACACCGGCCTTGAACACCTCCCCCTTCTCCTTGCGGAACGGGGGCGGCGGCACGGACTGCATCGGAACATTCTTCCGGTTGGTCTTCTTGTCGTCGCGCACTGTGTAGTTGACGAACGTCTTCTGGGTCGTCAGCAGTTCGCGGAACACGTCCTTGTCAGAGGCGACGATCTCCGCGACCAGCCGATCCGTGTCCGCGACGAGTTGGCTCGCGGCGTGGACGAAGTCCTTCGGCTTGTCCTTGAAGACTTCCGGGGCACGGTGGTACTCGAAGTACTCGCGAAAGAACCCCATGACTCGTTCGGTGTCGGCCTTCGGGTCGGAAAGCGATACCCGGACATGATTCGCTACGGCCTCGCGGATGGCGGCCGTCCCCTTCGCAGAAGCCACGTTCAACGCTGTTGCGAATGGCGGAACACGCTTGTTACCCAAAGTAAGCGAGACCGCTTGCTCGATCTCCAACGGGGAGAGCATTCGCCGTCCGCTGGCCTCCGCCGGGCCAGTCCCGACCTCGTAGCGGTACATCGCGTCCGCACGGAGCAGAACGGCCTGGAGCATCGTCTTCGCCGCACCCGGGCGGTCGCCGGTATTCTTGGCCCCCTTCTGGTACAGCCCGACGTAGCGCTCGACCTCGTCGGGCGTGGCGGGTCGCGCCACCGCGAGGCGGAACTGTGCCTGCACTGCGACCTCGAGCTTCGCTCGCGCAGGCTCAACGTCCGGTGTCATCAACTCGACGAACTCGCGGACCGAGCCGTTGCGACCGGTCGGCTTTCCGTTCTTCACCTCGGTCCCGGTCTGGGCATCGACAATCAGGGCGGCGTTCCGCAGGAGGAGTTCGGTGCTCGCTTCGTCGAGCGAATAGAGATCGGCGAAGTCGCGGAACCCGCGCTCTCCCAGCAGAGCGAACGGCGACACGATGCCGTCGAGGCGCTCGCGAAAGACCCCGCGGACGAACGACTGGTACGCCGGGGGCGCGAGCCGCCACACGCGGGCCGGAGACGCGCTGCCGACCGTTGCTGGAGTGCCGAACAACAGTTCATGCGGGATGAGGTTCCCCTGATTCGGCAGACGAGCTGGCCGCGTGCCGATCGCCGCAGATGCCCACGCCACGACCTGCCGTGCCTTCGCCTGGTCCGGCTTCTGCTCCTTGGCTGGCGGCATCAACCCGTCGCGGACCTGATCGCGGACCGTCGCCCAGCGCTCGGCGTGCTTGCCAACGTCTGCCGTCAAATCGTCAAGCCGAAAGTCGCCAGCTTGCTTCTCGGGTCCGTGACACTTCACGCAGTGTGCGGTGAGAAAGGGCTTCACGGCCGTCGGGAACTCAGCGGGATCGGCCGCACGGGCTGCGCTGCCCGCGACGAAGCAGAGTGATCCGAGGAAGAGGATCAGCCGACGCATGGGAGTGATCTCCAGCGGAATCTCTTGATAGCAAGGAATGCAGGATGGAAGTGATGTCGCTTCCACAAATCGCGCTCAGATCCTGGCGGATGAACCTGAATGTCGGTGGAGCCTCGACCTTTTCCGCGGGCCAAGTTCGAACCACGAATAGCTGAACCCCTACTGCGGCCGCAGCAGACAGGAATTCTCCAGGTCGCGGGCTGATTCACAGTACACGAGGGCTGCGAGTGGCAGAGTCAGCCACCGCTTCGGAGCACAGGGTTTGCCACTGGTTTCCGGAGACAACGTTTGCTGGAATGCAAGCGGATGTGTGCTTCTCATTGATTCCGGGCGATATGCCCACCCATCACCGGAACCATTCTGGAACCATAGACCTGTCCGGAAGAAAGAATATCAGAATTGGCGCATTCGCCGCATCACACGACATCCCAATTGTTTGCGACCGCCATTGCAATTCATGCCACACGAAACCGCCAAGTACACCCCGGAAACCAGTGGCACACCCGGAGCACAGAACGGATGAAGTGGAGTTCTCCACGAATAGCGGACAGGGTATAGCGGTGGTTTTGGTTATGCTGAACGTGAGAGGTACGCGAGTGACCTTCCATGGCTACAAACAAGACCAAGTCGAAAGGCTAGAATTCGGCTACAAATCCCAACCCGCTCCAACCTCTCATTCCCCGTTGGGTGGAGTAGAAGTGCATGTATCTACCACCACTACGTCCACACCAGGGACCGCTCGGACAAGCCGATCGAGGAGTGAGGAGCCGAACATCCGCAGATACCAAGGCCGTTGCGAGCGGCCCACGACGACGTGAGTGATCCCGTACTCGCGAACGAAGTCCGTCACAACCGACGGCAAATTCGGTCCCTTGAAACGCATCGGGATGCCGTCAAGTTGCTGTGCCAGTGACAGCGAATCAGCCAGTCGGCGTTCGGTTGCCGCATCTACCTTCTCGGTTCGCTCAGATGGGGTCTCGACGTACACGGCGTACCACGGTGCGTTGAGGCGATCGGCGAGTCTCGCCCCCTTACGCATCAACCGCATCGCGTTTGGGCTGCGAGAACTGACGCAGACCATCACCCGCTCGGATGTGTTCGCAACGCCGGCGGCTCGCTCCTTCTCCTGGCGGTGGCGGTCGAGGACATGCGCCACTTGCTCAAGTGCGATTTCGCGGAGTTGGTTGAGATTCGGCTCGGTGAAAAAGTTCTGTAGAGCCCGCTCAATCCGATCCGCCGGGTAAACCTTTCCCGCACGCATCCGTTCCTGAAGGTCTTCCGAGGGCAGGTCTACGTTCACGACCTGATGTGCTTGCGCAAGTACATAATCCGGCACGCGCTCTTTAACTTTCACCCCGGTGAATCGCTCGACCATTTCGTAAAGGCTTTCAAGGTGCTGGACGTTCATCGTCGTGATAACGCTGATCCCCGCCCGGAGCAACGCTTCCACGTCCTGGTACCGCTTGGCGTGTCGGCTACCAGGTGCGTTGGTGTGGGCGAGTTCGTCTACCAGCGCGACAGTCGGCCGGCGTTTCAGTAGCGCGTCGAGGCCCATCTCCTCAAGCACCACGCCCCGGTATTCGATTGTCTGCCGCGGCACCTGCTCCAACTCCCCAATCATTGCTGCCGTGTCGGCCCGACCGTGTGTCTCGACGATACCAATGACCACATCTACGCCCTGCTTCTTGAGGCGGTGCCCTTCTTGGAGCATCTCAAAGGTCTTCCCAACGCCCGGCGCGAAACCCAGGTAAACCTTCAACCGGCCCCGCTGCTGCTCGCGGAGCATCGAGAGGAACTGCTCTGGGCTTGGCCTGTTGGAGTCGGTTGCGCTCATGCGAGTTCCTCTGCATCACTCTCCGCTCGGGGAAGAATCACCCGGAACGCTGTACCCTTCCCCGGTTCGCTCTCGCAGGTGACCTCCCCATTGTGAGCGGTCACGACCTCCCTCACGATTGCAAGTCCCAAGCCAGTGCCGCCCTCTTCGCTTTGGTCGGGGATGCGGAAGAATCGATCAAATACATGCGGCAGGTACTCGGCCGGGATGCCCACCCCGGTGTCGGTGACGGTGAGTGACACCCGGTTGTCACTGGTGAGGGATGCCGAGAGCGTCACCTGGCCTCCGCTTGGTGTGTACGTCACGGCGTTGTTCAACAGGTTCATCAGTGCCTGCCCGATCCGTTCTTGATCGACTGCCACGGGAGGCAGCGGCTCACCCACCATGACTTTCAGATCGACGTGCTTATCCTCGGCACGCGGTCGAACCAACTCAGCAGCTTGGCGGAGGAGTTCCACTGGGTCCGCGACCTGAAACTTCGTCTGGTCTTGCGTTCGCTGAAGCCGGGCAAGCGCCAGTAACTGTTCGATCAATGCCAGCAAACGCTCGGCGTTGTCCCGTGCGTCGATCAGAAGCTCCGTCTGCTTCGGGTTAAGTGACCCGACCGCCTCTTCCAGGAGGACGTGGACCGCCAGACGAACCGATGTTAGTGGCGTCTTCAGTTCGTGACTGACTGTCGCAACGAGATCGCTCTTGAACTGGTCGAGCAGTCGGAACCGGGTGATATCGTTGAGCACAACGGCTGCGCCAAGGGTGTTCCCTTCGGGGTCACGGATCGGACAAACCTGCGGAAGATAAGTGCGTTCCTCATCCTTGAGACGGAACGAAATCGCCTGATCGAACTGGTCGGGCTGATAAGCCCGCTGAACCTGGAGGGCGTCCGCAAGAGGCTTGCGAAGTGGTTCAGGCGGCAGCCATGCCGGGCTCGGTTCGCCATCAACTGTTGGGCCTACTCCGAAGATTGCCCGCGAGGCAGGATTTGCCAGGTCCACCCGCCCGTCGGGGTCAATGACCAGCACTGGGTAAGGGAAGGAGTCGATCGTCGCTTGCGCCGTCTTCTGCGCGCGGAGCAGTCGGTCGAGGTTCGAGCGACGGTACTTCCTGAGTTCGCGTGTCATCGCGTTAAAGGCCACCGCAAGCCGACCGACTTCATCGCCACCTAATACCGGTACTGTTAACTCAAGTTGACCAGAGTTTCCAATCGAGTGCGCAGCTTCCGTTACTGCCTGGATAGGGCCGACGATCACACGGTTCAGATACCAGCCGACGGCGACGACAAGGAGCGCGACTACCACGAGGCCTGCGCCGAACCCAATCAGATTGGTTCGCGTGGCCTCCAAAGCCCTATCGCGAGATGACTCCATATTTTCCCGATTGATTCGGAGGATCTCATTGGAGACATCCTTGATCTCCTTGAAACGACCGAGTAGTCCTGGGTCACCGGGTCCCCCGAAGTACGCCGCCTCTCGCTGCGGCGAACCGGCTGGGAGTGAGTAAAATCGCTGACCGCGCACACGGTAATCGGCGCGCAAGTCACGCAACCTAGCAACCAAGTCGTCCTCGGTCGGATGAATGGTGATGTTGTTCGCCTCGATCCCGAATTGCTCGTCGAACACGCCCCAGTTAGTTTCGAACTGTACCGAGGCGACGGGTCCGCGACCGGCCATCGAGAACTGGAATGCCGAGTCAATACGCTCGGTCGCCTCGTTCAAGCGGAACATTGCCTGCACGCTGACGTAGTTCTCTCGGAGGATCGCGTCGATGCGTCCACCCGTGCGTTCGAGCAGGATAAAGCCAGCGGTTCCCGATGCAACGAGAAGTAACCCGAGCGGGGTCAGAGACAAAAAGATCCGCGTGCGAAGCGTCATGCGTCCTCCTTCGACTGACTCCGTTTCCGTTTGCGGTAGAGCGTGCTGGGGTCGATCCCCAGAGTCTTCGCAGCTTCGTCCAGTGACGGGGACGACGCAACCACACGGCTGATATGTTCAGTCTCCACGTCTTCCAAAGTCACCGGACCACCAAGTTCGATCCGTGCGCTGGTCGCGGCTGTGAGTTGCCCCGGCAGATGTTCCAGGCCGATCAGCGAGTCGCGCGTCAAGATGACGCCGCGCTCGACCGCGTTACGTAATTCACGGACATTGCCCGGCCACGCGTAGACCGCCATTGCTGCTTCGGCTTGCGATGTGAAGCCGGTCACCGCTTTGCCAGACTGACAAGCGAAAAACGCCAGTAGGTGTCGTGCAAGTAGGAGTAGATCCTTCCGCCGCGCCCGGAGAGGTGGCAACGTGACTTCAATCACGTTTAGCCGATAGAGGAGGTCTTCGCGAAAACGACCAGCCCGCACCTCAGCTTCCAGGTCACGGTTCGTCGCGGCCATGATCCGCACATCAGCGGCGCGCGAGACCGGCTCGCCCACCCGCTCGTAATTCCGGTCCTGAATCAGCCGCAGCAACTTCGGTTGAAGTGTTAGCGGTAGGTCACCAATCTCATCCAGAAACAGCGTCCCGCCATTAGCAACGTCAACCTTCCCGACCTTGTCTGCGACCGCGCCAGTGAAAGCACCTTTCACGTGCCCGAAGAGGTCACTTTCAAGCAATTCCGCCGAAAGGCTCGGGCAGTGAACTGTCACGAGGGGCCGTGCTGCCCGCTTGCTGCGCGAGTGCATCGCTGCGGCGAGTACACCCTTGCCAGTGCCGCTCTCACCGCGAAGTAAAACGGTGGCTTCGGTGGGCGCGACATGGAAGGCCAACTCCAGAACCTTCTGCATGCTCGGCTCCAGCGTTTCAAGTTCCACGTCCGGGGCGAGTCGCCCGACCTGATCTTCCAAAACCGCGACGCGGTTCCGCAACCCGCGAACCAACGCCGAGCGGTCGAGCACGACCCTCAGTTGGTTAGGCGTGAAGGGCTTGGGCACGTAATCGAACGCGCCTTTCCGAATCGCCTCAATGGCGGTGTCGAGGCTCGCGTGCGCGGTGATGATGGCGACGTGCAAGCCGGGAGCAGCGAGGAGTAGTTCGGGAAGTAAGTCCAGGCCGCTTTCCTTTCCCAACCGCAAGTCGAGAAACGCAAGATCGAAGCGATGCAGCTTGAGCGCATCCAGCGTCTGTAAACGATTCACCGCCTCAGTAACGCGGTGACCCATACTCTCAAGCGCGGTGCGCAGTGTGCGACGCAAACTCGCTTCGTCGTCGATCACCAGCAGGTTGACAGGATCTGTTGGAGGCTGCATCAGTTTGACTCGGTTGCATTTTGCAATCCACTTCGTGCAGACTGCAATGATCGGAATGAGAAGTTGAGTGAGCCAGAATTTCGCAACTCCACTTCAGAAGGGCACTTCCGCGATCTGGCGAATCACGGCACGTAAACTGCCAAAGGAGTGTAACGCAATTCCGTTGCCAGTGAGGGTTCGAAGATGGAGCAGACGACTTGGCTGCCTGCGATGCTTATTCTCGGATTGGCCACCGTCGGTCTGATGTTCCTGTTTGTCGAAGCCTGCGACAAGGTGTGAGGGTGTTCGAATGATCTGGCTCACAATCGGGGTGACCCTGTTCCTGCTCGGCTATTTGCTCGTCGCTTTGTTGCGGCCTGAGCGGTTCTAATTCCGAGATTCTCGCTGGGTTCTTGGTGCCGGGTGGCAAACGGTGGGGTTCGTCCCAGCCCGACATTGGTGTGTGATCTCCTCCAGCCATGCTGACGAAGAGTAACTGCAATGATACTGCTACCCATCATCATCATCGGTGTGAGTATCGCTTTGTCGATTCCTCTCGGGCGGTACATGGCCCGTGTTTTAGATCGTGAATCACCTAACAACGCAATCGAGCGACTCATCGATACCGGGCAGCAGCCGTGGAAATCGTATTGCTACGCGATGTTGTTGTTCAACGTGGTAGTGTTCGTGTTCGGCTTCAGTGTGCTCGCAACGCAGGAATGGCACCCAGCATTCCTGAACCCAGATAACAAGGGGATGCTGTCGCCTTCGACAATCTTCAATACTGCGTGTTCGTTCCTCACGAACACCAACCTCCAACACTACAGCGGCGAAGTCCACCTCAGCTATGGCAGTCAGTTGTTCGCGATCATGTTCAAGCAGTTCGTGACCCCGGCCATCGGGCTCGCTGCGCTGCTCGCGGTAACCCGGGGGCTTCGCGGCGAGCAAAACCTCGGCAACTTCTACCTCGATCTCTGGCGAGGAACGATCTACATCATGCTCCCACTCTCAGTGATTGTTGGCGTGCTGTTGATAGCGGGTGACGTGCCGATGACATTCCAGGGGAACGCAAACGCGACAATGCTCTCTGGCGGAGAACAGTCGATCGCCCGCGGCCCGGTCGCGGCTGTGGTCGCTATCAAACAACTCGGCACTAACGGCGGTGGATTCTTTGGCCCGAACTCGGCGCACCCCTTCGAGAACCCGAACGCGTGGACCAATGTTTTGGAGTGTGTCTGCATCATCCTGATTCCGATGTCGTGTCTGGTAATGTTCGGGAGGATGATCCGCAACATGCCACACGCCGCGGTCATCTTCGGTGTGTCGCTCGCGATACTCACCGTGTTGACTGTATGGGGCATCTATCACGACACCGTGAAGCCGAACATGGGGCTTGCGGTGGGGCCGCCGATCATGGGAGCGGATGGCAAGCCGTATCAGGTGACGACACTCAATGCGGATGGCCAAACGGAGCAGATGCTGCTGCCGGAGCATGCCACCCGCGAACGAATTGGGTTGCCAGTCACGCAAGACACGGGCAACCTCGAAGGAAAAGAGTTGCGATTTGGTCCCGGGGCCGGTCCGACGTGGGCAGCGGCCACCACCTGCACGAGCAATGGTTCCGTGAACTGTATGCATGATAGCCTCAATCCACTCGCGGGCCTCACCCCGCTGGGCGGGATGTGGCTGAACTGTGCCTTCGGCGGTGTCGGGGTCGGGCTGATCAACATGCTGATCTACCTCATCATCGCAGTATTTCTCTCGGGCTTGATGGTGGGCCGCACTCCGGAGTACCTCGGCAAGAAAGTCGAGGCCAAGGAGATGAAACTGGCGGCTCTCACGCTTCTGGTGCACCCGATTCTGATACTCGCGCCACTTGGGCTTTTCGCGGCGGCGGGTTGGTTGGACGCATCCACAAACAACCCTGGGGCGCACGGGTTCAGTGAGGGGGTGTACGAGTTTACCTCGTCCAGCGCCAATAACGGCTCGGGATTCGAAGGTCTTGGTGACACCTACGGCTTCCACAACAAGGACAAGAACCCAAGCCCCCCTGCCCCCTTCGCACCACACTGGGACATCGCTTGCGGCTTGGTGATGATCCTCGCGCGATTCATCCCCATCATCGCACCAATCGCTCTCGCTGCGAGCCTCGCGGCGAAGAAGCCAACGCCGTTCAACTCTGGCACACTGCGAACGGACACGGTGACGTTCGGATGTGTTCTGCTCGGAACGATCCTGCTCGTTGGAGCGCTAATGTTCTTGCCAGTCGCGGCACTCGGCCCGATGGCCGAGCATTTCGGGCCGTTACCGTTTGGTCGGTGATCCCTAACTACGTAGCCACAACTGGCTTTCATTTACCCTGAGCAACTGCAGCGAAACATGGCCACCAAATTGACCCCAAGCTCGGAAGAAATGAAGATCGCGCGGCGTCTGAGCCGCCGACAGGGGCTATTCGCGCGGGATCTGTTGAAATCCGCGTTCCGCCGGGCATTCGTAATGCTCCGACCAGACATCCTGTGGAAAAACCCAGTGATGTTCACCGTCGAAGTCGGCACGGTGCTTTCGATCATCTACACAGTCGTGAAAGCCATCGACCCAGGTTCGACGCTGGCCTCACTAACCTACCTGATAGCACTCGACGTCTGTCTGGTCATGACGTTACTGTTCGCCAACTTCGCGGAGGCACTGGCCGAGGCGCGGGGCAAGGCCCAGACCGACGCACTACGCAAAACGCGACAGGAGACGCCCGCGTATCGATGGCGAATTACTGAGAATGGAAGTGCAAACGAGGCAGGGACGGACTACTCCTCCGCACTCCGTCTCCCGATATCCACATTCGAGGTATGCGTTTCGACCGCGCTTCAGGAAGGTGATCTGGTCGTGGTGGAGGCCGGACTGTTCATCCCAGTTGATGGGGAGATCGTGGCCGGTGTCGCGAGTATTGACGAATCCGCGATCACCGGCGAGAGCGCACCAGTTGTACGCGAGGCGGGCGGCGACCGAAGCGGCGTGACCGGCGGCACACGCGTACTGTCCGACCGAATCGTGGTCAAGCTTACTGCGGTCTCCGGGAAGTCGTTCCTCGATCGCATGATAGCTCTTGTTGAAGGCGCGGCGCGGCAACGCACGCCAAACGAAATCGCCCTGTCACTGGTACTCAGTACCTTCACGCTCATTTTCCTTGTCGTCACCGCGACACTCTGGCCGATGGCCCGGTACGCCGAACTGTACATGGCGAACTACCTCGGCGCGGCGGGACTCAAGAGCCTCGGGACCGACATCCCAACCCTCGTGGCGTTGCTCGTATGTCTGATTCCAACGACAATCGGCGCACTGTTAGCCGCCATCGGCATCGCTGGTATGGACCGTGCGTTGCGTGCGAACCTGATCGCCAAGAGCGGCAAGGCGGTCGAAGTGGCGGGTGACATCGACACTCTGCTGCTAGACAAAACCGGCACGATCACGCTCGGTAACCGCAAGGCGACGGAGTTCCGACCCGTGGGATGTTACGCGGCAGCGGAGTTGGGTCGGTTAGCAGCACTCGCGTCCGCGGCGGACGAGACCCCCGAAGGCAAGAGCATTGTCGATCTATACCACCGGTTGCACGGCAGTGAACTTAACGCTGTCCCGCCGGTCGGGTCGCGGTTTATCACATTCACGGCACAAACCCGAATGAGCGGCGTGGACCTTCCGGACGGTCGCACCATCCGCAAGGGGGCAGTGGATGCCGTACTCAAGCACCTCGACAAGAACGGAGGCGAAGTCCGCCCATTTGTGCAGGAGCAGGTCAACTCCGTCGCTGAGCAAGGAGCTACACCGCTGCTGGTATGCGAGGGAAATCAACTTGCGGGGATTGTCGTGCTGGAGGACATCCTGAAGCCGGGCATTCGCGAACGATTCGAACGGCTCCGCAAGATGGGCATTCGCACCGTGATGGTAACCGGCGACAACCCACTCACCGCAAAGGCTATCGCGGAGCAGGCTGGGGTGGACGATTACATCGCAGAGGCGACGCCAGAGGCGAAGCTCGCGTACATTCGCAAGGAACAGTATGGCGGGCGGCTCGTCGCGATGATGGGCGACGGCACTAACGATGCCCCGGCACTCGCGCAGGCAGACCTCGGTGTTGCCATGAACAGCGGCACTCAAGCCGCAAAGGAAGCCGGGAACATGGTCGATCTCGACAGCGACCCAACGAAGCTCATCGAGTGTGTCGAAATCGGCAAGCAACTCCTGATGACACGCGGCGCACTGACCACCTTCAGCATCGCGAACGACGTGGCAAAGTACTTCGCCATCGTGCCAGCATTGTTCGCGGCCACACTACCGTGGCTCAAAGCGCTCGATTTCATGAACCTTGCGTCACCGGTGTCAGCAATCATGTCGGCAGTGATCTTCAACGCGCTTGTCATCCCGTTGTTGATCCCGGTCGCACTGAAAGGGGTGACCTACCGCCCGGTTGGAGCCGACTCGCTATTACGCCGCAACCTGTTGATCTGGGGTCTGGGCGGCGTAATTGCCCCATTCATTGGGATCAAACTCATCGACATGACGCTGGCGGCTCTGGGCTTTGCTTGAGAACCACCCTGGTCGCGTTGGCGAGCAGGACTCGAGGATACAAACATGAAACACGTTCGCGCTAATCTCCTACTCCTAGGTCTGAGTTTCGCCATCTGTTGTATTGCTTACCCATCACTCCTCTGGGCCATCGGGCAAACCATCTTTCTAACCAAGTCCAACGGTAGCCTGATGACGGGTATGGGACAGGACGGAACGCAACGCACCATCGGGTCGAGACAGATCGCCCAGTCGTTCACGGGCGATGAGTACTTCTGGCCGAGACCATCTGCAGCGAGTTACAACGCGACTGCGGCAGGCGGATCTAACTGGGGTGCGAACAACCCCAAGCTCCGCGACCGTGTCGCTCAGCAATTGGGTCCGATCATCCGGTACAAGCCTGGGACACAACCGCGAACCCCGCAGCAAGACATTGAGGACTGGTTCGCGGCCAAGCCTGACCGTGCCGCGGACTGGGCCAGGGAATACAGCGTTGCTGCGGCAAACTGGGCGATGGCCGACTCCACGAACAACACGTACGGGTTGCAAGGAAATTTCATACTCGCGTGGGCGGAACATCACCCGGACTTGATTGAGCAGTGGAAGAACGCTAACCGGGCAAAGACCGACCACCCCAAGCCAGTAGACCTTATACCTTTGTTCTTCGTGAGTTTCGCAAGGGCACATCCGGGGAAATGGCCGGCGGTAGTTGAGGTAAAGCAGACGGACGGTTCAGTGATCAAGCAGGTTGAGCCGGTCGCACCGGACGCCAGTGTACACGCCAACTTCTTTGACATGTGGCTACAAGACCCGGCGAACCGCCCAAAGACCGCGGACTTGGAGCCGGTCCCAGCGGACATGGTGACGGCGTCGGGCTCGGGCCTTGATCCTCACATAACACTCCGCAACGCGATGTCGGTGTATCAATTCGACCGCGTCGCCGCGAAGCGAACGTTGCCGGGTGGCAACGCTGCCAAGATACGCAACGACATTGAGAAACTCGTCCGCAAGCACTCATTCACGCCACTGTGTGGGCTCGTTGGCGAGCCACTCGTGAACCTTCTCGAACTCAATGTTGACTTGGACCGGCACTTCACAGTCCCGTCAGTAAGGTAACTTCAGGAGAGAGACGGTTGTGTGGGACGACCGTGACGATGGGAACAACAACCAAACGGGTACCCCAACAAATCTTGCACCCCACAAACCAGGCGGATATGCTCCACACTCCAAAATGCAGTCGATTGGAGTGTTTTCCCGGGACTTTTCTTGTACCCCTTCCATGCGGAATGTTTCGGGTTCGAGTCCCGACAGGCGTAATGTGATTTCATCTCTCCCAATCGCATCGGTAAATCCCGTTCGTTTGCTCATTACGACATCGAGTGACTTGTTCCACAGAGGTATTCTTCCGTGAAGTTCCCTGGCATCACCTCGATGCATGACCTCGATGGACACTATGAACAACCGGTCACGATAATGAGTTCACCAACTACAATTGGACTTGGTCCTGTCCGAATGCAACTGACGTGATCGACTCATTGGCTCTGAGCATTAGCAGATATGATTGAATATAACCGTTACAGTTGGTGGGTAACCGTCTTCTCATTCCGCGGAACGGCTCTGCCCCGTGCACTCGGGAGAGTCGCGATCTTCACCCTCTACACAGCGACAATCCAGTTCGCGGTCGATGTTGGTGTGTATATCGGTTGGTTTACGGAGCATACCTCTTTATCCCTCGACCCAATCGCACACGCGGTCCTTGGGTCACTGCTTGGTTTTTTGATCGTGTTTCGGATGAACGGATCGAACGCACGTTATTGGGAAGGGCGCTCACACTGGGGAACACTCATCAACTGCAGTCGAAATCTCGTTCGAGCCGGCTCGGTCCACACTTCCGCAGGTATCGAACTTGCTGGGCTTGTTACCGGTTACTCAATCGCACTCAGGCAGTCACTTCGTGGTTCGCGTGACCTGGACGAAGCAGCGGTCTATTTGCCCGACGCAGTGCTCCAGACTGCGAAACGATTCGGCAACCCTCCCACAGCGATTGCTTCGGCAATCTCGGCATGGATCGCACGTGAGTATCGAGCGGGGGTGATCGACGGAGTGATGGTTCGGCACCTGGAAGAACTCCTGTCGCGAATGGTCGATGCTCAGGGGGGATGCGAGAAGATCCAGAAAACCCCGTTGCCGTTCGTTTATGCCGCGATGATCAAGCAGTTGATTCTCGCTTACTTGTTGACACTACCTTTGGTGATGGCAGACCGCTGCGGTTGGTGGTCCCCATTACTCATGGCAGTCGTCTCACTGGGTTTGTTCGGGATGGAGGAAGCCAGCGTCGAGACCGAAGACCCATTCGGTAAGGACGGGAATTGCCTGGACTTGGAGACGTTTACTCTGACGATTGCGCGGGATACCGGTCAACTCGCGGCACAAGGGCGAGCGTGATTGCTACGTGGCAGAAAACAACCGGGCGGACACAGAGGTCCGCCCGGCTCCAATCACCAATCATCGCTCGGAACCCGGACCTCACTCTTCTCCTTCCGGGTTGCCCTTCTCCGGTTTTGGCTTGTCGCCTTCGGGTTTCTTACCTCCAACAACAATCAACACCGCACCCGATTCGTCAGAAGTCAACGTCACCATGACTTTGTCGCCGACTTTCAAGTCCGCGAGTTTCGCATCTTTCCCGCCGACAATCACTTTCCCACCTGCAACGAGCTTCACCACGCGATCGGATTTCTCATTACCGATGGTTACACTTGTTGGGTCAAGTTGT
Source organism: Planctomycetaceae bacterium (assembly GCA_013823135.1). Lineage (GTDB taxonomy): Bacteria > Planctomycetota > Planctomycetia > Gemmatales > Gemmataceae > Gemmata. The sequence goes on from PNLP01000004.1 coordinate 88,135, forward strand.
TTGATTGTGCCCCCGAATGTGATGCCGGCAACAACAACTTCGCTGGCCTCGCGGGGTTGCCCGTCTTTCGCGGCCACAAGTGTGAACGTAGCGATGACACCCTTCGTGATGTTGCTAATCTTGGCATCTTTTCCATCAACGGTGATCTTGGCATCGGCGGTCAGTTTCACGACGATTTCGTTCCCTGCTTCACCCTTCGCTGCAAGCGAGATCGTTCGTGCGGAAGCATCAACTGCAGCAACCTTGCCCGAGAATTTGCCCATCTTGGTGGGCTTCTCACCATCACCCTTGATTCCACCTGTGACACTGAGCGCCGAGTTCCCGTCCGAGCTGAGTGTGATCGCGACTTTCTCTCCAGCTTTCAAGTCACTCGCTTTGCCTTCCTTACCGTTGACCGTCACTTTCGCGCCAGGTGCGAGTTTGAAGTTCTGGGGATTCTTCTCAGATTCAAGGCTGATACTCGCCGTGTCGACCTGCTTGATGACACCAACAACTGTGGTTCCTGTTACCCTCACCTCGGTAATTTCTGCTGGGGCTCCGTCCTTCGTGCCGGTCAGCACGAACGCCGCGATCGACCCCTTGGGTACATCGGCAAGTTTCGCTTCTTTTCCATCCACGAACACCTTCGCTCCGCTGGCCAACTTTACGACCTTTTCATTGACGCCGCCTTCGCCCTTCATAGCCACAGTGATGGTGTTTTCCTTCGCATCAACCGCCGCCACCCGGCCAGCTACTTTTGGTGTTGGCTTGGAAGGTTTCTCCCCATCCTTCTGGTTCTTCTGCCCATCATTGCTCTGATTCTGTTGTCCGTCGCCATTTGGTTTCTTCACAGGGTCCGCAGCTTGCGGTTTCTTGACCGGATCTCCCGGAACAGGTTGTTCCTTCTTCACGTTGGCTGGAACGGGCTTGGATTTCGTGTCCTCGGCCTGAATCGCCAGGAGTCCGAATCCTCCGCCAACAAGGGAGACCGAGACTGCAATTGCGCTCAGGAAGTTCAGTTTAGCCAGTGTCATGGAACGCAAAACCTCGTGTGAAAGGGTGAGAACTGTTGCCGGAATATCGCTTGATTCGAGAGCGATCCCAACGGTCGATGATGTCAGAGCCAGGGGGACGGAAGCCTGTAAGGTCTCTGCTGTGAACAATGCGGCGATCGTGGCTGCGGGTGCGATCATTCCTCGGCGTGCAAGGCGTTCTCGCAACATCTCACGTGCGCGAGCGAGGCGGCTTGACACGGTACCTTCGGGAACCCCGATTCGCTCGGCCGCCTCGGTCTTGTTCATCCCCTGAACACCGCACAGCACGAGCGGCGTTCGATACTTTTCTGGCAAGGAACTCAACTGTTCGTCGATGACAGACAACAGGTCAGTCACTTCCAGGTGATCCGTTTTTGACCTACGAGTGAATTCCGCGGCGTAGTCGCTTTCGACTTGCTGACGCCGAGAAGCACGCCCCCGCGATTTCAGTGCGGTGCGATATGCAACGCCGTGGAGCCACGGGGCAAGCCGGTCTGGTGGCCGAACCTCGTTAGCTTTCTTCGCGAGAACAAGGAACGTTGCTTGAAACGCATCATCCGCCGCGTGGGCATCTCGAAGAACTCGCCGGCAGACGCCCAGCACCATCGGGCCGTGACGACGGACCAGCGATCCGAACGCTTCCTGGTCTCGCAAGTTTCGATATCGCGAGAGCAATTCCGCATCTGGGTGGCGCGAGGAATCACGAACCCCGTCAACAACTTTGCGTAGCGTCAGGTCCAAACTCGCTGTCGCCATTCTCGTTCTCCGTCAGCCATCACTCAGTAATGCCGCGAAGCGCCTGAAGGAGTCCGCGATTTTTTCGGATTCGGCAAATTGGAGTGTACCCGAAGTTCAACCCGGGAGGACACTCTTCGGGAATCGCAGTACATATTGGAGTGACCCGAGTCGAGTTGCTCGCGAGTTCTCGACTCGCCTCGCCCTTCAGGTACAATCAAGTCATGAAGTACGTCATTGTCATTCCAGATGGGTGCGCCGACGAACCGGTTGAAGAACTCGGCGGTCTCACACCCCTGCAGGCGGCCAAACTCCCAAACATGGACCGAGTCGCTCAACTCGGCGTCGTCGGACTTTCCAACAATGTTCCAGCCTCGTTGACGCCCGCATCGGATGTCGCCACACTCTCGCTCTTCGGGTACGACCCGCTCAAGGTGTACACAGGTCGGGCACCACTCGAAACTGCGGCAATGGGTATTCACCTTGGACCCAATGATTGGGCCATCCGTTGCAACCTGGTTTACGTGCCTGACGGACACATGCGGGACTTCACCGCGGGGCATATCTCCAGTGAAGACGGCGCTCCGCTGATCCACGCCATCCAGAGGGAGCTTGGTGGCAAAGAAGTCGCTGGTGGTGTGCTCGAATTCCACGCGGGCGTTCAATACCGCAACATTCTCGTCTGGCGCGGGAAATCCGCTCAATCGCCATTCGTAGGACTCAAGACACAGGCTCCACACGACGTACCAGACAAACCTGTTGCGGATTACCTGCCGCAAGGCCCCGGTCGTGATGTCCTCATCCCGTTAATGGAAGCCAGTAAGGCGATCCTCGCGAACCACCCTGTAAATCAGCGGCGGATCGCAGAAGGAAAGAAGCCCGCAACCCAGATTTGGCTCTGGGGTCAAGGTAAGGCACCCCAAGTCAGTCCGTTCTCGGAGACTTACGGGAAGTCCGGAGCCATCATCTCGGCGGTCGATCTCGTTCGAGGAGTCGGTGTGCTACTCGGCTGGCACCGAATCGATGTCCCCGGTGCCACTGGTTACCTCGACACGAACTACGCGAACAAAGGCAAATACGCGATTGAGGCACTCGGTGCTTTCGATCTGGTTTGCGTTCACGTCGAGGCACCCGACGAGGCTTCCCACGAGGGGAAGGCTGCCGAGAAAGTGATGTCCCTGGAGCAGATCGACGAACACATCGTCGGCCCGTTGCTCGCCGCACTGCCCCGTCATGGGGATTACCGTATTCTGATCGAACCCGACCATCGGACGACCCTCAAGACCAGGGCACATGCTTATGGAGCCGTCGCGTTTGCCGCTGCCGGCACAGGCATTCTCCCCAACGCTGCAACAGGATACGATGAGCCCAATGCCGCCAGCACGGGGTTAAGTTTCGACCCAGGCTGGCACCTGATGAAGTGGTTTCTCGACCGATGAGTCGTCATGTTTCGCAGCGACCCAAGTGACGGGCTCTCGTCAGTTCGCGTCGCGACGAAACGGAGATCCCAATGATGCCCAGGTTGCTGTTGCTCACGCTGACCCTCTTTGTCTCGCTTGCATCGCCCGCGAAAGCGCAGGATGACGCCAAGAAGGTCAAACTTCGCTGGTTTGGCCAGTCGATGTTCCAACTCGAAACCCCGGGCGGCAAACTCGTGGTGTTCGACCCCCAGGCCATTCCAGTCTTCTCACCACCCCGGCTGACGGCCGATATCACCTTGATCAGCCACCCCCATAACGACCATAATCAGGTCGAAGTGTTGAAAGATAAGGGCCGGGTATTTGAGGGCGTTAAGGCCGGTAAGGGCACGAAAACCGAATGGGTCGCCGTTGATGAAAAAGTCGGCGCGATCCGGGTCCGGAGCCTCGGCACTTTTCATGATGCCGTGAATGGAATGCAGCGCGGCAAGAACAGCGTTTGGGTCGTCGAAACAGAAGGTCTCACATTCGTTCACCTTGGTGACCTTGGACACGAATTGTCCGACGCGCAGGTCAAGGCGATCGGGAAGGTAGACGTTCTGATGGTACCGGTCGGCGGAATTTACACCATCAACGGCGATCAAGCCAAGAAGGTCGTGGAGCAACTGAAGCCGCGTCTGTTCGTGATCCCGATGCACTTCGGAGTCCCCGGGTTCGACGATATTCTCGGCCCCACGGAATTCCTCGAAGAGCAGAAAAATCTCAAGAAACTGACAGAAACCAATGAACTTGAAATCCCGGTGGACTTGAAGGCCGAGACCCCGAGCGTCGTTCTGCTTGGGTGGAAAGCACCTGCAAAGCCAGAGCCGAAAAAAGACCCCGAGAAGAAGCCGTAAGCAACTGTTAACACTGAGCACAGAGCGAGTTGCGAAAGGTTGATCCCGGAGGTTTCAGTCCCAGAAAGCTGCAACCTTGCCAACTCATTGTGACCCTCAACATGCCCCCATGCATCTGACCCTGAGCGAAACACGTGTCCCGAGTGAACTATTTCGCGCCCGCAACAGATTTCTCGCGTGTCAGTAGACAGGAAGTTGCACGTTGTTGGAACTGCGGTGGCCACGACCGCTTTTACGCTCTACTGTTCCAGTGCCCCCACCGCTTCCGTCCGGGTTGGATGCCGGAGAGACTGCGCATGATTGGCCGCGTCTTCCTGGGTCGATACGAAACCCGGCGCCTCATTGGGGAAGGTGGGATGGGTCGGGTCTACCTTGCACGACAACTCGACGCTGGTCGGGACGTTGTAGTCAAGGTGATGCACGATCATATCGCTTCTGACCCCAAATTCCGGGACCGCTTCCAGCGTGAAACCGTGCTTATGGGTCGCTTCCAGCACCCCGGCGCGGTTTCTCTCATTGCTGCAAGCCTCGATGACCCTCTCGGCCCATGCATCGTGATGGAGTACATCAAGGGGGTCAACCTCGAGACCATGCTCGCCAAGAACGGCAAGATGAGCGCGCCACGAGTCGGTCGCGTGATTCGCGAACTGTGCGAGGTACTTCAGGCCGCCCACGACGAAGGGATCATCCACCGCGACCTCAAGCCCGCGAACCTTATGGTCGTGGACCCGGATACCCCCCGGGAGCGAATCAAGGTCATGGACTTCGGGCTCGCTAAACTGGTCGAGAGCGACACAGGACGCAAGGTAACCGATACAAACGTCGACTTCGCTGTAGGAACTCCAGGGTATATCTGCCCAGAGCAAGTTCGCGGCGAGGAAATGGACCATCGCGGCGACTTGTATTCGGTCGGCGTGATGATGTATGAACTGCTCACTGGTCGGCTTCCTTTCACGGGCGCGAGCAGCATGGATATCTTGCTCGCGCATGCAACCGAGTTCCCGCCCTCATTCGCGGAACTCGGTATGGCCGGTTGGGTGCCTGAGGAGGTCGAGCAACTCGTCTTTGATTGTCTAGCGAAACACCCCGAAGACCGCCCACAGCAGGCTCGTGAACTGGCTGAGCGATACGAGACTGCTCTTGAACGAGCGATGGCCGCCCGAGATGCGAAAGTCGCAAACCAGCCCCAAACGACCCAACCTCGGTCACCCGGAGAATCCAGCACACCGACCCTCAATCCACTACCCCCCGAACACGACCCCGCAGCACCGCCAACGGGCGCGCAAACAACCGTCCAGTCGGTCCCCCAGCGCGAGCAATCATCCCTTCCGTTCAACATGGAAGCGTGGATGCCGGAGCGGATCGCAATCATGAAACTGCGGGGTTTCGTTCACGACGCGGGTGGTGAAGTTGTCGAAAGCCTGCCGGGGTTGATCAAGGTTCGTATTGGTGGTCGGAAAACCCCTGTCGGCGGCCCACTGTCGTGGCTGGGGATCGGTCGCCGGGCGTCGGGACCAGTCGATGTGGAAATTCACCTGTACCACGCCCACCCGGATCAGGAAAATCGTCTGACGGTTCACGTCCTGTTCCGACCTTCGCATCCCCGACTGCTCGTTGATAAGACGTGGCGGCAGCGTTGTACCGAGGTGTTTGTTGAGCTCCGGGCGTACTTGATGGGACGTGCATCCGAGTGATGTGTTGCCTGTCGGCAAGTTCTGTTCAACGCGTTACCAACCGGCATCCTCATCGTCGTAGAACCCGCCACTCTGTTCTTCGATCGTGTTTACATCCGCACCAAAGAAGCCCACGGTCACCCCGTTGCGATTCAGAATTTGGGTGGCGAGGCCGTTCACGGCTGTCAGGGTGAGTAATCCCATCAATGGTAGGATGGACGCCAACCCCATGACAGCGGCCCACAACGGGTTGCGAATCTCCCAGTAGATCAAAAACGCATAGACACCGCCTGCTAGGCCGAGGAGAACCGTGAGGAACAGGGGGAGTTCGGAGTCGATCCACACGCCATCGAGAATGCTCAAAATGAGAATCCCCAGCCACATGGTGATCTGAGCCAGAACACAAGCGATCACCCAGCGTTGATACCGGGCGATCCGTTTCAATTCCTCGACAGACAAACGGGGACTGTTGTCATCAAAGTCGGGCATGTGTAGCCGCCGGATTAGATTTGCAATTGCCGAGATCCGGACGCAACATCAATGGTGTGGTTCACTTCTCCAGTGGTGTTTCCTGGTAATAAGCTTCCAGCCACTTCCCTTCTTTCCGAACCCAGACAGCCGAGGCGAAGTTCTTTTCCGGCACGTCTTTTCCCTTATATGTCCCCTTCAAGCCAAGGGAATAGGTCACCAGGGCGACTTCCGTGCTGAGGAGCGTGACCTTCATTCCGCTTACGGCGTACTCCTTTAACTTCAGCTCGGGAAGTGTCTTCAGAGACTCGTCCCGGGTCTGGCGTCCACCCCACGTTGTGACCGACAGGTGATCCTCCGTGAGGAGCAACTTGATCGGCCCGGGAACTCCGGCTTTGAAGGCATCGTTGAGAGCGCTAATGGCCTTCTCAACCTCCTTCGCGCCCTCATCGGCATTGACAGGAGAACCCATGGCGGTGAGGAGGGTGGCGAGCACGAGTTTTGCAATCATGATTACTCTCTGGAATCTAGAGGGGCGAAATCAATGCTGGTGCCGCGACTCACTTCAGCGACATCAAGAACTCGATCAGGTCGCGCATCTCACGGGGTGTCAGTGTGCGATCGATCGCAGGCATCGGGGAAAGCGCGGCCGAGCGGCGTTCGATCTCATCAGCCTGAACCGTGACCTTGCGACCATCCGGCGTTAGCACGACGAGGGTGCCTTTCTCTTCCGATAGCAGCGTGCCGCCAACAACCCGACCATCAATGAGCGTCAGCGTTACGGTGCCGAACCCCGCCGCGATCTTCGCACTGGGTGTCACCAACGACTCGAGAAAGTGTTCGCGGGTTTTCACGGGATTGCGGGTCACCACTTTCGACAGATCCGGGCCAGCCGTACCTCCGGCCCCATTGACCGTGTGACAACGCACGCACTGAGCCGCAGTATGGTTGAAGAAGACTTCGCGGCCAGCATCCGCATCGCCACCGGTCAGGCTCAGTCGGAACCTTCCGATCGGATCCTTTGGCAGCGTATCCTCAAACTTTAACCGGAGACGATCGCGGAGTGGAGACGGGCTCGCCTTTAAGGCGTCTAGCACGTCCACCTGCAAGTCCGTGGGCACCTCACCGGCAACGAGTCGGTAGGTCCAGTTATCGAGGACACGGCTCGCCGTCGGGGATTTCAGAGAGGCGACCGTAGCGAGTGCCCTTTGACGTTCCCGCAGCGGTGCCGCCTCATTTGCTAGCACCTCGTCAAGGAGCGGAACGCCGCGAGCGGCGTCAGCCTTCGCGATCAGTTCTCGGGCTTCGGCACGCACCAGCGGTGCGGGACTTTTCAACGAGGTCGTAAGCACCGCATCGGCTTGTTTCGACTTTCGGCCGGCGAGGAATCGCAGTGCTGCGATCCGTAAGTTTGGGTCGGCTTTAGTATCGTTTGCGAGAGAAACGAACCGGTCTTCATCGGCCTTCGCTCCCACAGCGACGATCAACCCCACTGCATCCGTTTGGAGACGGCCCGTCGTACCCGAGAGCAGAGTTTCCAGGCCATCCTCGACAACTCCGCGAACGATGAGCGGATCTCGCGGCTTCATTGTGCGCCAGAATCCCGTCACGCGGTCGCGTGGTGGCGGGTTCGACCAGTCTCGCAGCGCCGATAACGCCTCTGCACGAACCGCAGTCGAAAGTAGGGGGCTGGTGGCTGCGGCGAGAACAGCCTTCGCGTTGTCGGCTTCTCCCAAACGGTAGTTCGCGCTGATCGCCCGGCGAGCGAGGGCATCGCTGTCGGGGATCGGAGAGGCGACGAGTTTAGTGAGTTGCACCGCGAGTTGCGGCAGCAGTTGATCCATTGGCAGGTCGTGGATCGCACGGGCGGCTTCTGTGCGGACAAGTGGATCGGTGTCGTTCAGGAACGCCACGACTCGCCTGTCTTCCAGCCGGCGTTGCACCAGCACGACGGCCATCCGAACTGCCGCGCTCGGATCACCGGTGCGTGCCACCAGTGCGTCGTTGTCCCCGATGCGTGCGAGTGCTGCTACACAAGCGTGCCGGAGGAATGCGTCTTCGTCTTTATTCGCTTTGAGCAGATCGAACAACGGCGCGACGGCGGGCTTGTACTTCAGTTTGCCGAGCGACTGTGCCGCGAAGAACCGCACACGGGGGTTTGCGTCGCCGAGGCGTTCGACGAGCCTGGCTGCTGCGGCAGCGTTGCCGATGTCCCCCGCGAGTTTCGCGGCCTGGGCACGCACTTCGTCGTCAGTATCTGCCAGCCGGGCCGTGATCGGAGCAACGGCAGCGGGGGTTTTGCGAGCAAGTTGACCCAGTGCCCACAACGCATGAATACGTGCAAACTGGCTGTCATTTTTCGCCGCGACCTTCTCCAACCTTTCGAGCACTGCTGCACCCTGAGCCTTCGCAGAATCGACGAGTGTGAACTGTGCTCGCAAGCGAACTCGCTGGTCAGGGTGCCCGAGCAACTTGGTGAGTTCATCCGCTGTGAGTTTGCCGAACCCCTCCGCAAACAGTTTCTTGGTCTCCCTCACGACGGGATCGTCGAGCTTCGCGGGATCGAACGCGGTGTAGATGCGCCCGCCGAGGCTCTTACCGTTCCAGTCCAGGTTCACAAAGTCTGCCACGTACAGTTTCCCGTCGTATCCGAACTCGGCATCTGTCGCCTTGATTGGCTTCAGGAAATCGTGGTAATCCTCGATCTCGAATCCGGCTCCCTTCGTCTTCACCCGAAACGCCTCCAGGCCGGCCCCGGGGCCGCTGGTGTAGTTGCACATCATGAAACTGTTCTTGTATCGGTCCGGGAGGCTCGTTCCGCTCGTGAAGAGGAAACCACTCGGCCCAGTTCCGATCTTCCCCACTGCTGGCACGATGTACGCAGGCTGACCAACGTGCGGAAGATGCCAGAGACGTTCCGCGAACCATGGGCCGCCCATGTAAGGGCTGGGGATCGTCTGATAGGGCATGTTCCAGCCGCTGTTGCCATCCTCGACGACGTACACCAGGCGGGCATGGTCGCCCTTGTCGCAGTTGTTGTCGTCGGCGAAGAGGTTGCCATACTGGTCGAACGCGAGTTCCTGCGGGTTCCGCAAGCCGCGGTGAACGACTTCAAATTCGGTGCCGTCGGGGTTGCAGCGAAACACGGCGCCCATTCGTGGGCCGCTGTGGGTCGCGCCTTCCTTGCTCGTGACGTGGAAACCACGGTCGCCCACACTGAAGTACAGCTTACCGTCTGGCCCCCACGCAAGGCCGTGCAGGTCGTGACCCAGGAACGCACAGTTCACACCGAACCCGGTAAGGAGCGTTTCACGGGTATCGGCCTTGCCGTCGCCGTTGGTGTCTTTGAGCTTCCACAGGTTGGGGATGCAGGTGAAGTAAACTTCGCCATTCGTTGCCATGACGCCAGCAGCGAGCCCATCGAGTGGGTGGTTGAATCCTCCGGCGAACACCGTGCTTTTGTCAGCCACTCCCTTCCCTTTGGTGTCTTCAAGCATGCGAATCTGGTCGGCGTGCTTTGTAAACCAGTTCATGCCACCATCGAACTTGTTGGCGTGCTTGCGATACATCGCGAGACGATCTTCAGGCGTGCGGATTTGCAAGTCATCGTCGAGCAGGAACCCACGGGTGCGGTTCTCTTCTGTTCCCTGGTTGAAGCGATACTCTTCGGCAACGAAGACGCGGTTCTTCTCGTCGAGCCCAATGGCAACGGGGCTCGCGAGCATCGGTTCCGCCGCGTAGAGTTCCACCTTCATGCCCGCGGGCACACGGAACGTCGGGATCTGCTTGAGTGCGGCGTCGGTGCCGTCGGGCAGCGTTGGCTCGACCACTGGCTCCGCAACCGTGAACGGCCGGGGTGCCGGGGCTTGTTCCGCGGCCAGGGTTATTGAGGCGAGCACAGCCAACGCGAGAAATGCGAGATGTCGGGAGGGGTGCATTGCGATCACGGTGGTGTTCGTGAGGAGGGTTCAGACGGCGATCCGGTGTTCGCTTATCCTATCGCAACGAGTGTCCTTCGCCTTGCCATCCGGGTCAACCAGTTTTCCGCAGCCAACTATGGGCAGTCCTACTTGGGTCGGTTCCGAACTTGTGGAGAAATGGTGTCCCAGATCCGGAGCGTGGAATCGCCCGATCCGGTTATTAGTCGAGAGCCGTCCGGGCTGAATGCGATAGAATGGACGTAGTCTGTGTGCCCTCGCAACTCGGCAACGAGGTTATTCGTCTTCATATCCCAAATGCGAACTGTGTTGTCTGCACAAGCGGTGAAAAGACGAGTTCCATCACGATTGAACGCGAGACTGTAAACGTTCGCGCCGTGTTTCAACACGACCAGTTCTTTCCACGTTGTTGTGTCCCATAGACGCACGGTGCCATCGACTGAACCCGAAGCAAGTAGTTTCCCATCGGGGCTGAACGTGACCGCATAAAGCGGACCAGTGTGCCCGTGAAGATCAACAACGCTCGACTTCGCGGCAACATCCCAGACTTTGACCCCTCGATTTGAATCTTCACCGACGCTCGCCAGCAATCGACCGTCCGGGCTGAAAGCCAGATCACGAATGGCGTTGCCGTCCACGCGCAGAAGACCAACCTGTGCCTTCGTGTTCACGTCCCAGAGTCGAATGCCACCATCCATGTTCCCAGCTGCGAGTAGTTCACCGTTAGGGCTGAACGCCAACCGACTGTCACGCCAGTCCGCGGGGACATCCCATGAATGCGTTTGCTCGCCCGTATTCGCGTCCCAGAGTCGTACACCCCCCTTCCCTCCGGTCGCGACTTCTTCGCGTCCCATGCTCGCCACGACATACCCCTTGGGATGAAACGCGACAGATGAAACGACGTGATTAGGACCGTAGCTCCCGGCCCAGCACTGTAGACCACTGGTGGCGTTCCAGACTCGAACAGTGCCATCCCAGCTTGCTGAGGACACCCGTTCACCATCAGGATGAAACGCAACGCCGTAGACGAATTTCGTGTGCCCTCGAATCGCACCGTTGTTGATTGCGCTTTGGGCATCCCAGATTCGCACGGTGCCATCGCGTGCTCCTGAGACGATGCTTTTCCCGTTCTCCGCATACGTGACGGCGTGGATTTCACCCGTGTGCCCCCTCAAAACGGTGATCGGGGTGCCGTCAGTGGCGTCCCAGAGGCGGAGGGTTTGATCCTGCGATGCTGTGAGCACTTGCTTTCCGTCAGGGCTGAACCTCACATCGGTGACCCAACCTTTATGATCACGAAGTATCGCAATGGACTTCCCGCTACTTGCGTCCCAGATGCGTGCGGTTTGATCCATCGAAGCCGACACAATTCGGGTGTTATCGGTGTTGAAAGCAAGAGCTTTCAACTGGTTCGTGTGTCCTCGAAAGGTTGCGAGATGCTTGCAGACCGTGGTATCCCAGAGGTGAAACGAGTTGCTTGGAAAGGTCTCCATAGCAACGAGGCGAGTGCCGGACGGATTGAAGTCCACTCCAAGGCTCGTGTGGTCCTCGCCGTGAAGGGTGTGAGCGTGTCGAGTCTTTACCTCCCAAAGTTTGAGTAACTTCGGGTCGCTGTAACTCATACACAGTCGTTCCAAGTTTGGCCCGAATCTCGCGCCAACCGCATTTTCCTCACCAAACTGGATGAGTTCGCGTTGCTCACCGATTTCCACATCCCAAACTCGGATTGAACCATCATTCGCATAACTGGTTAGGCGTTTGCCATCGTCGCTGAATGCCGTTGTGTGGATTGGCCTGGTGTGGCCACGTAGAACATTTCGCCGGCCCGTGGCAATGTCATCGACGACGAGAGAATGGTCTGGACGAAAGGAAACCAACGTTCGCCCATCGTCAGAAATCTTGGTTCGTTGGACGGCATTCTCCTGGGGGTATGTTCTCGCTGCTTTTCGCTCCAGAACGTTCCAGACCCGCATTCCCTTGCCACCAACAGAATCGACCACGGCCCATCGACCATCAGGCGTGAAACGTGTGAGATCGCAGATCATGTCGGGCCACCGCAACACCCCCTGCGCACCATCGAGTTGCTGATAGAAATGGTGCCATTCCCAATTGCGGAACTCTAAGGGTGCAGCGTCAAGCGCTTGCCGGGCCGCGACGACGTTGTTCAACTGGAGTGCATTCGACGCAGCTGTGAGGTGGGAACGATAGCGCTCCCACCTTTCAGATCGAGTTGCTTCCTGAGCCGTCGTTGCTGCGGACTCGGCCAAGACGGCAGCCTTCTCGGCGGCCGAGGCATGCTGGAGTGCTTCCTGCCACTTCCAGATCACTCCGCTCACACCTGCGAGCGTCACCAGAACGACCGCCAACGAAAGTACTGCAACAGTGGGGTTCCTTCGCGCGGCCCGTAATGTTTGCTCAGCATAGCCAACTGGTCGGGCAAGGATTGGGCGTCCCTCGCGCCAGCAGAGGAGATCGTTGGCAAGAGCCTCGGCAGATTCGTAACGAACTGACGGGTCCTTTTGCAGACACTTCAGGCAGATGGTTTCCAGGTCACGCGGCAACTTCGGCTGAAGCTGGCGGGGTGACACGGGCTCCTGGTCGCGGACTAAATGCATCGTCTCAACCGGGGTTCCACCCTGGAACGGAACCCGTGCAGTCAGCAACTCGTACAGGATAACCCCGAGTGCATAGGTATCGATCGCGGGGGAGATGGGATCGCCAGCGGCCTGTTCTGGGGCCATGTATGCTGGGGTTCCCATGACCACACCCGCGCGAGTCAGGTAGCGGCCCGCGCTGTCGACCTCATTTCCAAAGTGCTTCGCGAGGCCGAAGTCCGCGACCTTCGGCTCACCTTGTTTTGTCAAAAGGACATTCGCCGGTTTCAAATCACGGTGAATGACCCCTAAACGGTGCGCAGCATGAACTGCCCTCGCGAGTTTCTCAATGATCTGGGCAGCAAAGGCGGGCTTTTGTGGAGTCTCGGTGTGTTGCATCAGGCTGCCGCCGTCCACATACTCGAACGAGATGAACGGACTGGGCGACGTCTCACCAGGCTGCGAATCGACTGTGCCAATCTCGAAAACTTGAATGATGTTTGGGTGTTGCAGCTTTGCGACAGTCTCTGCCTCGGCTTTCAACCGCTCGCGATATTCCGAGTCGTACTGCCCGAGGCCGCGAAGCATCTTCAGCGCGACCGTACGCTGAAGGTCACATTGCCGGGCCATGTAAACGATCCCCATTCCGCCGGTGCCGATGACCATCAGGATCTCGTAACCGCGGACTCGCGGGGCATCGTTGTCTTCGAGTTCGGTCCGCGGCGAGGGAACCCCCGGTTGGAGCACGACCACATCTGTTGGAACCCCCTGCGGAACGGCAGCGGTGGCAGGCGCGATTCGAATCGAGCCAGAAGGATCTGGAACGGAGGGCGATTCGGTGGGCTTCACAGATGCCTCAGCTCAGGGAGCGGCGCTGAACGCTATCACGACTTCAGAATAGTGTTCAAGAAGCACAACAGCAAACAGCCTCGGAAGCGTCGAGTAATTCTCATAGCTGTTGGACCGCGGAAACCGAGTTGCAGGAAGAGAACTGTTAGGATGAAATGATGACGTGCCGCGCGGCGCTTGTCCAACCTCGCCAGAGATTCCTGATGGACTCGAACAACCACGGGTACGAAGAGTACGATTCCCACCGCCGCAATGATGATGTCGAGCACGACCGGCCTCGTGAGAGCCGACGACCCAGGCAACGACACGCCGACCCGCAGAACACACAGGTGAGTGTCCTCGGAGTGTTGTCACTTGTGTTGGGGAGCGGCGGACTTTCGATCAGCGTGATTCCGTGCATCGGCGTGCTGGGCATGATCGGTGGCGGGCTCGGTCTCATCCTGGGACTGCTCGGGATGGCGGAGTCCAAGAGTTCAAACGGTCGCGTTGGGATGGGCGTGCCAACGGCAGGCACCTTCGTGAGCCTCACCGGCCTGTTGATCGGAGCCGCGTGGTTCCTTCTGATGGCCGGGGCATTCCGCAATAACCCGAACATCCCCGGTGACGACGAAGCGAAGGTGGAAGCCCCCGCGTTAACCCTCCCCGCGATCGACCTGGACCGAGAGTACGATCAGAACGAACTCGCCGCCGACTCAAAGTATCTCAACAAGCTCATCGAACTAAACGGCCGGGTGAAGCGGGTGAACGACGAGACCACGCCGGGCAAGGTCACCGTGGAACTGGTCGGGCTTCCAGACTCGTTCGTGAATTGCCGCTTCCCACTCATCGACAAAGCGAGGTTGGAGGCGATGGAGATCGGTCAGGAAATCGTGGTTCGCGGCCGTTGCAGGGGGAAGATTGGCGACCGTGTTGCGCTTGATGACTGTACTCGCGTTATCGGTGAAAAGGAACTTGAAGCCGATTCTGCTCCCGTCCGAGTGCTCGCGGCGGTTCTGGCGAGCGAGTACGCCGAGGACGTGATGCAGGCGGACGAGAAGTATCGTGGAAAGCTCGTGGATGTGACCGGCACTCTGGGGAAGGTCATCCGCGGAAAGCCCGGCAAGGTGAGTGTGCAAGTGGACGACGATGACGGCGTTGCCCTGCTGACGTGTGCTTTCACGGCCGATGCCGCAAAACCTTTCGCCCTGCTTAAACCAGGTCAGCGTGTCACGATCCGCGGGCGTTGTATGGGCCATGCAGACGCCGTACTCACGTTCACCGGGTGCAGTTTGGTGAAGTGATTTCGGGGGAGCGGGAAGCATTTCCACTCCCCTCTCGCTTGCCAGAATGTCCAACTCGCGAAAACTCCCCTCGACAACCGACCCACTCACCCCCTACACTTTCAACCCAGACGTTCCGACAGGTTCGGGAAAGGATTCCCGTGCGACTTGTTCACCTGACCGCAAGTACGTTTTTCGGCGGCCCCGAGCGGCAAATGCTCGGACTCGCGCAGGCGATGCCGAAGCACGTCCAAACGACGTTCGCCAGTTTCTCCGAAGGGGGTCGCTGCGCCGGGTTCCTCAACGAAATCCAGTCGCGCGGCTTCCCCACAATCCCACTCACCGCCGACTTTCCGCACGCACTCGCGGCCGTTGGGGAACTGCACGGCGTTATCCGCGACACACAGTGCGATACGCTCATCTGTCACGGTTACAAGGCTCACATTCTCGGTCGCATGGCAGCGCGGCGTGCTGGCATTCCCGCCATCGCCGTGTCGCGTGGCTGGACCGGGGAAACCCGCAAGGTCAAGATCTACGAATGGCTCGACCGACGACACCTACGGTTCATGGATCACGTTGTCTGCGTTTCCGAGGGACAAGCCGCGAAGGTCCGGCGTTGGTGCGGGGTGCCGAGTTCGCGTCTGAGCGTCATCCGCAATAGTGCCCGCCTCGCCGCATTCGAGAAACACGACCCGGCTGCACGAAGTCGGTTGCTCGGCTTCCTGCCGAGTGACAGTGGAGTGTCACAGGTCGTTCTCGCGGCTGGTCGCCTCAGCCCGGAGAAAGGTTTCGGCGTGCTGATCGAAGCGGCCGCGACAATCTGCCGCGAGAACCCCACTGCCGGCGTCGTGCTGTTTGGCGAGGGGTTTCTACGGGCTGAACTCGAAGCGCGGGTTCGTACTCTCGGTCTGAGCGACCGACTGGTGATGCCCGGCTTCCGCACCGACCTGGACTCGCTAATCGGTGCTGCGGATGTCGTCGTGCTGCCATCGTTCACCGAGGGACTGCCGAACGTGGCGTTGGAAGCGAGCGCCGCCGGCGTCCCCGTGGTCGCCACCGCTGTCGGCGGCACTCCCGAAGCGATCATCGACTCGGAGACGGGCTACCTTGTTCCGCCAGGACAGCCCGAACGGATCGCAGCCCGAGTCTGTGAATTGCTGCGTGATCCAACGTTACGAGCCAAGTTCGGTGCCGCTGGACGCGAGCGGATGCAATCCACGTTCACGTTCGACGCCCAGGCTTCCGCGTATCTGAAGCTGTTGCAGAAGTTGACAAAGAAGTCGTCTTCGCCCCAATTGACCCGGCAAGGAAGCCGGGGTTTACTCCACCCGGGGCAGGCTTCAGGCTGATTCCAGCCTGGGCACTGTGTCGTGGTTAAACAAGCAATGAGGAACAGGATGTCCGCACTGCTCGCGCCTCGCCGTTCACTCGCGATCGCGACCCCCGCACCGGTCGAGAAACCGGTCCGGGTCTGCTTCATGATCGATCGACTTAGCCGCGCCGGCACGGAAACCCAACTCCTCGCCCTCATCCGTGAACTCGACCGCTCGCGCGTTCAACCTTCACTGGTTTTGCTCGACGGTGAAGATGACCTCTCGCGCACCCTCGAACCGGAAGACTGCCCGGTGATCCGTCTGGGCGTTCGCCGCCTCATGAGCCTGACCGCGGCCCGTGCCGTATCGCAACTCCGTGCCTTCTGGCGTGAACACCAACCCGATGTACTCCAGGCGTACTTCCTCGATGCCGCGTACTTTGGCGTACCACTGGCAAAGCTCTCGGGCGTGAAGCGTGTCGTGCGTGTCCGCAACAACCTCGGCTATTGGGTGAACAGCAAGCACCGGGTGCTTGGCCGCTGCGTTCGCCCGTTTGTCGATGCCACACTCACGAACACCGCTACGGGCAAGCAAGCACTCGTCGAGAAGGAACAGCACGCTTCGGAGCGTGTTGTGGTATTGGAGAATGGCGTTGATATCGCGATGTTTAACCGATTCATGTTCCCCGATACATCCAAGCCCCGCGTGCGGGTTGGATGCGTTGCGAACCTGCGACCTGTGAAGAACATCGATGGGTTGATGCTTGCCGCGAAGGCGGCTCTGGAGCGGTTTCCCAAGATGGTCTTCGAAGTAGCCGGCGACGGTGAACAACGCGCCGAGCTGGAACGCCTTCACACCGTGCTCGGCCTCGGTGAACGCTTCAAACTGCGTGGCTCGGTGTCGGACATCGCTGGCTTCCTGCGAACGGTCGATATCGCCGTGCTTCCGTCGCACTCCGAAGGAATGTCGAACTCGTTGCTGGAATACATGGCCTCAGGCCGTGCTGTGATTGCAACGGATGTTGGGGCGAACGCTCAGCTAGTGCGGCACGGCAAGGACGGTCTGATCGTCCCCGCGAGTAACCCCGAAGCGATCGCGGATGCCATCGAAAAGCTAATCGAGAACCCGATGCGTGCCGCGGCATACGGTGCGTCAGCACGTCGGCGGGCCGAGGCGGAGTATAGCCGCGACGCGATGCGCCGCCGCTTCGAGGACTTCTACCGTTCAATTACCAATAACTGATCGCGCGATGTCTTCACCGGGGCAACCTCCCTCACGGGGAGGTTACCATGTTGGCGAAGGTGCTCGCGAACGAAAGCCTGGATCGCGAGCCCCTGAACCCAGTTCAGGATCACGAACGGTATGAGCCGCGGCCGCAGCATCGCCGGCAGCAGCGACCGAGCAACGTGATACCAGCGACGCACCCCTCCCCGCAACGCCCCGTGTACCAAGAACCGACCCAGGTACGCGAGGGTTGCACCCATGCCCACCCGGAACGGAACCGGTGCGCCGCCAAGATACGGCAGCTTGTTTCGAATCCTTTTGCTGATTGAAACGTCAGATGTGATCTGACCAATCAGGTCGCGGAAGCCAAGGACCAGTTCGCTGTAGCTCATGTTCTGCGGGATGATGTTCGTCGCAATCAAGTTGTTCCACAAGTGGTGCGACTCGCCAGCCGATTGTAGCCGACCGTCGCGCTGCAACCGCTCGAACAGCGGCGTCCTCGGTAATGCGAGCAGCATTGCGATGGATGCCACGATGATTCCCGACTCGATGATGAAGGCATTTTGCCTCGCGAATACTGTGGCGTCATCGGCGTCGAAACCGACGACAAAGCTGCCATACACGTCGATACCGTGGGCGTAAACCGCACGGAGCGAAGTCAGCAGATCGGCACGCGTGTTCTGCACTTTCAGCGTTTCTAGCAGCGCCTCCCGACTCGGGGTCTCGATGCCGATGAACACCCACTCGAAGTTCGCGGCGCGGAGAAGGGTCAACAAATCTGGCTGAGTGGCGACATTGGCGGAGGTCTCGGCTCCGAACGCAAACCGGTACCGATGGCGGCTCTGGTAATCCGCAAGCATCGGGAGCAACTCCCGGCACCGCGGCAAGTGACCGATCAGGTTGTCGTCAACGAAGAACACGTTTCGCATGCCACACCGGCGGAGCAAGTCCAACTCGCGCTCGATCTGCGCGAGTGACTTCGCACGCGGCTTGCGGCCGAAGGTAATGATGATGTCGCAGAACTCACAGCGGAATGGGCAGCCTCGCGAGAACTGCACGGCGACAGATTGGTAGCGATCCAGTTTGAGCAAATCGTGGCGGGGCGTGGGGCTATCTTCGAGGTCCACAGTGCCAGTTTCTTGATAACGCGGCAACGGCTCACCATTCTCGAAATCCGCACAGAACCGAGGCCAGATGTACTCCGCTTCACCAGCCACTACCGTATCCACAACAGTGCGGTACTCTTCGGGACAAAGCGAAGCATAGCTCCCACCAACAACGACGTAGCAACCCTTGCGGCGGAACTCGGCAGCAATCTCTTTCTGTCGCGGGAACTGGACGGCCATCCCACAGATTCCAACGATGTCTGCATCGGCGTCCCAGTCGATGGGCTCGACATTTTCATCGACGATCGTGACGTCCCAACCTGACGGGGTAAGGGCCGCGAGCGTGGCCAGGCCGAGGGGTGAAATCGCGGCACACTTATCCCGTGCGACGTGCTGAAATGCCCAACTGAAGCTCCAAAAACTCTCGGGCAGTCGGGGGTTGATCAGGAGCAGTTTCATGGGCATTCGCCATCGGTCCGGGGACCACTGACTACGTTCCCAACCGGAAGACCGAACGCCAGCATAACCGCCAATGTGGCTCGTCGCTCGCCAGACGTGCAAACTTACCCGAGACTCGCCTCGCGCAACTCCCTGAAAACCCTCACGAGATCAGGCGGTTGGTAATGTGCGTTCAGCCCACTCGGGTTTGGCAGCACCCACACGCGCGTCTCGCCGATCTGTTCGTCCTGCAATCCCAAGGTGGCCTTGGGGTGGTTGAATGCGATGCGATACGCACCAATACCCAGGACTGCAAGAAAGCGCGGCGACCACTCCCGCACACGCTTCCGGAGAGATTCCCCACCCGCAACAATCTCGGCTTTGGTTAGCTCGTCGGCTGTAGCGGTGGCACGTGCAACTACGTTTGTGATGCCGAACCCCAGGGGCAGGAGGTCGCGTTCCTCGGAGGGATCGAAGAGGCGCGGTGTGAACCCTGCTCCATGCAGTGTCGGCCAGAACCGGTTCCCGGGTCGGCCGAAGTGATGCCCGATGGCGGCGGTGTAGAGCCCTGGGTTAATGCCGCAGAACACCACGGACAAGTTCGGCCCGGCGACATCCGGTACCGTCTTGTCCTTCGCCGCGAGGAGTTCGGCACGCGTGGGTCGGGTCATCGGGGGGCTCGTCGGATGTGGTCGATCCAGGCCGTGACCTGTTCGGCGGTGAGTTCCCCGATCACTCGGGTTGCAGAGCGAAGGGCATCGTGAATGTTCGCGAAGAAATTCCCGTCCCACTCACGCATTCCCAATACCGGCGGCCCAAGGACGACGACTCGAACCCCCTCGAACTCCGGTATCTCCTCGGCGTGTGCTTCACCCCAGATCCACGTCTCCGTATCGGCCGCCGCGAGTGACCCATCAGGCAACAACCCAGCCCAGTTGTAGAAGTGAAAGCGTGCATGGTCGATCACCGGCGACTCGTGAGGAATCTCACCCCTGGCGACACCAACGACGTTCGATTCGATTGGGTCGCCAGGGAGAAGACCACCACCAATCAACTCGCCCTGCAACAGAGTGAACAAGTGAAAGTTCGTGTTCACCGCTTCCAGCTCGATGTGAAAACCGCGTCCCTCACCAGGATGTAGAACAACGAGTTCCATGCCATCGGTGAAGCCGAGCGTTTGCGCAACGAAGTTGACCTCCTTGTTTCGCTCACGGAGCGCAACAAGGCCCATGACCAACTCGGCGTTGACTCGCGCTTCCTGACGAAAGTCCATCCTGCGTGTGACGACGGCCATTGTGGCCAGCATCATGAGCGAAAGCGCCTGCCAGGCACGGAACCCGTCCGGATTGATGGCGAAGAGCTTTTCCCCCGGCACAGTCTCGACGTAGTCGGCGACGGATTCCGCCTCCGCCAGGAAGCCCGGAAGGCGTGCGAGGAGCAGGTTGCCGAACTCGGTGGAGTCGGCACCCCATTCGACAAAGGTGCCACAGAGCAACGCCATGACGGAAGCCTTGAACCCGTCAGGCACACCCACGGTCGGCACGACCCGGCGAACGAGTTCGTTCAACTCTTCTTCCGTCTCGATGGCGCGAGCAAATTCCAACAAACCTTGTGGACCCGGATGGCGAAATGCGTCCGAAGGAGGCCCGAGGAGAGCGATGGCATCACTCGGTTCATGCGCGTAGGCGAACGCAGCGTTCACCGCCGTGGCGAGATCAGACATGACGGCCTCTTCGAATGTCCTTGGATGGGGACGGATCGGCGCCCGCAACGACGGGGTGAGGTTAAGTTAGGGTTTGATTCGAGGGCCGAATCCGTACATCGAGTCCCATCGCTTCGGAGAGCAAGGAACCATGAGCCCCGGAGCAACAAGATCGTGCTGTTTGGCTAGCCGCACCACTTCGCGTGGGTAGTCAGGCCACTTCCCTTCAAGAGCCTCGAGTGCCTTGCGATCCGCGAGCGCCAGGACCGTGATGAGATCCCGAGTCACGAAACTTCGGAGCGGTTCTTTGAACTCGGATGGCCGCGCTGACCCTAGCGGTGGCAGCGGAATCTTATCGCTCTTCTCGGTGCCGGCGTAGTTGTGGACGGCCAGTGCGAAATCTGGCCACTTCCCGACCAGTGTCAACGTCGCGACTCGCCCCTTGCCCTTCTCGAACCACCTCTCGGCACGAGTTCCGAGTTGCTCGTACTTTGTCACCGGTTCACCCGTAGCAGGTTCGGGAAGAAGGAATCTCTCGTACTTCTTGGTGATCAAGTTGACGTTGCGACCGTAGTTGTACCACGCCATCCACCCCCCCTGCTCGTTCGCCTGAGCAAGCGATGCGGCGTACCGTGCGCGTTCGGTCTCATCGAGTCGGCAGAGCTTATTGTCCTCAAGGCGGAAGGCAACGCGGGCGAATTCAATCACGTCTCGTTGGCGTGAAGCGTTGTCGAACGGCCAGGGTGTTTTGTTCGAGACAATATCATCGGCATGTGTGCGGTGGAACGCCCATTCCTCACGCCGGGCGGATTCCTCGTCCCTCCACTGGCGGATCAGTTCAACCTGCCCGGCAGCGGGCAGACCGTTGAGCTTGACCCGTTGAGCCGTCGGCAGGCTGTCGATCCACTGTTGGTTGCGGATCTTACGGATTTCGTCAAGTCGCCGCCGTGCGGTGTCTGCGGTCAAAACTTGCTTCCGGTCTGGCTCGCTGAGTTTTGTCAACCAGATCGTGTAAGTCTCGAGCACGCGTAAACGCTGGTCTCGGGTTGGCGCATCGAGACTACGGAGTTCCTTATCCAGGTCACGAATGGCCTGCTGTCTTGCGGGCGGGATCGCCTTGAATGCTGTGGCGAGCTTGGTGAACGCGGCTGCGGTCGGGTTCTCGGGTTCCACAGTTGGCGGTTTCGTAGCCACATCGACCAACACCTCGGGATCGTCGCCAAAGAATTCTGGCTTTGCCAGTTCATTGACGAAATCCAGATCATCGACCGCGGCGTAGAGCGGGAGTCGCTCGACGATCTGGTGGTCAGTAACCGATAGCTCGTCCAGTGATGCTTCGCGATTCGCACGCGATGCGAACAAGTAAGGGTACACGGCGCCAGACGCAAGATAGCCGATGGCTAAACATACGCCCACTGCGATCATCAGACCTGCAGCCCAGAAGACCGATCGGGGAGGGGCCACTGGTGCGAACTGGCCTGAACCAAGAGGTGATGAAGCGGGAATGGTTGAGGATGACGCCAGCGTTGGGGAGTTCGATGACTGGCTGGCAGGAACCGGGATCGCACGGTTGGAAGGGGACTGAGCCTGAGCAGACTTCATCGCCGGGAGGCGTTCGAGAGTCCGCGATGCGAACGTCGGCGATGGCTCAGGCTTTGGGAGATAGTCGAGCAGACCGAACGTCTTTTTCAATGCCGTCGCCTTCGCACGCGCAGCAGGATCGGCCGCGAGACGAACCTCGACCTTGCGAGCGGCGGATGGTTCCAGTTCTCCATCCAGGTACGCAACCAACTCGGCCTCGAACGGGTCGATTGACGCGGGGTCGCCCTCGTCGGGGGTTGTCGGTAGGTCGTCGTTCATGTCGCACCTCAAGCACATCCGCTGTGGTGGGTGTGCCTTATTCGGTCTCTTCGCTCTCGGTGTCTTCCGGGGGCGGCTCGGTATCCATGTATATGTAACCCTGCAGTGCATCACGGAGCTTCGCGCGAGCCCGGCTTAAAAGCGATTTGACAGCCTTCGTTGAAAGACCCATGACGTCGGCGATGTCGGTGTAATTCATGTCCTCAAACTTGTTGAGGACGATCGCCACTCGCTGGCGTTCGTTTAAACCGTCGAGGGCGCCACGAATAACGCCTGCCAACTCCTGCTGTTGCAGTTGATGGGCGGGCGGTTCGTCGCGTGTCGAGGCGGTTGTCTCGTTGGGGCGGGAGCCTACCGGCCCACTGTCACTCACTTCCAGTGGCAAAACCTGCCGGCGTTTTCGGTCGCGGAGCGCGTTCAATGCGAGGTTGTTCGCAATTGTGAACAACCAGGTCGAGAGCTTTGCCTTGGGCGTGTACTTCTTGCGGTTCCGATAGACCCGAAGGAACACTTCTTGTGCGAGATCCTCAGCCTCGTCTGCGTTGCCGATGAGGTGATGCATCACCGCGACAAGGCGATGTTGAAACCGTTCGACCAGTTCACCAAAGGCCGTGGAATCGTCGTCACGAACACGGAGCATGAGCCGGATGTCCGGGTCACGAAGAGCCATCTGTGCGCTGGTGTGACCGATCGGCACGGCTGGCAGGGGTTAGGGGTTATGGGACAGGGATAGAACCCCACCCGTGATGCTCGGGACAGTCCGGGAACGCTGACATCGTATGGTTCAGGTAATCGGTTCACCGATCTTAGCTCTCCCCTCCCCCCTCTCCCCTGACCCCTCGAGCTGTCTTCGTAGCTGTCCGCACGCGGCGTCAATTTCAGCACCCTTTCGTTTGCGGACTTTCACGCTAATTCCGCTACGGTGGAGCGTCTCGATCATCCCCTGGAGGTTACCCTCAACTGGGCGGCGGTACGGCAAGCCTTCGACGTCGTTCCATGGGATCAGGTTCACGTGCGCCTTGCGGCCAGCGAGTAGGCGAGCGAGTTCCTTCGCGTGCGTCGGGTCGTCGTTCGTGCCGCCCAGCACGACATACTCATACGTCACCTGTCGGCCGGTCTTCTCGTAGAAGTAGTCGGCGGCTTCGAGGATCGCCGGGATACCTGTTTTGTCGTTTGTTGGCACAATCTGGGTTCGCAACGCATCCGTCGGAGCGTGGAGGGACACTGCCAGATGATACTGTTTCCCGACATCCGCGAGTTGGCGAATCTTCGCAGGCAGCCCGACAGTCGAAATGGTGACGTGTCGCTGCCCGACGCACAACCCATGCTTGTCCCCGGCGACGGCCAGTGCTTCGAGTAGGCGATCGAGATTTGCAAGTGGTTCGCCCATTCCCATCACCACGATGTGTGTGAGGCGCGGGGCACGGTCGGGGTTCGTGCTGGTAGGGTTGGTCAGGTTGCGAAGGCGGACGAGCTGTTCGACGATCTCGCCAACGGTGAGGTTCCGCACGACTCCGTTCAAGCCGCTCGCACAGAAGACGCACCCCATGCCGCACCCGACCTGAGTGCTGACGCATGCCGTGGCGCGGCCGTCTTCCTGGATGAGGACGCACTCAATCATCTTGTCGTCGGCGAGCCGCAGCACGAGCTTGTGCGTGTCGTCGGACATGGCGAACATGTGTTTCTCGACCTTCGTCGAGAACACGCTGAACGACCCGGCGAGTTCGGGTCGCAGGTCTTTGGGCAAGTCGGACATATCCTCGAACGCGGTGGCGCGGTTCGCGAGGATCTGCTTCCGAATCTGGCTGATACGCATGGGTGGCTGTCGCCGTTCGGCGAGCCACGCGCGAAGGGTATCCGTCGGCACATCGAGGATGCCCGGCAACGGTTGCGGCGCGCCTTCGGCAGGAGGCACGGATGTTTCAGGCAGAACTGGCAGTGTGAGAGACATAGCTGCCATTCTACGCTGCACGCGGGAACCGGGAAAGCGTGCGATCAGCAGGTTCTTGGCCTCACGGCTCGCGGTGCCAGACCTCGGCGAGCAATCGCAGCCTGGCCGTGAGGCGTTCCGCTATACCAACCCCCATGACTCCGACGCCGATCAGGCCAGCGACCAGGAGCCTGAATCCCAGCGTCATCACCCCATCCGTCAGCGTGATTAACAACACCGCCCCGGTAAGAGGGACGGCGGAGGCCAGCATCAGGAACGGCCCGAACGCCAGTGTCATCGGCTTCACCTCAGCCCACATTCCCACAGGGGTGTAGCGGTCAGGGTTCCCGAGGTTCGGCAACAACGCCCGCAGCACCACGGCCTGAATGCTGAGGTAGCTGAACACGACCGCGATCAACCCCGCGAGCGTGAACGAGACGAGGTAGTGGGCATACATTTGCCAGTCGAAGCCGCCCGCCACGAGGTCGATGACGAGCGGGAAGATGATGCCGCCCGAGAACCACCCGAGTGAGCCCAGCGCAACCGCCCACCAACCCAGGCACAGAACACGCCGACGGAGTTCGTCCACCGCTGGGCCGGGGGCGAAGATCAACCCCACCAACCCCTGCTTCACCTTCCAGATGAGATAAGCAGCCGTCCCGGCACAACCGACGTAGGCAATCAGGTTGTAAACCAGGATGAGGACCAGAAAGACCCGGTGCTGAGCGTCGTTCAGTTCAATCTGCACCGCGTTGTAACCGATGTTCACGATTGTCGCGGGAACGTGCGGCAGAATTGCAGCGAGAGTCAACGCAGCAATTGGGTTCTCACTCACCCATCGTGCGGCGCGGATCGGCGGCGGCAGGGATCGACGAGCCGCGAGGAGTTGCCAGGCCGCGTTGAGCGCGATCGCAAGTTCCGTTGCTGACTGATAACGGTTTGCTGGAGCAGAGTCGAGGCAACGCCGGATCACTGCGGCGAGCTCACGCGGCACTTTGTCGAGTACGGGAATCGCTTCCGTGGCGTCTTCTGTCTTCGCGGGGGGGAGTCGCTTTCCGGTCGCGAGTTCGTGGAGTACGAGCCCGAGAGAGTAGATGTCGCAGCGTTCATCGACCCGACCCGACTTCTGACCGAATACCGCAGCCCGGTGTTCAGGAGCCATATAGGAAATTGTTCCGCCGATCCCGCCTGCGGCTGGGTTGTGGCGAACCCGGTCGAACGCGACGTTGAAGTCGGCGAGCATCGGCCGGCCGTATGGCGTCAGCAGGATGTTGCCGGGTTTGATGTCGCAGTGCAAAATGCCGCGAGTGTGGGCGAACGCCAGTGCCTCAGCTAACCTCGCTCCGATCCGGCAGATTGCTTGTGGGAACGTGTCGCCTGCGAGCGATTCGCGATCCCTCAAGGACGATGGATCGAAGCGCGCTTCACCTCGCTGCGTTGCATCAAGGGCGGAGAGAATAGCAGTCCCGGATTCGGGGGTCTGCTTGTTCGCGTAAACCTGCCGAATGATCGCTCCGAGGTCGGCACCGGGAACGTACTGCAAGCACAATCCACGAGCTCCGCTTTCCACGTCGTGGAACTCGGAGAAGACCTTCACGATGTTGTCGTGTTCCAAACCCGCGAGGAGTTTCCCCTCGTTCCGTGCCCGCGCGTCCGATGGCGTCGTTCCAAACGGCTGGCTTGGGGCAGACGACCCCTCCAGGTCATTTGAAGCTGGTCGAGTCACTTTCAGGGCAACTTCTCGACCCAACGAGATTTGTCGTGCGAGATAAACCTGTCCGAACGAGCCTTCACCCAGTTTGGAAAGGATCAGAAACTCCCCGATTTGGGTCGGGGCACTTTGCGGGATGATAATCTCCTCGCAACTGATTGGAGGAGTCGTCTGGGCGACCGTTGCTTCGTTTTGCGTCGTCATGAAGTACCCCGGAATGCCAGTGATATCTTACCGGGGAAAGGCCAATCAGTCTGGAACAGCTTCCACCAATCCATGCGGTCCCTCGGTGGGAACGATTCGAGTGAGGCGGAATCCCGCACCGGCAAGCAACTCGCGGTACTCGGCCTCGGTCCGCTCCTTGCCATCACACACGACCATCATCTCAAGGTCAAGAATGTGCGACATGTGCGGGGCGTAACCCGGAGGCACGACCAGTTCCACGAGGAGAAGTTTACCCGTCGGCGGAATCGCTGCCCGGCACGCCTTCAGGATGGTTGTGGCTTTCGCGTCGTTCCAGTCGTGAATGATGTGCTTGAGCACGATCAGATCGCCACCGGGAACAGCCTTGAAGAAGTCGCCACCCTCGGCACGGCAACGGTCGCTCAGTCCCGCAGCCTTGATCGCATCGACGGCCCCCGCCGCAACCGAGGGGGCATCGAAGACCACGCCCTTCGCCGCGGGGTTCGCCTTCAGGATCGATAGCAGTAACGCACCGTGTCCACCGCCCACATCCACGATACTGCTGAACGGCGAGAAGTCATACGCCTTGAGCACCGCAGCCGAGGCTTGCTGCGAGAAGCCGGTCATCCCTTCATTGAAGGTGGCGGCCTCGTCGGGATGCTTGCCGAAGTAGTCGAATACACCCTCGCCGAACATGCGGTCGAACGCCGGTTGCCCGGTCTGCACGGAACCCGCGAGATCGCCCCACGGCTTCCAACTCCAGGGATCGCAGACATACGTGGCGATCGGCCGCACTGATCCCGGAACATCGGTTCGCAACAGATTCCCCATCGGCGTCAGGGCAAACCGACCTGCGTCATCGCCAGTGAAGACACCCAGCCCCGCAAGAGCACGCATGACGCGGTACAGGTGCCCGGCGTGTAGCCCTGTGGCGGTGGCGAGTTCGGCTGCGGTCTTCGGGCCAGTGGCGAGATGATCCGCGACCTTGAAGCGAGCAGCAACTGAAAGCGCTTGCGTGACGGCCTTCCCGAAGACCATCTGCATCAGGATCATTTCGGGTGGCGGTGCGGCGGGTGCGGACATGGATGAATCCTTTCATGCTGTAAATGGATTAGCCGCGACGGAACGGAGCGCGTGGAGCAATTCAGCGATCCATTCCGTCGCGGCTAAACTATGGCTCGTTCACACCACTGGCAGCGTTCCCAACGTCGGCGCGGGCGGTCCGATCGGCTTCGCGGGTTCGACACTCCCCAACACACCATCGAGGATGCGCAGACAGGTCTCCACTTGTTCAGCCGTGATGCACAGCGGCGGGCAGAACCGGATCGCCGTGTCGCCACAGCCCAGGAGGAGCAGCCCACGTTGAAACGCTTCCTGAATCACCTTCTCTCGATGAGTGCCCGACGGCAAATCCACGGCGGTCATAAGCCCCAGCCCACGAACCCCAGACAGCTCGGTGTGAGTTGTGGCAAGCGTGCGTAGACCAGTCCGCAGTTGTTCGCCGCGAACCGTGGCGTTGGTCATGTACTCGCGTTCGAGCAGGTCGATGGTCGCGAGCGCGGCCCGACACGCAACGGGGTTGCCGCCGAAGGTGCTGGCGTGGCTGCCCGGCGGCCAGTCCATTACGTGCGCCTTCGCGATGATCGCACCCAGCGGCATTCCGCTGGCGATTCCCTTCGCCGAGCAAATGATGTCTGGCTCGACGCCGTAGTGCTCGACCGCGAACATCTTCCCGGTGCGGCCCATCCCCGACTGCACCTCATCGACCACGAGCAGAATGCCGTGCTTGTCGCAGAGCGCCCGTAACGCAGTCAGGCAGCCTTGCGGAAGCGGGTGGTAACCACCCTCTCCTTGAATCGGCTCGACGAAGATCGCCGCGACTTCCTCGGGCGGACACGTCCGCCGGAAGATCGTGTCCTCGATTTCTGCGATGAGCTTGCAAGGTGTCAGTGGACAGTTGTCAGTGATCCGTTGACAGCCCGATACGCCGCACGCTTGGTCTTTCACTGACAACTGTCCACTGACAACTGACAACTGTTTCGGGAACGAAACGTGGTGAATGTCCGGCACGAGCGGCGAGAAGCCGCGACGGTGAACGAGCTTTGACCCGCTCAGCGACATCGCACCGTAGGTGCGACCGTGGAACGCCCCGAAGAACGCAACGACGCGGTTGCGGTTCGTGTGCCAGCGAGCCAGTTTCAAAGCCCCCTCGACGGCCTCCGCACCGCTGTTCGAGAAGAACACTTTCTTCGGCGTCGGCCCAGGCGCGACCTTCGCCAGCCGTTCCGCGAGGTCGATCTGCGGCCGGTAGTAGAAGTCGGTGCCCGACATGTGAAGCAACTTGTCGGCCTGATCCTTGATCGCAGCGACGACTTCCGGATGGCAGTGCCCCGTGGCAGTGACAGCAATGCCAGCGGTGAAATCGAGGAACAGGTTGCCATCGACGTCTTCGATCACGGCCCCGCTACCACGTTCGACGAACAGCGGGTACATGGGCGTGTACGACGGCGACACGTACAGCTTGTCGCGCGTAAGCATCTCCGCGCCATTCGGCCCGGGCAACGCAGTGCGAACATCCGGAACCGTGCGATCGTCGAATAGCCACATGGGAGAGTCCTTCGAGAACGCCGGAGTCAACCGGCTGGTTTGTCTCCACCCATCTCGCGTTGAATTGCGGCCACGACCCGGAAGTACAAATCGGAGTCAGAAAACCGCTCAATCATCTTGCAGGTTGCGCATTCAATTGCGAATCGGTCCGGGCGGTCGGGGTATTGATAACCCCGCGCCCTGGCTTTCTCGGCCATATCGATGAGCGTGTACACGTTTCTGCACACGGGACAGCAAGCCAGGTCTTGATCAGGATTCATAACACCTTCCATCGGACTTTACGCCGGACCGCCGTCGATTGCGGTTGTGAGTCCCTGGGCCATCTTGATGTCAGTGCCGTGGTTCACGGTCCACGCGACGCGGTGCGTGACGGCATCGACCAGCGCTGCGGCGGAGGGGTGCCCGTTGCCGGATTTCTTCACGCCGCCGAACGGTAGATGAACCTCCGCACCGATACACGGCAAGTTCACGTACCCCATGCCGTAATCGCACTCGTCGCGGAAGAACCGCATCTTGCGATAGCTCTCCGTGATGACCGCCATCGACAGGCCGTACTCGGTATCGTTGGCGATTCGCACGGCGTGTTCGTCGTCCCGGAATGGGATCAGCGCGACATGCGGGCCGAACACTTCCTCACGAATGACACGCAACCCCGGCCGATGTTCGGTGCGATACACGAACGGCGAGAGATAACACGAACCCTTGCTTGCGCTGCGGGCTTGTGATTCGAGTTCGCCGCCGTCGAGGAGTACGGTCACGCCTTCTTGTTTCGCGAGGGCGTTGTAGCCGAGAATCTTCTCGACTGATTCACGGTGAATCACCGGCCCGGCGAAGTTCTTTGGGTCGAGTGGGTCGCCGAACCTCAGTCGCTTCGCCGTATCCACAAACGCCTTGGCGTACCGATCCATCAGCGATTCATGCACGAGGATTCGGCTTGCAGAGACGCAGCGCTGCCCCGTCGTTTTGAAGGCGCTCAGGATGCCCGCCGTGACTGCCAGATCAAAGCGAGCGTCGTCGCAGACGATCACGGCATTCTTGCCGCCCATCTCGGCCGCGACCACGCGATCGTGCATCCCCGCGGAGACCTCCTGAATCTTGCGACCGACTTCGTAACTCCCCGTGAAGCACACGACGTTCACGCCGGGGTTCGCCACCAGAGCCGCACCCGTCTCGCCAGCACCGTGTATCAGGTTCAACGTACCTGGCGGGAACCCCGCTTCCGTGAACAGTTCCACGAGCCGTTGCCCGATCGCGGGTGTGTCTTCGCTCGGCTTGAACACCGCCGTGTTCCCTTCCAGCAGGCTTGGCCCGAGCATCCACAGTGGCACCGCGAACGGGAAGTTCCACGGCGTGATGACGGCCACAACGCCCCACGGCTTCCTTCGCACGAAGGCATCTTTTTCCGCGATCTCGCTGGCAATCACTTCGCCGAACGGCATTCGCCCGGTGCCGAAGACGTACTGCACCATGTGCAATCCTTCGATCACCTCCGCCCGACACTCGGTGATGTTCTTCCCGCACTCGCGAGCCATGAGTTCCGCGAGCGAGTCCGTGTCCTTCTTGATCAACTGAGCGAGGCGGTCAAAGCACTCGGCCCGCAGAATGCGCGAGGTTCGCCGCCACGCGGGGAACGCCGACCGGGCAGCATCGACCGCGGCGTTCACCTCCGATGGCAAAGCGGCCGGGAACGTGCCAACCACTTCCGTCAGGTTGGCTGGGCTGAGACTTTCGAAGTCATCGCGGGGCGACGACCATTCTCCGGCGATTGCAAGCTGACCCCGAATGGGAGGGAGCATGAGAGCCATGAATCACCTTCGGAGTTGGCGCGATGATGTGCGTCTGACCGTATTCTACGCTCGGTCACCAAGGGAGGGGAAGCCAAGAGATGTGATTGAGCGCACGGTATCGGAGCCCGAGCGCCAGCGAGTGGTGGGAAATACCTCGCTGGCGTTCAGGCTCTGACTGGATTCACATTCAGACCTGGGGAGCCGTTGCTGTTGGTTCACTCACAGCATGATTCTTGACCACCAAGCCGAACGAAATGAGCCGGAAGCCATCCATCAACAGGTCGATCGAAACTAGAGTGCCGATGACCCACATGGCCGCGTTTGGCCAATCCGAGAGGATCATCAAGCCAAGAAGGATCGACACGATACCGTGCATCACGAACCAGCCCGCGTATGGGTTCTTCATCGCGACACCTGCCCCAAGTCGGAAAATCCCGCCCACAAGGAACACGACGCCGATCACCCCTGTGAGCACAGACGCACCCGCGACCGGATGCATGATGATGAATATCCCGACCAGTCCGGTCACGAGACCACTGAGAAGATCAAGCCAGAACCCACACCAACCCTTGCGGAAGATCGCGTGTGCGACGCCTGCAAACCCTGCGATGGCAAACGCCCATCCGACGAACAAAATCGTCACCAGTGTGGCAACCCCCGCGTAGATGAGACCGGCCGCACCGAGCAGTGCGAAGAGAACACCAAGCCCTACGAATGTGCCCCAGCTTTGGCGGAGCATCTGCCGTTCACCGGCTTCAAGCGAGGCGAGATTCAGGAGCGAGTTCATGGCGTGGTTCCAAAGTGACCACCCGCCCTGAAGGAGCGGGCGCGAAAGAAACGATCATGCCTTCCAAAATGCGACCTGCCCGGTCTTCAGCGACAAGTTCGCCAGGTGTGCCGCGCTCGCGGAGCCGACACCGGCTTCCACAGGGCATGTCACCTTCTTCGAACGATCCCGGATGCACTCCACCCAGTTCAACAAGTGAAGCAACTCGCCGTCCGGCTTGTCGTAGAAGTCGAGACCCTTCTGCTGGTCGGTGCCGAGGATGAGCGAACTCGGCTCAGGCTTCTTTTTGCCACGGTCCGGGATGATCTCGTAGCGGCCGCGGTCGATGTACAGCGTGCCCTCGGTACCCATGAACTCGACCATCGACCCGTTACGGTTGTTGCTGAACGTTCCCTCGAAGTACACCTGAACTTCCTTGTCGGGGTAACGCAGTAATGTCTGCACCGTGTCAGGCGTTTCCCACACGTCCTTCGCCGAGTAGAAGTCGCCGACGCTACTCGCCGATGCGGGATGATCGAGGTCGAGGAACCAGTGAACCACGTCGATCCAGTGAACCATCAAATCGGTGAAGATGCCGCCACCGAAGTCCCAGAACCAGCGCCACTGGCGGAAGCGGTACGCATCGAATTCCTGTGGCTTGGCGGTGCCCAAGAAGCGCTTCCAGTCCACGGTCTTCGCGTCGAGTGCGTCCTTGAATCGCCCCGCTCGTGCCGCGTTCCGGTTCCACGTGCAGTGAACCTTGTGAACCTTGCCGATCGTGCCGGCCTTTAACAGCTCATAAGCCTTCACGATGTGCGTCATGCTGCGTTGCTGAGTGCCAACCTGCACCACGCGCTTGCTCTCGTTCTGCGCCGCGATGATCGCCTTGCCTTCGCTCAGGTCGTGAGTCAACGGCTTCTCGACGTACACGTCCTTGCCCGCCTTCACCGCATCGATGGTGAGCGGCACGTGCCAGTGATCGGGCGACGCGATCAGCACAGCATCGACATCCTTGCGGGCGAGGAGTTCCTCGTGCTGCTTCGTGGCGAACGCCTTCGGGTCGGCGATCTTCTGCGCCTCGGCCAGGTTCTGGTCCCACACGTCACAAACAGCCGTGATCTTCACGTTCGGCAGGTTCGCGAACGACTTCACGAGATGGCGACAGCGGCCACCCACGCCGATCAGCCCGACTTGAAGCACATCGTTGGCGGCATACCCGCGACTGGTTTCGGTGAGTAGCCCCGCCGTGGCGAGGGCCGACGAAGCGAGGAACCCGCGACGATCAGTTGACATGGGGAGAGCCTCTGAGTGAGAAAAACCCACGGACTGCGCCCGTGGGTTAACGAAAAGGTTATCGCATCGCAATTCACAGCCCAAGCACTTTGTCAATCTGGGCCGAGACCTTCTTGAGCACTTCCTCGCCGCCGCCACCAACCTCGGCGGTCGCCCAGCCGTTGTAGCCGATCTCGGCGAGCGCCTTGAGAACCTCCGGCCAATCTTCATCGCCTTCGCCGATCGGCACCCACTGCTTCGTCTTGCTGTAGCCCTTGAAGTCGAACTTCAGCATCCGCTTGCTGCCGAGTTTCCGAATCCAGTCCGCGGACGACACGCCGTACTTCACCATGTTGGAGCAGTCGAAATACGCCCCGACCCAGTCGGACTTGAAGCTGTCGATGTACTCGATGAGCTGTTCGGGCTTTGTGATGAAGTTGTTCCACACCACTTCGATGGCAATCTTCACGCCGAGCTTCTCAGCCGTGGGGAGTGCCTTCTTCACCTCGGCCTGGGAGCGCTCGAAACACTGCTCGTAAGTCACGTCCTTGTTCACGACTCCGGGGACGAGCAGCACGGTGTCCGCGCCGACGGTCTTGGCGTCCTTCAGGGCACCGATCAGCGCGTCGAGCCCTTTGGCTCGCACCTTCTCGTCTGGGCTAGAAAGGGTGTCTCGCCAGTGAACAGAGTCGATGACTCCGTGAATAACAACGCCCGTTTCCTTGCTCGCCTTCACCAACTCTTCGAGGTTTGCAGTTCCCGGGCTGTCGATCTCGACGCCGAGGAAGCCGCACTTCTTGG
Source organism: Planctomycetaceae bacterium (assembly GCA_013823135.1). Lineage (GTDB taxonomy): Bacteria > Planctomycetota > Planctomycetia > Gemmatales > Gemmataceae > Gemmata. The sequence continues at coordinate 121,678 of PNLP01000004.1, forward strand.
CGAGTTCGAGTTTCTCAAGGTGGGTTCCCTTGATGCCGATCATGCCGTACTTCACGGCCTTCTTGAGCTTCGGCTTTTTGGCCTCGGCAGCAAACAAGGGGATTCCAGTCATCGCAGCAGCGGTGACGACCGCTGTCGTGCGTAAGAAATCGCGGCGGCCTATTGGTCGAATCATGGTGTCCTCCTGGAATTGCGGATTTCGGAATTCGGAATGCGGATTATGAAATCCGAGACGGAATGCGGAGCATGGTTCTTCACTCCGCATTCCGCACTCCGCGTTCCGCACTTAAATGAACTTGTACGAGCCGGGGGTCGGAACCGGTGGGACGGGATTGTCGCCCCAGGCGTAAGCCTTCGGAGACAGTGACTTGCCGGAGTTGATGAATTGCTTCCAGGTCACGCGTTGACCGGAGTACGCCGCCTCACGTGCGAAGATTGCCATTCCGCTACTGAGCGCGGCGGTCTCGCCGTCGTTGATCGGCTTGCCGGCGCGGATGCTCGCGAAGAGTTCGTCGTGTTCGACCTGATACATATCCTTCGATTCACCCTCGAACTCCCACGCCTTGCCGCCGGTTGGGGTCACGGTGTGCTTCATCAACTGAGACTGACCCTTCGTGCCCATGACGTGGTCGTTCACGTCCGACTGGCACCCCGGCATCTGTCGGCAGGCCGAGAACACCTTCACGCCACCAGGGAACTCCAACGTGCAAGCGAAGTGGTCGTAGATGTTGCCGTACTTTTCCTCGACGCGAACCTGGCGGCCACCGACGCCGGTTGCGGCGATCGGTTCGAGCCCCTTGAGAACCCAGTTCGCCTTGTCGAAGTTGTGGCAGTGTTGCTCGACGATGAAGTCGCCGGAGAGCCACGAGAAGTAGTACCAGTTCCGCATCTGGTAATCCATTTGCGTCCACTTGGGATCGCTCCCCCGCCACCACAGCGGCCCGGTGTGGTAGGTGATGTTCATGGCAACCACGTCGCCGATCTCACCGTCGTGAATCCGCTTCACGGTCTCGCGCTTCGCCCGGTCGTAGCGGAAGCAGTAGCCCGAGCAGAGGCCGGTCCCCTTCTCCTTCGCGAGCTTCGCGCTTTCGATCACGGAGCGAATGCCGGGGGCATCCACAGCAACAGGCTTTTCGCAGAAGACGTGCTTGCCCGCCTCGACAGCCGCTTGGAGGTGGATCGGCCGGAAGCCGGGCGGCGTGGTGAGGATCACCACATCGACGCCGCAATCGAGAAGTTTCTTGTACCCGTCGAAGCCGTCGAAGCAGCGGTCGGGTGCGACATCGATCTTGCCGGCGATGTCCTTGATTTTCTTGAGGTTCGAGAGACTATCCTGGAGTCGGTCGGAGAACGCATCGCACATCGCGACGAGCTTCACGTTCGGGTCGGCCCGGAGAGCCTCGCGGGCCGCACCGGTGCCACGACCGCCGCAACCGACGAGGCCGATTCGGAGGACTTCGTTACCACCGGCGGCATACGCACCGGGGAGGAGAACACTGGTGGCAACTGCGGAGGCTGCGGACGTTTTCAAGAACGCCCGGCGGGAGCTGGGTTCAGTCATGGTGTTTGCCCTGAGGAGCGAGCGACCCGATCGTGCGGGTGAGGTCGGAAACTGTATTCTGCGCGACGAGATCACGCCTGTCATGAGTTTTTCGCGGGATGTGATGATTTTGCGATGAGAACCGCGACGAAATGGCCCGACTTCTTCTCAGTAATAAACCTGGCAGCGGAGCCAGAAGAGGTCGAGGCTGTTGGCGAACTTCCCCTTCTCCTCGTTGATCAGCACCGGGGAGCCGAACGCGGAGTGCTGCCAGTCAAATGTCCACTTGATGTAGCGGTTCCAGTACCAGTTCACGCCCACATCCGTCACGTAGGCATTGTTGGTCCACTTCTCGGGGTCCGCGAACCCGTTGGAGAACACCTTCTCACTTACGTTCAGTTGGCTGTAGCGTGCGAACGGCTCGAACGCACCAGGGCCGGTTCCGCCACGAGCCGTGAACGGTCGCACGGGATCAACCGGACCGCGGCCGAGCACTGTCTCCCCCGTCAGGAAGTACCCAGCCGCCACGTTAAACCCACTGATGGGAATCAACGCCGAAACCTGCGTGTCGGTTCGCGTCGATCCGAACTGACCCAGATACCCTTCTGCTTCCAGCGACAACCCGCCGACGTACCAACCCGCGTGCAAAGCCCCCTGTCGCCTCGCTCCCGAAGCGACGACTCGTTCATCAAAATCCAGGAAGATGCTGGATGCGGCGTTCGCGGCTTCGTCGTTCTCGGACGACTGGATCGAAGTCCGCAAAGGTAACAGTTCCGCCGGTTGAGCCTGCGTGCCAAGCCCAATCGAGCCGCCAAAGAACACGCCCTTGAGTGCGGGCAACGCCGAACTCTGCCAGAACGGCCGGACGTTCACATAACCAACGGCGTCGCGGGAGTTGTTCACGTCCGCCAACCCTGCGATTTGCCCCGCGAACCCACCCACGGCATACCGGACGCGGTCGTCGAGCACGTCGCCCCACGCCATGATCCCCGACTGGCGAGCGAGGCCGAAATTCAGTGGGAACAAGCCGCGTTCCGGGGCGATGAAATACTGTTCGAGGTGGTCGTACCAGTCGTAACTGTAAGGAACCAAACCGCGACCGAATCGAACCTGAAACTCCTTGGCAAACCGCACGTTCACGTTCGCGTCCAGAACGTCGAACGCCCCCTCAACGCTTCGCTGGATTGAGAGTTCGTACTGGAACGGGTCGGTGAGTTGGCCCTCGAAGTAGACCCGGAATCGCGGGATGTACATGCCGCTGCGAGCCGGTTGCTGATCGGTGGGTGTGAAGAGCTTCGCGTCGTTCTGGGCGAGGAGTCGGAATCGGAGTTCGAAGCGGTCGTCGCGCGACGACAGAACAAAACCGTCTCGGAATCTCGCCTTGACCGGCAATCCCTCGGCCGCCTCGCTCACTCGCTCGACGGCTTCGCTTCCAGGGATCTCACCTTCACCTGGGCGGGCCGGTTCTCCCGGTGCTTCCTGCGCAAGGAGGCTTGTGCCGCAAAGCAGCATCGCTCCGACGCAGAGTACAAGGCGATTACCCACGACTATCTCGCATTGTGAGCCGCATGAGATAGACACCGCAACCACATCAATCAAGTTCAGCCGAAATGGTGGGTTTGGGTTAAGCGAACTGTCTGAGCAGTTTGGGTGAAACCTGTGTGGGCAATCCTCGTGAGGTCAATCCGTTTGCGGTTGAGCCCCGTCAATGTGTAGAGGGCTGTGACGAACCTTCCCGTTCGGCCCTCACGCAGGTGATGGAACTTCTGCGAGCCGTTGCCTTAGCGCTCCAGTGGGGGTAGCATCGGCGGCTGTTCGGTCCCCGCTCTCCCCAAGGGTGCGACCATGATCCGTCTTCTTCCGGCTCTCATGTTCGGGTTGGCGATCGTGGGTTGTTCCTGTTCCGCAGACCCAAATGAAGCGGCGCGACAAAAGCCGCCTCAGAACCAGACCAATCCGGGAAACGACAAGCAAGCCCCGGACCTCGACCCTGCGGTAGCAGCAGCACAAGAGAAAGCAATCGCGTTCATCACCGGCAAGAAGGGGAAGTTCAAACGGAGCGACCACACGATCTCTGAGGTCGATTTAAGCTTCAAACCGATCACGGACGCTGAGTTGAAGGAACTCACCACGCTGACGAATCTCACGGTCCTGAACCTGAACTACACCCAGGTGACGGACTCCGGACTCAAGGAACTCGCGACCTTCAACAACCTCAGCACGCTGACCCTGAGGGGGACGAAAGTGACCGGAGTAGGCTTTCGTGCCCTCTCGCCGCTGAAAAATCTCTCCTCTCTCGACCTCCGTGCCACCCCGGTGAACGATTCCGGATTGCGAGAAATCGCCACACTCAAGAACCTCACCACGCTCGACCTGATCGCGATCATGGGAACCGTTGAGGGCGTCAATGACCTTCAGCGTGCGTTGCCGAGGTGCAAGATCGAAAAGATCCAGTGACGCTACTTCTGTTGCTCTCGGAGTGACCACTTCCGGTAACGTCGTGTCCAGCGTCGCCTATCTCACAACTGTGCGATGCGACTTCCGGCTCGACCCGGCAGCCAAAACCAATCACACTTTTCCCGAATATCATGCCTTGAGCCGTCCAGCGACTCCCCAGTCGAGCAGAAGTGCATCGGCCAGGGTGAGTCGGCATTCGAGTTGCTTTGCAAATCCGAGACACCAGAACACGGAACGCCGGGAGCACGCATGATTCGGTATTGTGGCTCGGGGGTGCTTTTCTTCGTCGTGATGACTCTGGCTCTCGGTCAGGAGCCGGCATCGCCGCTCGACAAGATCGACCCTGCCAAATTGCCGCCCGCGATGCGTCCTGCAAAAGGCACCTCGACCGAGGCCATCGTCAACCTCTCGCAAAAGATCGACCGCGTCGATTGCTTTGCTTTCCGTGGGGATGGCAAGTTCCTCGCCATCTCCGGACCCGATCAATCCATCCGGGTGTGGGGAACAGAGGGGTTGAAGCTGAACTGGAACGTGAAACAACCCGAGTCAATCGTGTGTCTCACCTTCCCACCCGAGGGCAAAACGCTCGTCGCTGGTGACGCAGGTGGAACAATTCGCATCTGGGACAAATCGGACACAAAACTACTCGCGCCCAAGGCCGTCTTCCCGGCCCACAAGGACGGCCCAGTCTGGGTAGTCGCAGCCAGCCCGGATGGAAAGAGGCTCGCTTCTGGTGGCCGCGACAAGGCGCTAAAGCTCTGGGATTTGAGCAAGCCCAAGCCAATGTTGATCTCGACACTGAACGTCCACTCGGACGACGTTCGTGGCATCGCCTTCTCCCCCGATGGGAGCCATCTGATTTCGGTAAGTCCTGAGGAAAAGCAATTGCGGGTTTGGGATACCTCAGGCGACAAACCCAAGTCAGGCGAAGTGGTCAAACTGCCAGCGGGGGCGATTGGCGTGAACTTCTCCCCGGACGGGAAATCCATTGTGCTGGCGGGTTCACGGGGCACGGGCGCAGTCTGGTCGTTCAAGGACGGGAAGGTCGACGATCCGGTCGATCTGGAGACGGAGAAGCGAGCCATTCTAATGGCCAACTTCTCGGCCGATGGGTCGCTCATTGCGGGTGTGCTGGCTCACTCGCGGACGGAGGATCGAGTTGTGGTCTGGACCAGAGATGGGAAGAAGAAGCATGAGTTCAAGTACGACGCCCACGTCCCCGCTGCCGGCTTTGCTCCCGACAACAAGCATCTCGTTGCCGTAACCGACGCTGGCACGTTCATCATCCGTTTGCCGAAGTGACCGTTTCCAGATCGGTACGGCGTTTGAGTTGCTTGTCTCGACCGCCCCGGTGAAGTTCGTAGATTCCCGGCTTGTCGAGCGTTTCTCCCGGGGCGAGGCGGCACGCAGCGCGTTTCACCAATGCCTGAGCAAACAGGGCAGGAAGGCACGACGCACAGACCAAAGAGTAGGTCTTGAGTTCGTGAGTCAGCCCGTCGTTCCAGCGGGCTGCAATCTTGAACTCCGCGGGGTTCGGACACCCTGCCCTGTAGCACATCACTGTGTACGGCGGCATCGACATGGGTTCTTGGTAAAGTTTCAGGATCATCCCACGGGGAAAGGAAGCGGTTCGCCGTTGATGTCCGCGAGGGCGTTCACGGCGGCCTTCAACTCGGCGTCTTTCTTGGTTCGCCCCCAGGCTGCTGGGAAGCGATGCTCGCCGACTTGCGCCGCCACCTTGAAGCACTTGTCGTGGTCCGGCCCTTGCTCATCAAGGAGATAGTAGCGCGGGGTATCGCCGTATTCGCGCTGGACGACCTGCTGGAGTTGCGATTTCGAGTTCGAGTTCACAGCCTCGCGACCCACACGGTCGAGTTCTGGGCCGATGAACCGGAGGATGAATGCCTTCGCCTCGTCCCAACCGCCGTCGAGAAAAATCGCGGCAATCAGGGATTCGAAGACATCGGCGAGCATGTTGGAGGGAATTTCCCCGTAATTGCTCACGCCTTTGCCAAGGAACAGGAAATCACCAAGCCCGATTTCCTGGCTGAACTTCGCACAGGTTTTGCGACTGACTACCACGGACTTGACCTTCGTCAGATCACCTTCCTGGTAGTCGGGAAACTGCGCGAAGAGTTGTTCGCATGTGACGAGCCCGAGAACGCTATCGCCCAGGAATTCCAGTCGCTCGTTCGATGCGGCACGGGTGTTGGCACCGGAGGTGTGCGTCAGCGCGGCACGTAGCAACTCCGGGCGACGAAACCGATAACCGATCGCGTCCTGGCATTCATCGAGGATCGTGCGTTCGCGTGAAGCCGGGAGGGTGTCTGGAGGAGGCATGATGAAATATAAGTCGGCCATAGCGGAGCGACAGATGTTCCATAGCCTACCATTTGAACATTGCGGAGTCAACGCAGGGTCTCCGTCCTCGTAAAATCAGACGTGGCCGATCCAGAGAACTACGACCGGATGGTCTGACACAAATAATGACCCTAAACACCGCCACACCCGCTTCTCTCGGCTACCGGGTGCCAGCCGAGTTCTCGCCACACGCGGCAACCTGGCTGGCCTGGCCACACCGCGATTCCGATTGGCCGGGGAAGTTCGGGGTCATCCCCTGGGTCTATGCCGAGATCGTCCGCGCCCTGACCAGGCACGAACAGGTGAATCTGGTGGTGCCACCAGGGTCGCAGCCCGAGGTCACCAAGATCTTGACCGACGCAACCGCGGACCTCTCGCAAGTGTCGCTGTTCGAGACTGAAACGGACCGGTCCTGGGTGCGCGATTCGGGACCGATTTTCGTCGTGAACGAACGAGGTGAGCGGGCGATTCTCGACTGGCACTTCAACGCATGGGCCAAATACCCCGACTGGACGCTCGACGACAAACTACCCGACTTCGTCTCGAAACGGCACGACATGCAGCGATGGCAGCCTGAGTTCCGTGGTCACCGGGTCGTTCTCGAAGGCGGGAGCATCGACGTAAACGGCGCTGGGCTGATGCTCACCACGGAAGAGTGCCTCCTGAGCACCACGCAACAACGCAACCCACCGATGGATCGCGCCGCTTACGAACAGGTGTTCGCCGAGTATCTCGGTGTGAAGAAAGTGATCTGGCTCGATCGTGGAATCACTGGCGACGACACGCACGGCCACGTCGATGACCTGGCACGGTTTGTGAAGCCAGACACCGTGGTCACGGTCGTGGAAAAGGATTCGAAAGACGAAAACTACGCGCTCCTGCAAGAGAATCTGGAACGGCTTCGGAGTGCCACGGATACCACAGGTCGCAAGCTGGAGATCGTACCACTGCCGATGCCGCGACCGCTCGTTTTCGACGGCATGCGTTTACCGGCGAGTTACGCGAACTTCTACATCGCGAACGGCGTGGTCATCGTGCCAACATTCAACGACCCAGCCGACCGAATCGCTCTGGGCACGCTGGCAGAACTATTCCCAGGGCGCGAAGTCGTCGGGATTCACTGTGTCGATCTGGTCTGGGGACTGGGCACGCTCCACTGCATGACGCAACAGGAACCAAGATAGTTGTGGTCATGTGGCGACGTAAGTGCCATCATTGTTGCACACACGTGCGACTCGCATCCCATCTTGCCTGAGTTGCCCATATCTGTGGTTCAACGCTGGTCGGGGATCGGGTATCCTCCCGATTGCCCGCGCAAGATTCACGCAGTGCGCGGTTCCCATTCATACCAAGGTTACGGAACGACGGAGGCCCTGTGATTGACGGTGGCCCGACACCCCAGATGGGCGACAACGAGTGCTCCTCAGCACGCGAGTTGAGCCTGAAAGGTGCGCGCCCACCCGCGAAGGTGCCCGGTTATGAGCAGGAGCAATTCCTCGGCAGTGGGGCGTATGGCGAAGTGTGGGTAGCCGTTAACCGCAATAGCGGACGGAAGGTCGCCATCAAGTTCTACACGCGACGCGGGGGGCTCGACTGGGCGTCGCTGGCTCGCGAAGTCGAGAAACTCCGATACCTGTTCTCGGACCGCTATGTCGTCCAGCTCTTCGAGGTCGGCTGGGAGTCCGACCCGCCCTACTACGTCATGGAGTTGATGGAGAACGGCTCGCTCGAAGACCTACTTCGCGCCGGCCCCATTTCAACTCACGACGCGGTGAGCTACTTTCGCGAAATCGCCATCGCTCTGGTTCACGCACACAACAAGGGGATTCTCCACTGTGATCTGAAGCCAGCGAACATCTTGCTCGATCACGACCACCGGCCGCGACTCGCGGACTTCGGTCAATCGCGGCTCACGAACGAGATGTCACCTGCGCTGGGCACGCTCTATTACATGGCACCGGAACAGGCCGACCTCGCCGCAACTCCGGACGCCCGCTGGGATGTCTATGCCCTCGGTGCGGTGATCTATCGAATACTGACCGGCAAGCCGCCACATTACCAGAGCCAGCCGCTTACGACCGGGAACCTGGAAGCCCAACTGACCGCTTACCGCAAGCACATCTTGCATTCAACCAAGGCCACGGAGCACCGAATGGTTCCGGGCGTGAATGCCGAGCTTGCGAGCATCATCGAGCGCTGCCTTGAGCCGATCGCATCGAAACGGTTCGCGAACCCTCAGGCAGTCGTCTCTGCCCTCGATGCCTGGCAGATTCGGCGTGTTCGGCAACCCATCCTCGCTTTCACCGGGATCGGCTTCGTTCTTCTGATGATCCTCATGGCGGTGGTAGGCACGTATGTGTTTCGGACAGCGGTCAGCACTGCCCGTCAGGGCGTGATCGAACGGGCACTGGAGGGGAACCAATTTGCAGCACGTACCGAGGCACGACAGCTCGGGATGCAAATTCAGTTCCGCTGGGCTCAACTTGAAGGTGCGGCCCGCGATCCCCAAATCCGCGGCTTGCTTGCAAAAGGCGAGGCACTGAAGGCCGATCCGAAAGCGTGTGAGGAACTCGATGCCATCCTTACCGCACGCCGTGCGCGTTCGGATCGCCAGTACGATGAGGCCAATCGTTCCTCGCTGTGGTTTGCCGACGATTGGCTGGGATATCAGAGAGGCTCTGCACCGGCATACAGTTCGCAGCGACACCAGTATCGGGGCTTCCGCGATTACTTCCACGGTCTGGGCCGGGAACTCGATGACACGACGGGGCCAGCAAAGGCGATCATTTCCAGCCCACACCGCTCAATGGTCTATCGGCGCAAGTCGGAAGGGTCGAACTGGTCCGTGGCGTTTAGCGTGCCAGTGTGGGATGACCCAACCGAGTTGTTTGCCGAACAGGTCGGCGTTGTCGGTGTTACCATCGACTTGCGAGGCAGAACACGCATCACGGGCACGCGCGAGCGGTTTGCAGTACTCATCGACACGAGGGCCGACGCCACGGGCAAACGAGGTTTGATCGTTCGCCATCCGTACCTCGACGAATTGCAACCCGGTGCGGAAATGCTTCCACACTATTGCAACGAGGTTGTGGAATGGTCGGATTCTGGAAAACAGCCTTTCGCTTCGGAACTGACTTACGACGACCCAGTCGGAGGGAACTACAGCGGCGACTGGCTTGCTTCGGTCGAACGGGTGATCGTTCGTCCCGAGGAAGGCAACCCCGTCGATACCGGCTGGGTGATTCTGGTTCAGGAGCGTAAGGACGAGGTTCTGGAACCCGTGACCGCATTGCAGTGGCAACTCGGCCGTGGTGGAGCCATTGCGGGGATGTTCTTGCTCCTTATTATCGTGTTGGTGTGGACCGGGACGGTTTCCGTACTGGACTCATCACCCAAGTCTCGCATGACGCGGTTGCTACGCCGCTGGGCTGGCCTTCCCACCACGACAGCGGGCGGGCTCAGCACGACATCTGGCACAGCCAGTGGGAGCGTCCATCCAAGCGGAGGCAGTTTGCAACGTGGCCTGGCGATCCCGCCGGGAACCAGGACGCTGACACATCTGCCTCAAAGCCCGACCTCTCGGGATGGCCTCGACGTACCGAGCCGGGAATGACAAACTCCGTCAGCAACTTGTGGAGAAGCAAGGCTGATCGAATCGCCAGTGATTAGGGGCCAGGCGAGGTGAGCCCCACATTGTTCCCATCACTAACCGTGTTTAACGATGCTGTTGATCGCGCAAGGCCCGAATTCGGCGGATGTCTGGCGCCGACCGTTGCCCTCCGGGGGCACGGTCGTCCTGGGTCGCGAGTCGGAGAGTTGGAACGCACCCTGGGAGCCCTTCCTTGCCAGGCGGCATGCGGAGTTAACACTCCATGGCGAGAGATTGAAGTGCCGCCGAATCTCGACTGCCACGAACCCCATCTTCCGCTCGGGCAAGCAGTCGGAATCGTTCGAGTTAGAGCCGGGTGAGTCGTTTGTCATCGGTCACACCGTCTTCACGCTCGCGAACCCTTCGACCCGCACCTACTCTGTGAACGGCGGCGGCGATGATCGCGTGCTGGTTGAAACCCGCACGGTCATGCACCGAGAACTCGATCGCGTGGCGTTCCGTGATGCCCCGCACCGGCTCGACGTGCTGAGCAAGCTCCCGGATGTCATTTCCAGCGCGGTCGACGACCCCGACCTGTTCGCACGGCTCGCAGATATGCTCCTGGCTGGAGTACGGCGAGGCGATGCCGTGGCGCTAGTCGCCACACGCTCTGGCAGCAGTAACACAGTTGAAAGCACAGCGAGCGGTGCCGTTCGAGTGCTCCACTGGGAACGTCGGTTAGCGGGCGAAGGTTCCTTCGAACCAAGTCGTCGGCTCATTTCCGAAGCTGTCGAGAAGCGGAAGCAGACGGTCCTCCACGTATGGACCCGAAGGGACGAACCCGGAAATGCGAACGAACCTTTCACATTGCGAGGAGGATTCGACTGGGCGTTCTGCACACCGGTGAACGGGGACGGTTGTCCGGGATGGGGCATCTACGTTGCGGGTCGATTCGGTGGGGCCGATGCGCGAACGCTTCTGGCACCTTGGGACTCAAACGAACTCCGCGACGACGTGAAATTCACGGAGTTGGTTTCCGACATCCTCGGCGCACTTCGACAGGTGCAAGTCTTTCGTGAGCGTCAGGGCGTGTTTCGCCGTTTCTTTTCGCCCGGGGTGATGAACCTCCTCTCCGGGCAGGATGGTGCCCGCGCGCTGGAACCGCGAGAGGCGGATGTCACGATCCTATTCTGCGACCTTCGAGGCTTCTCGAAGCAGGTGGAGGAAGCCGGCAGCGACCTGCTCCCCATCTTGCACCGCGTCAGCACAGCGCTTGGCGTGATGACCCAGAACATCCTGCAACACCGTGGCGCGATTGCCGACTTCCTGGGCGATGCAGCGTTGGGGTTCTGGGGTTGGCCGATCGACCATCCCGGAAAGGCCGAGGACGCGTGCCGGGCAGCGCTCGGTATCCGCGCAGCGTTCGAGGAAATCGCCAAAGATCCGGCCCACCCGCTCTCCGGGTTCCAGGTCGGAATTGGCATCGCGTCGGGACGTGCAGTCGCGGGCGGCATCGGGCCAGCCGAGCAGGTGAAAATCACCGTGTTCGGTCCGGTGGTGAACCTGGCCTCCCGCCTTCAGGACATGACGAAGCTGTTGCGAGTGCCCATCCTGATCGACGAGCCAACAGCGATCTCCTTGCGCGAGCACACATCGCCCGATGTAGCTCGCGTTCGCAGGCTTGCTCAGGTGATGCCTTATGGTCTTGGCACACCGTTAATGGTGACGGAACTCATCCCGCCCGCTGGCCCCGATCAAGTGTTATCGAATGCCGATGTCGCGGCCTACGAACGGGCGCTCGATGCCTTTCTGGCGGAAGATTGGAACGATGCCTACAAGCTGTTGCATCAAGTGCCGCCGGACGACCGTGGCAAGGATTTGCTCACGGAGTTCATCCTGAAGTACAACCGCACACCACCGACGAGCTGGAAGGGCGTCATACCCCTGGGAAGCAAGAACTAGCCCATGTTCCTGTTCATGCGTCGGATGATTCTGGCGTGGATTCGGGAACGAATTGGGGTTCGGAACCGCAATCTGATTGCACAAGTCGTTGTTTACCAATCACCTGGTGAGTTTCTGCGAAGCCTGAAATTGTTCTGATGAACTTTCTTCCGGACGAATGGAATGGTTCCGGACGTGGTGTGTGCATATCGCCCGGAATCGAATTCCCTCACACCCGTTGCTTGACATTCCCCGATCGTTATTCCTCGTAATCCAGCCGCCCTTCTCGCTTGTTGCCCCTTTGGTCGGCTTGCCAGTAGCGTGCCTCGTTCACGTCGAGGCAGGTCAGCCACCCATCCGCGAAGGCTCGGGTGTCGATACACACGGCACCGGGGATGACCTTCGGCAGACCCGATCGCTGCGAGGAGTGACCGCAGACGACCATCTTCCCCGAGTGATGGCGCATCGCGTCCGGGAAGTATTCCCACAACAACGCGTACTCGGGTTGATCGGGCATATCGAACCCGCCCAGTACGCTCGCATGGACGAAGATGTAGCGGTTGCTCTCGTGGTAATCCACCAGTCCGGTTTCCAGGAAGTCCCAGTGCTCGCGCGGAACATCATCGAGGCTGCCAGCACTCCCCGCGGTGATGCCATACGACGCCAGCGCCTCCAGACCGCCAACGCTCAACCACATCTTCTTTTCGGCACGCCCACCACGGTACGCATCCAGCATCATCTTCTCGTGATTGCCGCGCAGGCAGATCAGGTTCAACTTCTCGCGCAGTTCGAGGAGTCTGTCAATGACACCGCGGGAGTCCGGACCGCGGTCCACGTAATCACCCAGCGTGACGATCACGTCTTCACGTGTCGGCTTCACCCAGTCTAGTAGCGTGTCGAACGCGGCCAGGCAGCCGTGAATGTCGCCGATCGCAAACACACGCATGGAATGGTTCCCCGAGAGCGATCAGTATAACAACACCATGCCAATACTTCTTTTCGACATCGACGGCACACTTGTGCGCACCGGCGGCGCGGGCAAAGCGGCGATGGAGAACGCCCTCCAAACCGCATTCGGCATCGGCGAACTGCTCGACACCGTGCCTTACAGCGGCCGGACCGACCGTGCGATCGGTCGCGACCTCCTTCGCGTCCACGGGATCGACCCAACACCGGCGAATCAGGTTCGACTTCAAGAAGCGTACCTCGCGCAACTCCCAGCGCGGCTAAAGTCGATCGGGGGGAACGTCTGCCCGGGAATTACTGAACTCCTCGCGACACTCCACCCGCAACCAGGAGTGGCTTTGGGATTGCTGACCGGCAACGTCCGCGTCGGAGCGAAGCACAAGCTCGGGCACTTCGGACTGTGGGATTTCTTCGCGTGTGGCGGCTTTGGCGACGAGCATTACGACCGGGACGACGTGGCGCGAATGGCGGTCGAGGAGATGCGTTCGCACTTGGGTCGGGAGATCGATGGGAACGACGTGTGGGTGATCGGCGACACGCCACTGGATGTGAAGTGTGCGCGGGCCGTTGGAGCAAAGGCCATGGCCGTCGCGACTGGCTGGCACCCGATTGAGGAGCTCGCGACTCACAAACCCGACTACCTGTTCGCGGACCTCTCGAACCACGAGGAATTGCTGCGGATCTGGAAGTAACGCGGTTCGTGAACGCAGAAAGCCCACCAGAATGGTGGGCTTTCAGTCGATTGATCCGCGACTCACGTGATCTTCGTGTCGCCAGCGACGGTCGGGGTCAGGTTCACGCGCTTGCTGCCCTGATCGAAGTACACGGTGCCGTCGGTCAGTGCGAACAGGCTATCGTTTTTCGCACGGCGAACGTAGGAACCGGCCGAGTAGCGGGTGCCACACTGTGTCACGATGATGCTGCCGGTCGTCACGAACTGACCGGCGTAAGCCTTGATGCCCCGCCGCTTCGAGATCGAGTCGCGACCGTTGCGGACCGAGCCTTGACCTTTCTTGTGTGCCATGACGTATTTCCCCTTATGCTGAAATCCGAGTGCGGTAAGACTGCATATTGTAGTGGCCGCGACGGGGCTGGCAACGCCGAATCACACAACGACCCGGCACGACTCACCTTGACCACGACGCCCGCGTCCGGTGTGCTGGTAGCGGAGCAGATTTCACACGAGGAGGCCGACCGATGGGAATGGATAACTTCACGAAGCACCAGCAAGGAATTATCAAACGCTACTACCAGAACATCGACCAGATTACCTGGCAGAAGCTGTCTGAGTTGGTCGGCGACCTCTACCTGGCCGAGGGGAAGAAACGCGAGAAATTGTGGGCTTCGGCCGCGGCTCACATGGAGAAACTGGAAGTGCCGAAGGACAGAATCGCGTTGTTGTTGGCGAAAAAGGATCCTTCCCAGCTCGCAAAACTCGTCGAAGAACTGATGAGCGGGAACTGATGATTTCAAAGCCCACGGACGTGTGTCCGTGGGCTTTGGCATCTCACGCATGAGTTGCGACGTATCCACGGAGCAGGCCACCGAGTTCCTTCACCCAGCCACGCAGGTTCAAGAACTCGGGACGGTCCAAGTCGGCATCTCGGGTTACGAGGTAGACCGCGTCCGCGGCTGGGCACACCGCATCTCGCTCCGCCATCGCACCCCAAACTCCGCCATCAACCAGAACCCAATCGTACCACTGGCGAAGTTGCCCAAGCAGTTTCGGCAGGTCGCGACCCACGGCAGTTGGTGTTGCGTCGGTCACATCACCGGCTGTCAATACCTGGAGATTGGGCACAATCGACGGCTGTACTGCCCAGGCAAGCGGAACGCGGTGGGAAAGCACTTCGCACAGGCCCGGAGCGGACTTCAGTGCGAGCTTCGCACCGACCCCAGGGCGATTCACGTTGCCGTCGACGACCAACACCCGAGCATTGGCTTCCTGGGCCAATGTCACGGCGAGGTTCAAGAGAACCGACGTAGTGCCCGCTTCGGGAGCGGCCGCCGAGAACATCAGCACCCGAGAGGTAGAGTCCGGGAGTTGCCGGCGTACTTCGTCGCGAAGAACACGGTATTCCCCGCTCACCGCGTGGTCGGGGTAGTGCAATGCAACCAGAGTAGGGTCGGGACCATCGGCTGCAATGCGAGGCTGTCGCACTGCAACATCGTGGAACCGCACCGAGAGGTACGCCGTCGATGGGGCAACGGCCGCAGCAGGCACTTGGGCAGACGTAACCAATCGCGGGAACGAACGTGCGGCTTCAGGCTTCGGCTCGGGTTTCGCTTCTACTTTGGGCTCCGGAGCCAGCCGAGGGGCAGTTGAGGCCAGTTTCGGCACCGCAGTTGACGCTTTCGGCGAGATCAAAACAGCAGAAGCCGCCGCCGTTGACGCCGCAGAGAATACGGGTCCTGAAGGGCCGCCGATCTCAATGAACGGCGTCTCTTCGCTTGCTTCCCAGGCATCTTCGGGGATCTCGTTGATCGGCGCGACGGTGCTGCGGGTCGCCCCGGTCAACGCGTTGTAAACCCGGCTCATTCCGTGCCCCTGTGCGTGGTGCTATCAGGCAATTCGCGGTCGTGTCGAACGATTTTTCGGACCGGACTCGGCGTTCACATCATCGGGAATTCCATCTGGACCTCGCCCCGGATGCGGAAGCAGGACGGGTTCTCCCGATTCGGTCGTTTCTTCTGATTCCACAGGCTCCAATTCAAGTCGGTCGAGTGCCTCAAGAGCCGCCTCGACATCTACCACCGTGGTGCCTGATTCCCCTGCAAGTTCAATCGACAATGCTGCGGCCCGGTTCAGAACTCGTGGGACACCGCCGCAGGCTTCAGCGATCATCGTGAGTGCGTCTGACTCGAACAGGCTATCGGGTTCACCGCCTGCTGCACGCACCTGGTGATTGAGGTAAGCAACCGACTCCTCTTGCGTGAGCACTTCGATCTCACTGCGAACACCAACTCGCTGGGCGAAAAGTTCGTACCCAGGGCGACGAAGTGCCGCTCGAAGCGTTTGGTGGGCCACGAGGAGCACGAAAACCGCACTCCCGCGTTTCGTCTCAAGATTCCCCAGCAATCGCAGTTCTTCGAGTGCCGCCTGGCTCAAGTGCTGTGCTTCGTCCAGAATCAACACAGTTGGATAACCAGAAGCCGCCGCAGCTTCGAGCATGCACTCCGTGACGGACAGCCGAAGTTCCTGCTCGGTCAATCCCTGGTAGGGTTTACCAAGGTCGAACAGAATCGCCTGGAGGAGTTCGCCTGGCTTCTCTGCCCGCGATGAGGGCAGCATGACACGAGGTACCTCGGGCAACAAATGCTCAAGCCACTTCCTGGCGATCAGCGTTTTGCCAACGCCCGGAGGTCCGTCGAGAAGAACCGCTTGCTCCCTGCGAGCAAAGCCTGCAGCCACACTGGCCAGCGCGGCTTCGTGCGAAGGCGACGGAAAGTACGAATCGGAATCGACCGCAGGCCGGAACGGCTGACGGTCCAAATTGAAGCGCGACCAGTCCATGCCGAGCCCCTCATCAATGTTGTGGTTTAGGATTGCGCATCTAGCGGAACAATCCATTGCGGCTGGCACCACTTCCCGACGCAAGCAGCCCGACAACGTGATTTCATTTCTCTGTGTGGCTAATCGGCGGAGTGGACCGAGTTACTTGAACCCATCGCCCCAAGGAAACCGTTTGATTCGGTAATGTGGATATTGCGGAATTTTCCGGATGCGAACGGCATGTGATTTCTTACTTGCAGCTCAGGCCACTCTGTGTGTATTTTGCTCTCGTCACTTGTGACACGAACGAAACGCTGCACGGAGGCAGCCGACTATGAGCATGATGCTCTCCTTGATTCACGCCGGTTGGGATTCGGTCCGCAACGCCATTGCCAAAGGTCAGCGCGTTGATGCCCTTACCCAGGTTACCCAACTCCTCTCCCGTCCCGACTTGCCGGCTTCGCTCGCCGCTGACGCGCACCGCCTCGCGGGCGAATTATCTACAGAGTCAGAAAAGTTTACTGAAGCACGCCGTCACCTACGTGCGTCTGCTGCGCTGGACCCCTACTGTGCTCGCACATATTACATGTTGGGTCTCGCCCTTGAGCGTGATCCGCATGGGTGCGACCGCCGAGCTGCGATCCAGTTCCGGCGGGCGTCAGAATTAGATCCTGTGAACTCCCTGTATCAGGCTACATTCGGCAGGGCAGCGATTCGGTGTGGTCGAGCCAAAATTGGTTTACGAGCTTTGCTCGCGGCAACTGAAGCTGCGCCGGCTGAAATCCCCGTGTTGCGAGTCGCGATAGACGGTCTACTTGAAGCGGGTTCGGTGAACGCCGCAAGGCGGGTTCTCACCCAGGCGCGGTTCTTGCGCCCAGCAGATCGCGAACTCACGGCGATGTGGGAGCGAACCAGGTTTGAGTCAGCAAGAAGAGAACAACGAGTACAGGGGGGGACCACACGGCACAGGCAGGATGCCGAACACGCCATGGATGGCGGCCGTGTGGTTCTCCCTTTTGTCAGGCTGGTTGCTGAGAGCATCACTGTGTCGGAATTCGACAATAACACTCGGCTGGACGTGGTTTCGTTCCCGCAACCTCATTTCCCCCGGCTGAGTGTTCAGGGCCGTCGGTAACGAAAATACCCCGGCGAGCCGGGGTGGTGGTTGCTGTGGTTGGAGATCAGATACCCAACCACATTCGCTGAGGAAGTGAACTCACTGGCATGGGTCGCACGTCGGGACGCACACGGGTACGTATCGCTTGACGCAGCAACTGACCGTGTACGGTTCCATCGTGCAGGTCGTGTGCGGCACCATTCGGCAGTGGGTCTCCGGAATCACCTTGCAGGTGGTTTTCGGAACGTATCGAATCTTCTCTTCACACACGTAGTTCACGCGGCACTGGCGAACCACGCATTGCCGTTGCTCACACACCATCCGACAGGTCGTCACCGGCACCTGGCGAACACACTGCTCTTGAACACACTCGGTCACGCATCGCGTTTCATAGCGAACGTGATCTTCCTTCACCATTCGACAAACCTGGTACGGCACCTTCCGGCACACTTGCTCAGGCACCATGTAGCAGTGTCGGCGAGTTTCGCACCGCACGTGCTGTTCTGGCACCATTCGGCAGGTCGTGTACGGGATCTGGCAGGTCTTAACCTCGCAAACTGTGTAGCAGCGTTTCTGGGTGACCATCCGCACGCATGTCTCGGGGACCATGCGGCAAGTTGTGTAGTTGCAGTAGCGGACGTGGTGCTCGGGAACCGTGTGGCAGCGAACACGCTGTTCACACCGAACGTGCTGTTCAGCTACCATCCGGCAGGTCGTGTACGGGATCTGGCAGACCTTCTCTTCTGGAACGGTGTAGCAACGCGTCCGGGTTTCGTGCCGCACACACTGCTCTTGTACGACACGGCAAACGGTTCGTGTGCAGGTCTTCATCTCTGTCTGGCACACCTTGCGGCACACTGGCACTTGAACCGTCGTGCAGACTGGCTTGCACACCATCTTGCACTCACGCACGACACGGCACTCTTCAGTCGGAACCCAAACCTTCCGACACACTGTTCGCGGCGGGCACTGTACCTGCTCCTTGACCACTGAACCTGGGCAGTAGTGGCTTGTGCAGGTGCAGGGATCGAACACACACGTCCCCGGAAGTCGAACGCAACGTGTCACCACCGGTCCTGGGATGCACTCGGTAACGGTTTCGTAGTGACCTGAGCAGACCTTCTCGACCCGCTCTGTGACCACTGGCTCACTGACGTAGGTCACTTTCGTTTGGGGAACGTAATCCACTTCTGTACGGTATGTCGTGATCGGAACGCAGTACGACTGGTGTTCCTGAACCGTGCGGCACACGGTGAACGGAATCGCGACCTGATACTGCTGCGTCTCGGTTCGGTAAGTCACATACCGGTGTTCGCGGACGTGCTGCTCATAGACCGGCTTCATCACGCAGTACGGTATCTGGACCGTGTAAGGTTCCTGCACGGTCCGATAGGTCGTGTAAGGGATCGCACGCGTATGCTGCTCGTAAACAGGGCGGTTCACGGTGTACGTCACGGGAACCTGGAACTGCTCCACTACTGGGCGTTGCACCGTGTACGAGTGCGTGCGTACATGCTGCTCGTAGACCGGCTTCATCACGCAGTACGGGATCTGAACCGTGTATTCCTGCACGGCTGGGCGGTAGCGGGTTTCCACCACGTCGCGGCAATAGGTCTCGTAGACTGGCCGCATTGTGCAGTACGGAATCGCAACCTGGAACGTCCGCGTCACCGGTCGGTTCACGGTATAGGTGCGGCATTCCAGGTGCGTTTCCTGCACAGGCCGCTGGACCGTGTAATTGCGGACCGTGTCGTAGTATTCCGTGACGGGCCGTTGCACCGTGTACCGCTCAGGGACACAGGTGGTTTCCTGCACGGTGCGGTATGTGGTGTAGGACTCGGGTTGGTAGCAAGTCTTGTAGACGGGCCGGTAGCAAACTTGTTCGTGCCGTTCCACCACAGCCTGGTATTGAACGGTATTTGTCTGAGGTGGGCAGCACTGTTCCGGTGCCACGCAACGCTTCGGATAGCGGCAGAGCCCGCAGTGTGCCGCCTCTGCGGGACTGGCGAATCCCGCCAGACCTCCCAGGGCTAGGAGCCAGGTCCCGAACGTCATCCTCATATCGGTTCCCCCCGCGATGCACATCATGGTTACGGAGTCGGCGGGTTTGAGCCCGTTCTCCGACCACCTCAATGAAATGTGCAGCATAGATCGCGACGATAACAGTGCTGTTGCCCGCTTCCCCCCAATGAACGTAAGCCCGGAACCAGAGGAATCCCTGTCACCGCGACTTACGGCATGTGCGGCGAAGATGCTCAGTCCGGTGCAACCGGTGCAGATGGTGTAGGTGGGGCTTGGCGAGTTGAAACTGACAGACAGTGGCGGGCAATCATTTGCCGGTTCAGCAGAAGTGAGTCTGGACGGAGAGATCACGCGGCCAGTTTTGTGGGCCGCTCTTCACCCCGGCAAAGAGCACAACCGCACCACAACCACAGGAGCAGCACCAGCGCGGTTTCCCAGGGGTAGTTCACCCCGGTATCGAATTGAACTTGGGGAGTCGAATATCCTGTCGCGCCGCTCGAAGATGTGGTCACCCGTGCGAAGTAGCCGAACCCGATCGTGCTCTTGAGTTCCATGCCACTGACCATGGTTTCGTAGCAGATCAGAAAGGCGAACATTGTGAAAGGGAATGAGCAGACGTAACCCAACAACTTGGGGCTGAGAATGGCTTGTGCCAAGTCGGGTGCTGTCAATTGACTGCTGACAGGGAGCGGGTTTGATTGTGGAACAAGAGTAAGGCTGAATACCCGAGTCCGGAGGAATCGAGCTGGTTCCGCAAACAGTACCGCACAACCCACCGCGGCGAGGAGCACATCGTAATACATGAAGCGGTAGCAGGTGAGATACGCCCCGAAGAACAGGAACGCGATGCCCACGCCGGTCGTTCGGCGGCGATCCCCATACCACAGGTAGATCGTGGCGGTTGCACCCAGGACGATCGCCCAGAGGGTCCAGGCAATCGCGAACGTCAGCCTGGTCTCGCGTTCTGATTCGGGTCGTGTGAAATCGTGGAGAATTCGCCGAGGAATCCCCTGGATGTCGCGGCTAAGGTGAATCCAGTTGGAGTTCACGTTGTAGAGTGCGGCAGCTTCCTTCCCGACTGTCAGCCAGTCGATCCAACCCTGTATCCCCACGAAGGGCACCGTTGCGGCCGCAAGCCCACAACCCGTCAGCACCATTGCCACACAGAACCGCCAGCGTCGCGTGAGTACGGGCACGAGGAAGAACGCCAAGCCCCACACCGGTTTGAACGCGAACAAACCCCAGACCGCACCGCCGGCGACGAAGTAGCCCCGCGATGCAAGTGCCCATCCCCAGACCACGATCGCGAGAGACACGGTTGGGTTTTGGGCGAGATCGAGACCCCCGCGTGTGCCGGGAAACAGAAAGAGTAGCAGCGTAGCCACCGACCACGGCACCCGATCATTCGTTAAAACTCGCACGCCGAGACCAGTCAGCACCACCATGAGAACGCCGATAACCTGAAAGACGTGGTAGGCGACCTGAGGGCGGTCGATGAGGCCAATCGGCACATACAGAAAGGCATGTACGGGTGGGTACAAGGGGCCGCCGACAGCGGGTTCCTTCACCTTCGCTTCAATTTCGGGAGTGACTTGATCGGCCGAGGCTTGCACGAGGGCAGCGGTCAACAGCGGATTGCCAAAGATGTCCACGCACAAGGGAGCAACACTGGCACCGCCGACCACCTTCCACTCCGCGGGGTCACGCCCCATGAACCAGTTCATGAGGTTATCTGCATCGTGGCGAAGGTCGTCATCGGGTTTCGCCCAGCGTCGTTCCGACCCAGGAAGGTTGGCTTCCTGCCGAGTCATGAGCGACTCATTCTCGACCGGGAGGGAGGCCCGGAGAACCTGCCACTGCCGCTGCCGGTGGTACAGTTCTTTCGCGTGGCCCAGGACAACCATTCGGCCCATGAGCCACTGGCCGCCAAAATCGATCTGCACGTATCCGCCGTTACCGTCGGCTCGTTTGCGTTCCTCAGGGAGTCGCTTGGGGTCGTCGAACCAAACCCATGCGTGCCAGAGGTAGAACGCACCTGCACAGAATGCCGCGAACCAGAGCAAAGCACTGATGGCTCGGGGCGTACCGATCCATGCCCAGAATCGCTTTGGGATCACGTATTCGCTGGTTTCAACCGCCTGCCGCACGCTCCACCCCCGCGACTTCAAATGTTCGCGAGGGATGTTCTACGACCGGAACGCGGGTGTGGAGAACTGTCGGAGGGAGAACAAGCCAGCCGTTGTCGGCCCAGTCCTGAGCCGCGGCAGTCAAGTTGTCGAGTTCGCTTTGGAGGTGCCGGGTGTGAGGCGTGAGCGCGTTGGAATAGAGCGACTGTGGGACCGTGATCGGTTGCCCGAACAAACACCGGACCCTGGAGAACGGGCGCGGCACTGCGAAAGAGTCCCAGCTGTTCATTCGCCAGGGCCGCCGGAACCCAACACCGATCGGCACGATCCGCAGACCGGTTCGTGATGCAAGGTAAACAACGCCAGGTTGCACCTCGCGGCGTGGCCCGCGTGGGCCATCGGGAGTCACGGCTAGGTGCCCGGTTCCAGAACGAAGAAGTTCGCGAACTGCAGCGACTCCTCCACGACTCGTTGAGCCGTGAACGATTCGCATTCCTGTGGACGCGATGAACGAACCCAGCAGCTTGCCGTCGGCGTGGCGACTCACGAGCGCGGAAACGCCGGGGTTCCCGAACCGGGCAATTGGGATGAGGAAGTTCTCGTGCCAGAGCGCGTAGATGAACGGCTCACGCTCGGGCGGTTGCAGCGGATCAACTGGAATGGGCCCAATGGAGCGTTGGTCGAACCGCAGCGTTGATGACAGCAGGCGGACGATATGTGTGCCGACAAACCCAGCAGCAGCGATCACCCGGCGATCACGAATCTTCATTGACCGCTCCCTGCCGGTTCTAGGCTCAATCGGGCCACTCCCCGGTGAACACTTCCGTTGCCGGGCCTGTCTTATACACGCAATTGTCCGTCTCAGACCAGTGCAGTTCGAGATCGCCACCAGGGAGGTGAGCAACCAGTTTTCGGTCCGTCCGACCCGTTAGCACACCTGCAACGCAGACCGCGCACGCACCGGTGCCACAGGCGAGCGTAATTCCGCTGCCTCGTTCCCAGGTCCGCATGGTCACTTCGCCACGGGAATGCACCTTCACGAAGTGCGCGTTCACTCGCCTTGGGAACGCCGGATGGTTCTCGATTTGGGGGCCAAACTCGGCAACAAGGTCGCGCTTGCCGACGAAGTAGTCTTCGCCCACAAAGAACACGGCATGCGGATTCCCCATCGACACACATGTTGCGTCGAACCGGACCCCTGCCATGCTGAGCCGTGCGTTGACAGGGGGATCGCCGGCAAGCGTCGTTGGAATGTCGGCAGACTTGAGAATTGGCTCGCCCATGTTCACGCGAACCCGATGAACCTTGTCGTTTTTGATTTCCAGGTCAACGGGTAGGATCCCGCGGCCGGTTTCGATGGTGAGTTGCGGCTTCCGTGCGATACCTTTGTCGTAAACGAACTTCGCCACGCAGCGCAGGCCATTGCCACACATCTCGGACTCGGAACCGTCCGCGTTGAACATCCGCATCCGCGCGTCGGCTCGCTCGCTGGGGCAGACAAGTATTAGCCCATCGGAACCAATGCCGAAGTGTCGATCACTGACAACCCGGCTCAGCGCAGCGGGGTCGGCTGGCAGTGGGTTGCGAACGCAATCCACGTAGACATAATCGTTCCCAATCCCGTGCATCTTCACGAAACGCATGGTGCGGTTCCTGGTTAAGTGTGAAGATCGATCTTACCCGTTATTTGCCAGTCGAAAAGGCTCCACTCGTCATCAAGTGCCCAACGTACAATTTGGAGATGGGCAAAGCAGCGGCGTCAACCCGAACGATCACCCTCATCCGCGAACCGGACGAGCGGGGCATCGGCGTGTTCTGCATCGCGATCAACGCGAGGACGCAGTTTTACACATTCCGTGAGGTTCCATGCGAAATCGGCGGGCGGGGCTTTGCCGTCCACCGGCTTGGGCAGGGTAACCTCTATCACGTTCGGGTTGGCGATCCCACAGACCGCTCTTGCGAGTGCATGGGATTTCTTCGGTGGGGCCACTGTAAACACGTCGCGGGATTGACGGCACTCATCCGACAGGGGAAACTCCCGGCGATAGCCACTGCGCAATCGAGCCTTCCAGTTCCTTCGCAAACAGACTCCGGGGCATGACACGGTCGCAACCTGCTTGCCGTGCCGCTTTGAGGACATCCGCTTCGACGTGAGAGCCAAACGCGATCACCCGCGGCATCATAGCGCACACGGCTTTCAATTCCGCGAGCAAACCGAGCAGGTCGAGGCCTGGATTCTGCAAGTCGATAATCACGCCAGCGGGAGTGTGATCCCGAGCAAGCGAGAGGGCATCCGTCGGGGTCTTGGCCTGGCGCACCACCAACCCGGCTGCGCGGGCGGAGCCTGCCACTCGGCTGAAGAAGATCAGGTCGTCACACAGAACCAGCCCTTGTGGTATCACTTCTTCTCCTCCTTCTTGGCTCCAAGCCCCTGAGAATCGAGGAACACATTGAGTGCGTCCGCGAGACCGGCATCAAACTTCTTTTCGTTGAAGGCCGTCAGCAGGGTTTGCTTAACCTTCGTGACAGTCTCTTCGGAGACCTTACCCTTCGCAGCCTCGGCCAGATCGACGTAGAGCGATCCGGGACTCTTGTTGATCACGATGTAGAGTCCGACGATCTTTTCGGCCTTCACTCGCTCCTGTGCGAACTCCTTGAAGAACTTCGTTCGCTCGGCCGGTGACATTGCCTTGACCTTATCGGCATCCAGTTTGGGTGGGGTGGCGTAGGTCTCGATCATCAGGTCGAGCCCCTTCTCCTTCAGGAGTTTCTCGGCGGTCGCCTGGACCTTCGCCCACGCTTCCTCGGAGAAGAATTTGCCATCGTCCTTGCTCTTGAGTGGCGTTTCGCGGTGCGGCTTCTTGGGTGGGTCTTTCGCCTGCGTTTCAGCTGCGACTGTGTCGGTGGAACGGAGAGCCTGAACCGACCGGCGATTGATAAGCCGTTTCACCTCGGAGAGATCGACGAACGTGCTGAGCAGTTGCGCGTCGAGAGCCCCGCCTTGCGTAACACCGACGAGTTCTCCCTTATCGTTGACCAGCGGGCCTCCGCTATCACCGGGGTTCGTCGGTGAGTCGGTCTCGATCACCTTTGCTTGAAAGTTCAGAGTGGTTCGTTCGTCGAGCTTCGCACGCCATTTCTTGCTGTAGACCTGCCGCACCTTGCCGGGAGTGTAAACCCACAACGCCCCGCTCTTCCCGGGGTTACCGATCGAGTGAACGGTTTGTCCTGGGTCAGGGCTGCTCGCCGCGAGCGGAAGTTCCACGACCCCGTCAGGCACCTTATCGAGCCTTATGAGTGCCAGATCTCCTTCCTTGTCGAGTTCCACAACGTCGCCGGAGATCCCAAGCCTCGCGGCGTTGTCGAGGTAGTGCTTCCGATCGGAAATTGCTTTCTTGTCACCGCCGTAGCTCGGGAAAAACACCGTTGCACGCTTCACTTCCCCGACAACGTGATAGTTGGTCAAAACGAGTCGCCGACCTTTATCGACCAGTGACCCGGTGCCCGTGGCAAGCCTGCCACCGCCCCGGTCGGAATGAACCCAAACAGTTGAATGGAGAACCTGGCGGTAGACGTTCGCTCCAACATCGCCTTGTGCCGGGGTCGGCTCTGGCTTCACTTGAGCCATTGCGAGAGGGGAACTGGCCAGCAGCAATGCGAGCGACATGAGCGATCGAGACATGCGATCTCCCTGGTGTGGGTGTTGACCAGAATTATACCGTAACCGGGCTGTTGGACCCACATCGACCGAACGTCATGTTCGCGAGCAAGACATTCAAGACTGCGAATTGCGTTTCACATGGAAGATCACATCACGATTCCCAACACACGTTTGCGTTGGGAATCGATTCAACTGGCTACGCTACTGCGGGCGGCGGCACCAGTTCTTGATCGTATCGCTTCTGCAACACCTGCAGAGCCGCGACATCAAGCGTGGGGGCGGCGAACAACCGTTCGAGTTCGCGGAAGTATTCGTGCTGGTTTCCCGACGGGGTGAACAAGACCAGAACACGTGCTCGACCCGGGCCTGGGTTCGAGAACCCGTGATGGAGGCCACGAGGCACGAATGCCACGGACCCGGCTCGCCGAAGGAATTTCTTCCCGTCAACAAAGAACTCGATCTCTCCCTCGGCAACGTATAGCGTTTCATCCAGCGTATGGTGCACGTGGTAGTCGATCGTCGCGGTACCCATCGTGAGTTCATACATCTCGAAGGTGCCACCGTTTTGCGGCCCGATTACTCGAGCGGTGATCGAGAACGGGCCGGCGACGTACTGCTCACCATCGGTCGCTGAAAGGATCGACGCTTGTGGAATGGACATGCTGGCTCCTGGGTGGCGGAACGGACGAACATATCCTAGCCAATGAGTCCACCGCCTCAAAGCATCGATCGTCGATTCCAACTGACAACCGCCATTGTGAGTCTACGTCCGACCGAGTGCCAGCTCGGGTCGTCGCGAGTACCATGCTGATATGCCCGACTCGATTTTCATGCTCGTGTTCGCCACCGCGTGGCTCGGGCACGTCTGCCTCTGGACGTCCCTCCTCAGCAATCTATTTGGCCGCGCCATCCCCAAACCCTTCTTGAAGGCATGGCGGATGCTGACCGCTGGTGTGATCATCGCGTTCCCCCTGCTTATACTTGAACGCGAGACAGAGACCATCTGGTGGTATCTGTGGCCATGTGCGGGTGTCGGAGCCATCATCTTCCCGGCCATCACCATTGCACGGTTGCTCAGAAAGCAACCAGCTTGCGTGGTGGCGGAAACGAGCGTTACCCTTGATCTGTGGTGCGAACTCGGAAGCCAGCTTATCGGTGATGGGAAGTTCACAACCATCGCCAGATTGCCGGGGAACGGCCTCCTTCGCGTAGACTTCACTGACTTCACCCTGGCATTGCCGCAGATGCCACCCGAGTGGGATCGGCTGACACTCCTCATCGTCAGCGACCTGCACTTTCATGGCACACCAGCCCAAGCATTTTTTGACCGCATCATGGACGAACTGCTCGCGGGCCCTACCCCCGACCTCGTTTGTCTGATCGGCGATTACGTCGATACGGACACGCACCACACATGGATTCAGCCCGTGCTTGGTAGGCTCAACGCAACCGAGGCAAAGATTGCCATCCTCGGCAACCACGACCGCCACCACAATCCCGAGCGTGTACGCGGCGAACTTCTTGCGGCAGGATACACCGTATTCGGGAATGAGTGGAAGGTCGTGACAATCCGCGGTGTGCCGTGCGTTGTCGTGGGTCATGAGGGACCGTGGTTTGCGCCCCCACCGGACCTCTCAACCGCACCACGTCAGATGTTCCGGTTGTGCCTGAGCCATACCCCGGACAACTTCTACTGGGGCGTTGCCAACCGAATCGGTCTCATGCTATGCGGACACGTTCACGGTGGCGCGATCCGCGTTCCCGTGATTGGTTCCATCTTCGTCCCGAGTGTCTACGGTCGACGATTCGATTACGGGATCTTCGAAGAACGTGACACAGTAATGGTTGTGAACCGTGGCGTGAGCGGCAAGGAACCGATTCGCTTTCGCTGCAATCCGCAGGTGATGCGCGTTAAACTGGTATGTTCGACCACTGGAACATAGCCCACCGGCAGTCCCTCCCGCGGAACATCATTTCACATTTGCCTATCGTTTCGTCTGTTGTGGGGTAAGCGCGTGGATTCGTGCACCATGCCACGTGGGAAAAGCGATCGGTTTAATCGAACCCACCTGCTAGCTACGACTCGCTGGTACAAGTTCACGCGACAATGGTACTCCACCGACTCGCAAGCGACATAGCCAGGGGTAAAGTCGCTGCACGTGGCCTGGACTAGCAAACGTATCAGGTGCGGATCACAGCAGCGGAAGCACTCAGGCGAATCAACAAGGAAGTTGATCGGCCCAAAAGGCGGGTGAAGTAATCATCCGTCACGCATTCAAGGTGCCGACGACATCCATGATGCGGTCGGCACCGAAGACAAGCAGCGCTTCGGGCAGACCTTCGGCGATTCGCACGCTCGCGCTGGGGTCGTAGAAGTTTGCCGTGCCAACTTGGAACGCTGTCGCACCCGCGACGAGGAAGTCCATCGCGTCGTCGAGCGTCGCGATGCCGCCCACCGCGATCACGGGGATCGCCTTCAGCTTCGCGATTCGCCAGACAGCTCGAAGTGCCAGCGGCTTGATCGCGGGACCACTCAATCCACCTGTCACGTTCCCGAGAATCGGTTTTCGCCGTCGCCAGTCCACCGCCATGCCAACAAAGGTGTTCACCGCACTCACCGCATCAGCGCCACCATCTGCTGCTGCCTTGGCGATGATCGTGATATCAGTAACGTTCGGCGTGAGTTTGGCGATGAGTGGGATGTTCGGGCATGCATCGCGACAGCGGCGAATAATCCGTTTAGTTACCTCAGGATCCGTGGCGAAATCGAGCCCGCCGGAGACGTTCGGGCACGACAGATTCAGTTCTAACCCCGCAAACCCCTGACCAGATTCCGCGACCCGGGTCGCCATCGCGACAAACTCGTCTTCGGTCTTCCCGGCGATATTCCCGATCACCGCTGTCGGGAGCGTGCGGAAGTATGGCAGGTGGTGGCTCAACAGGTGTTCGAGGCCATCATTGTCGAGGCCAATGGCGTTCAACATGCCGGAGGCGGTCTCAACTGTGCGGGGTGGTGCATTCCCGGCACGCGGTGCGTGCGTGACTGTTTTGGGAATCACTCCTCCGATTTTCGTGAAGTCCACGAACTGCGTCATCTCCTTCGCGTAACCGAAGGTGCCTGACGCAACAAGAACGGGGTTGCGAAGCGTCAGTCGGCCAAGCGTTACGGACAAATCAGGCATTGGGTCGTTCTCGCGACAGGTGTTCTCAGGAATTTATCATTGCCCCAGGACGAAACTACCCCGGTATCTTGGTGTTTGAGAATGTCGTCAATCACCTCTGTCCATCAGGAGTTTCATATGCTTCGCAAATCACTCGCCGCCCTGCTCTTTTCACTGGCCTGTTCCGTCACACTGTACGCCGAAGCCGCTGAGGAAGCACCGGCACCACGCCCCGCCGAGGCGAAAAAGCCCGACGCAACCAGCGGCAGATTCGGTGCAGGAAAATTCGGCGGCAAGTTCGGGGGCAAGGTTGACCCCGAGAAGTTGAAGGAGAAGTTCAAGAACATCGACCCCGAGAAACTCAAAGAACTCAAAGAAAAGTTCGGGAAGGGTGGTTTGGACCCCGAAAAACTCAAAGAACTCAAAGAAAAGTTCGGCGACAAGTTTGGCAAAGGCGGCTTCGACCCCGAGAAACTCAAAGAACTCAAAGAGAAGTTCAAGAAGGATTGAGTCGCCTGTCAACTCAGCCCCCGGTTCGCCGGGGGTTTTACATTGGCAGACGGATTGGTTCAGCACTTTCGCGGTCTCACCAAGGTGACATCTCGGCTCCGTCGCGGTAGGCTACAGGTCGTGGCCAATCACGTCGCACGTTCGCAACGAGGGCATCGCCGTGGACCAACAAGTGAGTCCCGAGGTCAAACAGAACCGCATGACCGAGTTCATGAAACTGTTGCCGCTCACACTGCAACTCGCCGGGCTTTCCGTTGCGGACCCAGCACGCCCGTTTACGCCGGACCAAATCGAAGGCCGGGCGATGTCCGTGCGGATGGCATACAAGGCCGCGCGCACCTTGATTAAAGACATCGCCGAGAATGGCGTGTGAGTGGTCGCGTTGCCGGTTCCTGTCTTCGAGGGTTTGCTGTGCAGGTTGCGCATTTCGATTGTTTCAGTGGTATTAGCGGCGACATGGTTCTGGGAGCGGTCCTTGATGCCGGAGTTCCGGCTGAGGCGATTCACGCCGCTCTTGACTCACTCGGGTTGCCAATCAAGCTGGAAATCGAGCGCGTGAAGCGGTGCGGATTTGCCGCCACGAAAGCGAACATCGAAGCCGCAGATCAGGAAGATTACCGCTTTTTGCCCGATATTCTCGCGATACTTGAGCGCGCAGCGATCACGCCAAAGCAGCGTGAACTCGCGACCGCGATCTTCCAGAAAATCGCCGTTGCAGAAGCCGCTGCGCACGGAATGTCGCTAGAGCGCGTCCACTTTCACGAGGTCGGCGCGCTCGACAGCATCGCGGATATCGTCGGCGCTGCTGTGGGGCTCGATCTGCTCGGCGTCGAACGCTTCACCAGTTCCCCCGTTCCCACCGGCACCGGCACTGTGAAGGGCGCCCACGGGATCATGCCCGTTCCAACACCGGGTACGCTACAACTCCTCAAAGGCGTCCCGCTCGCCACTTCGAAAGTCGAGTTCGAGCTCACGACACCAACCGGAGCCGCGATCCTCACGAGCATCGCCACCGCGTACACAACATCGCCAGAAATGACGGTTGAAAGGATCGGCCACGGCGCTGGCTCGAAGGACTTCATCGACCGCCCGAACATCTTGCGGCTGCTGGTTGGATCGTCCGAGCCCGAGCGCCCGCGAGGGTTGGAAACCGACACCGTGACCGTGCTCGAAACGAACCTCGACGACATTCCTCCC
The DNA here is from genome assembly GCA_013823135.1 of Planctomycetaceae bacterium. Lineage (GTDB taxonomy): Bacteria > Planctomycetota > Planctomycetia > Gemmatales > Gemmataceae > Gemmata. The sequence continues at coordinate 151,819 of PNLP01000004.1, forward strand.
GAGGTGATCGCACACTGCAACGAGCGACTGTTCGCGGCGGGGGCGTTGGACGTGTTCGTCGTGCATGGGCAGATGAAGAAGGGTCGACCGGGGTTCATGGTGTCGGTGATTTGCGAACCTTCACATGTGCCCGCACTGGAAGCGATCATCTTCCGCGAGACTGGCACATTCGGGATCCGCAAGCACACTGCGGAACGCTCGAAGTTGCAGCGAGAATCCGTAACTGTTGAAACGCCGTGGGGTCCGGTGAAGGCAAAACGCGGCTGGCGTGCGGACGGGTTTTCGATCGTGACACCGGAATACGAGGACTGCGCCCGAGTCGCACGCGAGCAGGGCGTGCCGCTTCGCGAGGTCTACGCGGCCGTTCACCGCTGACCCCTTGAACTTTCTTTGCAAATTCGTGTCCTTTCAAGTATCGCGGGGCCGCGGTTCGCAGTGGTCCCGCTGGGACTACCGCTAAACCGTGAGCCAGCCATGCCGTCCTCGACAGAGATTCGCCAGCAGTTCATCGACTTCTTCTGCAAGAAGTACGGGCACACCAACATCCCGTCGTCGCCGGTGGTGCCACACGACGACCCAACATTGCTGTTCGCAAACGCCGGGATGAACCAGTTCAAGCCATACTTCCTCGGCCAGGAAACGCCGAAGTCGAAGCGTGTCGCGAACACTCAGAAGTGCATCCGTGCTGGCGGCAAGCACAACGACCTCGACGACGTCGGCAAGGACACGTATCACCACACGTTCTTCGAGATGCTCGGGAACTGGAGTTTCGGCGATTACTTCAAGAAGGAAGCCATCGCCTGGGCCTGGGAACTCCTCACCGAAGTGTGGAAGCTCGACAAAACGCGATTGCACGTCACCGTTTTTGAGGGCGACCCGGCCAACGGCATTCCCCGCGACGACGAGGCCGCGAGTTACTGGGAAGCTGTGGGCGTGCCGAAAGCGCAGATCCACCTCGGCAACAAGAAGGACAACTTCTGGGAGATGGGGAACACCGGACCGTGCGGACCGTGCACCGAAGTTCACATCGACCGGACGCCCGACAAGAGTGGCGGTCCGCTCGTAAATGGCGGCACGGACAAGGTCATCGAGATCTGGAATCTCGTGTTCATCCAGTTCAACCGCAATGAGGATCAGAGTCTCACGCCGTTGCCGGCCCAGCACGTCGATACGGGCATGGGCTTCGAGCGAATTTGTTCGGTGTTGCAAGGGAAAAACAGCAACTACGACACGGACGTGTTCACACCGATCTTCGAAGCGATTCAGAAGGTGACGAGAGCCCCTGAGCCGTACACGGGCATCCTCGAAAACCTGAAGGACACCGCGTACCGCGTGATCGGCGACCACATCCGTACGCTGACGTTCGCGCTCACCGACGGTGCTGTGATCGGCAACCTGGGCCGCGATTACGTACTGAAGCGCATTCTCCGCCGTGCCGAACGCTATGGAGTACAGGTTCTCGGCACGACCGAGCCATTCCTGCACATGCTCGTGCCGACGGTTGTGGAGCATTTCAGCGGCGCGTTCCCGGAGTTGAAACGCGACCCGCAAAAAGTCCGCGACATGATCTACGACGAGGAAGTCGCGTTCCTTCGCACGCTGAAACGCGGCATCAAGTTGTTTGACAAGATCGCCGCGGACATGGCCAAGACGGGCCGCACTCAGGTGAATGGCGAGGAAGCGTTCAAGCTCCATGACACCTATGGCGTCATCATCGACATCACGCTTCAGATGGCTCAGGAAAAGGGTCTGACAGTTGACGTGCCCGGCTTTGAAGAGGAGATGAAACGCGCTCAGGATGGATCACGCGGAACGCAGAAGAAATTCACGGTCACGGCAGTGAAGGGCGACTTACCACGGACTGACGATTCGCCCAAGTTCCAATTCGCGGCGGTGAATGCGAAGGTGCTCGGCTGGGTGAAAGATCACGAGGTCGTTCGCAGCGGCAAACTCGTGGCGGGTGAGGAAGTGGCGTTGCTCGTTGATCGCACGAACTTCTACGGCGAACAGGGCGGGCAGGTCGGCGACACCGGCACCATGCGTTCGGCATCCGGCGCCGACTTCGAGGTCACCGACACGCAAAGACTCGGCGAGACGGTGCTCCACGTTGGTATTCTCCACGACGGCGAACTGTCGATCGGCGACACCGTTGAGCTTGTACAGGGAACCATCCGTCGCGTGGACATCATGCGGAACCACACCGCCACACACTTGCTGAACCTCGCACTCAAGCAAATCCTCGGTTCGCACGTCGAACAGAAGGGTTCGCTCGTCGATGAACAAAAGACCCGGTTCGACTTCAGCCACGACAAGCCAATCACTGCCGAGCAACTCCGCGACATTGAACGTCGCGTGAACCGTCAGGTCGCGATCGATCTGCCGGTTACCGCGATCGAGATGCCGCTCGCGAAGGCGAAGGAACTCCCCGGCGTGCGGGCTGTGTTCGGCGAGAAGTACCCCGACCCCGTTCGCGTGGTGATGATCGGTGCCGAGACCCCGGACAAGGTACATGCAGATAACTCAACCGAGTTCTGTGGCGGCACGCATATGCCGCGAACGGGGCTTATCGGGTTCTTCAAGATCGTCGCTCAGGAAGGTGTCGCGAAGGGGATACGCCGCATTACCGCAATCACAGGCAAACCGGCTTACGACGACATCCAGAACCGCAGCACGGTCGTCGATGAACTCGCGGGAACGTTCCAGTGCTTGGTGAACGAACTACCCACCCGCGTTGCGGGCTTGCAGGATGAAGTAAAGAAGTTGCAGGCCCAGTTGAAGAAGGCCGAGGCCGCGCAACTTGCGGGTGTGGTCGATAAGTTGCTCGAAGAAGCGCCGACAGTGGGCACCGCAAAGTTGATCGTGGCACAACTCCCGGCGGGCACGAGCGTCGATGCGGTTCGCACGCAGATCGACCGCATTCGCCAGAAGAATGCTTCCGCCTTCATCGTCTTCGGCTGGACGGAGGACGAAGGGAAGGTGCCGCTGATCGCTGCATTGACCAGCGATCTCGTGAAGAAGGGCATGAAGGCCGGCGACATCGTGAAACAAGTGGCGACGATCATTGGCGGCAGCGGCGGCGGTAAGCCGGACATGGCCCAAGCCGGCGGCAAGGATGCGAGCAAGCTCCCCGACGCGTTGAAGAAAGCCGGTGAGATCGGCCGCGAGTTGCTGGCGAAGTAGCCTGTTCCTTTGCACTCAGCTACCCTGGGTGCGACTTTGTTCTTACCCTCCTGGAGCCTCTTCATGGCCAAGCGCTGCTGGCTGATAGTCGTCGCCTGCCTGGCGTGGATCACGCCCACACATGCCGCTGACACGCCCAAGCCGAAACAACCGAACATCGTGTTCATCTTTTCCGATGACCACGCGTATCAAGCCATCAGCGCTTACGGCAACCCGCGAAAGCTCATCGAAACACCCAACCTGGACCGCATCGCCACTGGCGGGATGCGCTTCGATCGGTGTCTCGTCCCCAACTCGATCTGCGGACCGAGCCGTGCCTGCGTGCTCACGGGAAAGTACAACCACCTGAACGGCTTTTACAATAATTCGAACAGCAAATTCGATGGCTCGCAGGTCACGTTCCCGAAGTTGCTCCAGAAGGCTGGATACCAGACAGCCGTGGTCGGCAAATGGCACCTGGTGTCCGAGCCGACTGGCTTCGACTACTGGCACATCCTGCCCGGCCAGGGGGCGTACTACAACCCGTTAATGAATGATAACGGCAAGCAGGTGAAACACACCGGATATGTCACGGACATCATCACGCAGACCTCGCTCGACTGGCTGAAGAACCGCGACAAGAACAAGCCGTTCGTGCTGATGTGTCAGCACAAGGCACCTCACCGCGAATGGGAACCAGCCCTGCGGTATCTCGGACATGACAAGGACCGCAAGTATCCAGAGCCAGAAACGTTGTTCGACGACTACGCCGGTCGCGGGGTCGCCGAGCGCACGCAAGATATGACCATCGCCAAGACCATGACTCAGCGCGACCTCAAGCTCGTAACACCCGGCGCCCTGACGCCCGAGCAGAAGAAGGAATGGGACGCCTACTACGAGCCACGGAACGCAAAATTCCGCGAGGCGAAACTGGAAGGGAAGGATCTCATACGCTGGAAGTACAACCGCTACATGCACGACTATCTGGGCTGCATCAAGTCAGTCGACGAGAGCGTCGGCAACGTGCTCGACTATCTCGACAAGGAAGGGCTCGCTGAGAACACGATCGTGGTCTATTCGTCGGATCAGGGGTTCTACCTCGGCGAGCACGGCTGGTTCGACAAGCGATGGATCTTCGAAGAGTCACTGCGTACGCCGTTGCTCGTGAAGTGGCCCGGCGTCACAAAACCCGGAAGCGTAAACGGCGACATTGTGAGCAACATCGACTTCGCCGAGACGTTCCTCGAAGCCTCAGGCGTGCCTGTGCCCGCGGAGATGCAGGGGCGTAGCCTCGTTCCAGTCCTGAAGGGTGCGACACCCGCCGACTGGCGCAAGAGCTTCTACTACCACTATTACGAGTATCCCGGCCCGCACTCCGTTCGCAAACACTACGGGGTCGTCACAGACCGCTACAAGTTGGTTCGCTTCTACGAAACGCCGGCGGACTACTGGGAGTTGTTCGACCTCAAAACTGACCCTCAGGAAATGACCAGTGTTTACGGCAAGCCTGACTACGCGAAGGTGCAGAAGGAACTTGAAGAAGAACTGGCTCGACTACGCACCTCGCTGAAAGTACCCGATCCAGATCCAGCGGAGACGATCCTTGGGCAACCCAAGAAGAAGACCCCGGCACCGAAGCCATGAGTTTGGTTAAACGATTCCGTGGACCGAGGGGATGTGCCTTTGGTCCACGTCATGAATCTCAGTGATCGCTGAGTTCGACTCATTTCTTGGGCAGTCGCTCCCACGCCAACCCCGGCTTATCCACGCGAAACTGCACGACCCGTTTGTGTTCCACTTCGGTGACATACGCTGTTCGGCCGTCAGGCCCACCGAAGCAGATGTTACTCGGTTGCTTTCCGAGAACGTCGATCTCCTTCAAAACCTTCCCTTCGAGTGACAGCTTGACGACCGTTCCCTTTCCGTAGCGAGTGATGTAGATGTTCCCGTCCACATCACATCGCATTCCGTCAAATCCGTGATCCTCAAATTTCTTGAGCAGTTTCTTTTCGCCGAGTGTGCCGTCTGCCTTGATGGGGAACGACCAGACATTTCGTTGTGCGCTCTCGTTGACGTAGAGCGTCTTTCCATCCGGGCTCACGTCAATGCCGTTTGTCGTGCCCATGTCGGTTGCGATCTTCGTGATCTTTCCGTCGGTGCTGATTTTCCACAGTTGTCCGGTACTCTTGTCCCAGTTGGGATCGCTGGCGTAGAGCGTGCCGTCTGGTGCAATCGCCAGGTCGTTCGGTTGGTTCATGCTCGCTTCGTGTGCGAAGATGTCAATCTTCTTGGTCTTCGGGTCGATCCGAAGGATGTTGTGACCGGTGTAGTCGGCGACATACATCATCCCCTTCTTGTCGAATACGAGACCGTTCCCAACACTCTTTCCGGGGAGTTCCACAAACACTTCGATCTTGCCGTCGGGCGCTACCTTCGCGATGTCGCCGTTTTTCTTGAGGTTCACGACGTAGACGTTCCCCTCGGCATCGCACACTGGCCCCTCGATGCCAGGAGTAAAACTCCCCTTCTCGGTGAGTGGGTTCGCAACGAACAACTCGTCCTTGCTTTTCTCCTCAGCAACAATCCCGCAAGCGATTACACACACGATAAACACGGGAGCAGTCAGCACGGAACGACTCATTTGTAGGAGCCTCGCTGTGGTGGGTGTTGGTGCTGGAATTCTCGGATGCGACTGATCGCGACGCAAGCACCAATAACGAGAACGGGCGGCGAGTCGTGACTCGCCGCCCGTTGCGTTACTGAGATTCCCACACGCAGATCACCAGCGGCCGAATCGACGACCGCCATAGTAGGCACCCGAAGTGCCGACGTTCAGCCCATACCGCGGGCCACCGTAGAGGTTATTGTACCCCGAATTGTAAACCCCACCGTTGTAGTAACCTTGATGATAGTTACCGCCGTTGTAGTAGTTGCTTCCATAGGGACTGTAATAATTACTGGCATACGGCGATCCGTAATAAGATGAATTGACACCCGCCTGTATGACGCCGCCCGAAGGAATCACGACGCCATTGGATGTATAAATGCCAGATGAAAGCACAGGCGTGGACGAATAGACACCGACGCCCGTCGAATTCGAATAGGTGGGATAATAAGCCCGACCTCGACGGAACTGTGCGTCGGCACGCTCAGCGAAACCAAATGTGCCGGCAGCCACCGCTGCAACCACGGCAATAGTTTTAATGTTCATTGCGAATCCTCCATTCCTGATGATGGCCCACTGGTTCGCAGCGGGTCGCTTGTCGAAATGAAGGGTTGCACAGTCCGTACCAAGAAGAATGAGAATTCGTCAGGTTGGGCTGTTTGGCTTGATTTGCTGGGCTAAACGCAAGGCCGCGACGTGAAGTTGTTCCCGCAATTCAGGGGAAATCTGGCTCAGCGTGGCCGGGTTCGAGAGCGCCACGCACATCCCTTCCACAAATTGCGCGGCACCGTGCCAAATCGTGACATCCGCGGGCAAAGTGGCCGTGGGCAGCCCTGGAACAGTGATTTCCGGTGTCCCTTCTGCGCCGGGATCAACAAGCTCCCGCATTGAATCGAGAAAGCCGGAGCTGTTGACGGCCCCAAACGGGATTTCGTCGGCATCGCCTTCGAAGACCCCGGCGAAAAGCGCCTGCTTGGTTGATAACGTCCGAAGTACCTTCTCTTCAATGGTGCCACGCGTCACGAAGTTGACGACTCGCACAGGACGACTTTGCCCCATGCGATGGACTCGCGCGATCCGCTGTTCCAGTACGGCAGGGTTCCAGGGCAGTTCCAGGTTGATGACCGTGTCCGCCGCCTGCAGGTTCAACCCCGTGCCACCTGCATCAGTGCTGAGGAAGACCACACACGCCGGATCGGCCTTGAACCTCTCCATAGCTTCCTTCCGGTCCTTGCCAGTTAAACCGCCGTGGAGGACTGCGTACCCGATGCCGAGGCCATCCAACACTCGCGCCGCCTCGAAGATCATCGTCTCCCATTGTGAAAAGACAACGGCTTTGTGAGGCATCGGCGAAAGATCTACCACATCGGCAGTGCTCGACGTGTTGCCGACGACCTCTGGGATTAACAGCTCGAACTCGTCAAGTTTGGGCGATATGCGAGTTTGCCTGTCGAACAAGTACAGGCTATCGCAGATCGTTCGCATGTTTACAACCGATGCGAGTATCCGCTTTCGATCCAGGTCAGTGAGGTAGTTTTTTTGAAGCAACCGGGCAAGCGTGATTCTTTGTTCTTCGTAAGGAGTGCGCTGCTCGGGTGCGAGTTCCACGAAGATGGTGTTGTCTGTCCTCAGAGGCAACTGGGTGAGCACTTCGCCACGTGTCCGACGGAGGAAGATCGGAGCCAATCGCTCACGGATTTTGTCAAGGTTCCGGTAACCCTTGAGGTTCCCCTTTTCGTCGAGAACACGGTGCTCGTGTAGAAAGTGGAACGCGGGGCCGAATCGTCGTTCGTCGACAAACTGCACGATGCTATAGAGTTCCTCAAGCTTGTTCTCCAGAGGTGTTCCGGTGAGCACAATTGCGTAGCGGCTGCGGAGTTTCTTCACCTCTTTGCTGGTCTTCGACTCCCAGTTCTTGATCCGTTGAGCCTCGTCAAGCACGACCAGATCGGGCTTCCATGCGTTGATGGCCTCGCGATCCCGAACGACCTGTTCGTAGTTCACGAGTCGGTAAAAAGTCGGTTGTGTGTATTGGTCGCGGCGGTCTTCAGGACCACCTTCGATGATCTGAACTGGGCGGCCCGTGAACTTCTGGATCTCGCCTTCCCACTGGTATTTCACCGAAGACGGGGCAACCACCAGAACCTTCTGCACACCGCGCTCGCGTGCCAACAACTCGATGGCCGCGAGTGTCATCACAGTCTTGCCCAGACCCATGTCGTCGCCGAGGATGCTCCGACCTCGACACGCAAGGAACAACGCCCCGCGGGCCTGGTAGTCGTACAGCGGAACCGTCAGCAGTTTCAGGTCGAGAGTCCCCGCGTCGAGTTGGGCAAGCCACTCCTGCTCGCGGGCAAGCATCTCCGAGCGCTCGATCTCGACACTGACGAATTCCAATGCATCCGAGAAGAACGTGACCGCTTCGGGAAGGCGTTCCACGTCGTCGGTAAGTTCCTGGTATCGCCCTTTCCCCGACCACAATCCATTCTCATCGAAATAGGAGTTGGCCAGGCGTGTAAGCTTGTCCGAGTTACGAGGTGGCAGGTGAATGCCAAGCGAGAGCTGTTCACCGTAGTGAAGGTAAATCTCGGGCCGTGTGACTGCGGCTTTCTTTTTCTGAAGGTGCGCTGGCAATTCATCCTTGAGTTGATCAAGCACGGCTTCGACGTGCTTGCAGGTGCCAAGTGTGTTCGCCTTGAAATCGGGGCATGTGCAGGCGTTATCGCCCACTTCGAAGCCTCGAACGGTGACAGTGTACTGCCCGCCCGAATCGGGATTCGTGATTCGGTAGTCGGAGAAGACGCGGTTCTTGCCGAGGTTTTCGATCTGAAATTTGCCCGCCTTGGCCCGCTGGCGGCGGATGTCGATTTGTTCCTCGCGGAGCATCCTGCGTTCCCCGTGCTTCGTTCGGCGACACTCTCCATGATACACCGCCGGGAAAGAAGGCAGACACGGTGCGACCAATTTAGTATTACAATGTATTCCCAGGTTGTATTTCAGCACATAGCTTTGCAGCGCCGCGAGTATCCTGATGTCTGAGAAGCCGGTTATCTCTTCGAATGGCCGGTATACATGGCCGGTCGCATTCCTCGCGGCCGTCGCGTTGACGAGTGTGCTCGCCTGGGCCTTCTGGCCACGAGGTCAGCATCGGGTTTCCCTCGGTGGCGGGAGTGGCGTCGTTCAGGTGGTCTCAGTGTCACCTGACGGGATGACTATCGCTGCAGCGGGCGAATCCCCCACCATTCGCATCTGGGACGTAGCAACGAACTCCACCCGATTCACACTGGAGGGTCATTCCGCAAAGGTAACCGGTCTTGCATTTTCGCCTGACGGACAGTGGCTTGCCACGTGTAGCTTCGACCACAGCGTTCGACTCTGGAAGGTCGCGTCTGGGACTCAGGCAACTGCCATAGATGCTGCCAAGAAGTCGGTCGAGTGTGTGGCGTTTTCACCGGACAGCAAGACATTGGCATCGGCCGGTGGCGACACGACCATCCAGTTATGGTCGGTCCCGGATGGAAAGCCAGTTCGAGTCATCAAGCGCCACACTCGCCGGATTCAGTCGCTGGCGTTCCTGCCTGACGGGAAAACGCTCGCTTCCGCTGGCGATGACGGTCTGATCCAGTTGACCAACTGGCACACCTCCGCGCCTATTGGCACGATCGCCACGGACAAGCATCGAGTCCGCGAACTCGCAATTTCGGCAGACGGTACAAAGATTGCGGCCGCACTCTCGGGCACTGGTTTGCGGTGGTGGAACCTCGCATCCCGCACAGAATTGGCGAAGTTCGAGGCTGCGGGTGGAGCGTTGGCCATTGCCTTCGATCGCTCGGCGGTCCGAATGGCAAGCGCGCACGAGGATGGAACGGTCCGCATCTGGTCGGTAGTCGATGGCGGCGCAATTCGTACCTTCAAGGGCCACCATGGGCCGGTGTTTGGAATCGGGTTCTCCTCTGATGGGAAAGCACTCATCTCGGCTGGTGCCGACGGTACCGTGAAAGTCTGGGACTTGCCCTGAACTGGGAGGGTCCAGACACACCACACGCGGTTTAGTTATCCCGATTGCAGGAGGTGAGCGCCGACGGAAGTGCGAGGCTGTGCGTGCCAATGGTTTCCGGAGTGCTCGGCAGTTCTGTGTGGCATGAAATGCCGTAGAAAATCGCAAACGATTTGTTTGTCGTGTGATGCGGCGAATGGCATCGTTATTATATTCTTTCTTCCAGACAAGTCATCGCTTCCAGTACGGTTCCACGGATGGGTGGGAGTTTTGCGTGGAATCGATGAGAAGCACACATCCTGCTTGCATTCCAGCAAACGTTTACTCCGGAAAGCTATGGCACACACGAAGTACACTTCGTTCGAGAGGTGCGGTTGACGGAAGTCGCCCAGTTGAGGATGATTAGGGAAAGATCCTCGCGCCGCGTACTGACCAGCCGATGCTCATCACCTTCACCGTTACGAGCGGTCCACTCAACGGACGTGCCTTCACGTTTGAAGGACACGATGTCTTCCTCGTGGGGCGCTCGCCCAATGCACACGCACGCTTCCCGGAAGACGATCCGTTCTTTTCCCGAGTCCATTTTCTCGTCGAGGTTAACCCGCCGCGTTGCCGACTGACTGACATGGGTAGTCGAAACGGGACGTTCGTGAATGGCAAGAAAGTCGAGGTCGTGGACCTCGACGACGGCGATGAGATCCGTGCGGGGCACACTCGTATCACTGTTCGCGTTGAGCATCCGACCAGCCCTTATCCGAGTTTCCGTACCGATGCAGGCGAGACGCAGGCGGACCTCGATCTCCCGCTGAACTATGACCCCGAACAGCTCAAGGGTGTCGTTCGGAAGGAACCGACCGTTCCTCCGATTGTGATGCCAAGCAAAACAACTGGGCAGGACATCCCAGGCTACAGGTTCATTCGCGAAATAGGCCGCGGGAACATGGGCATCGTGTACCTCGCAAAGCGGGAACACGACGGCCTCCAGGTCGCAGTCAAGACGATCCACCCTGCGCAGGCCAGTAACCCGACGGTAACGGCACAATTTCTGAGCGAGGCCGACACGCTTGGCCGCTTCGATCACCCGAACATCGTGAAGTTCCACGAGACCGGGGAGTCGGAAGGATTGCTCTACTTTGTGATGGAACATGTTGGCGGCACGGATGTCGCGAAGGTGCTACAGGAACGGCCCCGGGTAGAATTGCGGACCGCGATTCGCCTTGCTATCCAGGTTCTCGACGCTCTGGCACACGCCCATGCCCGTGGTTTGGTTCACCGAGACATCAAACCGGCGAACATCCTCCTCGCCGAATTACCCGACGGCAAACGACAGGTGAAACTCGCGGACTTCGGACTCGCCCGTGTTTACCGGGCCAGCCAGATCAGCGGTTTGACTCACTTGGGCGACCTGGGCGGCACGCCTGCCTACATGCCACCTGAGCAGATCACGAACTATCGCGAAGTGATGCCTGCCGCCGACCAGTACAGCACCGCAGCGATGCTCTACCACATGCTGACGGGGAGTTGGGTCTTCGACCTTCCACCAATGCCCGGTGGACTCCTCACCATCCTGAACAAGGAGCCGGTGCAACTGTGCGCACGCCGTCCGGATCTACCACCCGCGCTTGGCGAGGTGATCCATCGTGCACTGGCGAAGAAGGCTCCCGACCGTTATCCCGATGTCGTTGCGTTCCGCCAAGCGTTAGTCCCCTTCGGACGGTGATTTTCGCTGGGCATTTGCGTCTGCGAGAGACGTTTCGTACACTTCATCGCACTTTGACTGCCGACTCACACCACACCCTCTCGTTCCTGGAGTTTCTCCCGATGAACCGTCGCGAGTTTCTTGCATCTGCTGCCGTCGCCACAAGTGGCCCCCTCCTGCTTGGCATGACTCGCAAAGCTGAAGACCCGACCCCGGTCGTTGGGAGTGGGGAACACAAGTATCAGTGCATCCACAACTGGGGTGAGTTACCGAAGGACTATGCCTGGCAGACAACACACAATGTGACAACCGATTCCGAGGGGCTGGTTTACATCACGCATCAAGGTGTCGGCAAACAAATGGACACTGTACTGGTGTTCGATCCGAAGGGGAAGTTTGTTCGCTCGTTCGGCAAGGAGTGGCACGGCGGTGGCCACGGGATCGAAATTCGCAAGGAAGGCAGCGACGAGTTCATCTATCTGTCCAACACATGGACGCCGAAGATGAAGCTGGTGAAGACCGACCTCAAAGGGAAGGTGGTCTGGGAAAAGGGACGCCCCGAGTGCAAGGAATACGAACCACGGCCGGACGCGAAGGATCTCAAAAAAACCGTGAGTCCCAACTTCAACCCCACGAACATCTGCTGGCTCCCGGATGGCGGTTTCAACGTCGGCGATGGTTACGGCTCGAACTACATGCTGAACTACGACAAGGACGGCAAGTTGGTGAAGGTGTTTGGCGGCAGTGGTAACGCGCTGGGCAAGCTCGCGACCCCTCACGGTCAGTGGCTCGACACACGCAACAAGGAGAAGCCCGTGCTCGTGGTTTGCGACCGTGCGAACGCGCGGTTGCAGTGGTTCGACCTTGAAGGCAAGGCTCTGTCGGCGTCCATCTCAAAGGAACTGGTGCTGTTCCCGGCACACGCCAAGACACACGGCGACGTGCTTCTTGTCCCGGATTTACACGCCCGCGTGAGCATTCTCGACAAGGAAAACAAACCGATCGTGCATCTCGGTGACGACGCGGAGTGGCGGAAGAAGGTACTCGATGGGTTCAAGATCCGCAGCCAGCCAAAGGAATGGGTCGCCGGCAAATTCGTTCACCCGCACGACGCGTGCTTCGACAAGGACGGCAACATCATCGTGGTCGAGTGGGTTGCGACAGGCCGTGTAACCTTCTTGAAGAAGGTTGCATAGGAAGGGTAGGAATGAGGAGGCGTGGCATGGACTGCCACGCCTGCACAATCAAATAAGCTCTTGAAGCAACGCGGCTAGACGCTCAACAGCCATTTTCGCGTTCACCAGAACCTCGGCATGATCGAGCGTGCCTGAGTTGATGCCCGCAGCCTTGTTCGTGACGCACGAGATTGCCGCAACTTCCAGACCCACTTCCGCAGCAGCCTCGGCTTCAAGAGCCGTAGACATGCCCACCGCATCGGCCCCACAGGCCGCCATCGCTCGAATCTCGGCGGGCGTCTCGTAACACGGTCCTGTAAGTGCCGCGTAAATCCCGGCGAGTAAGTCGGGCATTCTCTTCAGTAAACCCGCCGAGTACGGGGTTCGCACGCCCGAGCCACTGGCAAGGGACTTCCAGGCATCACCCCCGACAAGCTTGATGTGCCCGCGGATCGCCATGAGCGAGCCGGGTTGCAGCGAAGGATGTAACCCACCCGCGGCGTTTGTGAGAACCAATCTCTTCACTCCCAGACTCGCAGCGATGCGGACGGGAGCAGTTACCGTCTCACGTGTGTGCCCTTCGTAGAAGTGGAGTCGCCCGAAGAACAAGAGCGCGGGCGTTCCATTCCAGTGACCCACCGCGATCCGGCTCTGGTGCCCCTGAACGGTCGTCGAAACGAGGCCGGGCACATCCACGAACGCGACACTGGCAGCTTCCTTGAACCCCATTGTGACGCCACCGAGTCCCGAACCGAGCACCACTGCGGTGCTCGGGCGGAGTGTTCGGGTGGCCGACTCGAACATCGTGAATGCTGCTGACATGAGCCTAACGTGTCCTGAACATTGGGGACCTGACTTCCAAGTCATGCCCCCGGAATTGCGTCGAGACCTCTCACCTCTTCCGATTCGCGGATCTCAGCAAACATCTGCTTTGTGCGTACGGCCCAACCAATGAATTGGGCCGTCCCCTCGATTCCCAGGCGCTGAGCATTCACGACCATGTCGTAAGCCGTCAGGTCGGTCGGATCACCACCGAGTGACGTCAAGTACTCCGCGCGGCGTTGGTCCCGTGCCCGTACCTCGATGGCAGCTTCTTCGCGACTCAACCGAAGCCACTGCGCGAAGTATGCGATCCGCGATTCCGGTGGCGCAACGATCCGAACGTGGATCGTTGTCTCGATAGGAAGCAGATAACCCGCACCTCGGCCGACAATCACCACATCCCCTCGGGCGGCCACCGCGAGGAGTAATTCGATCATCGCGAGCGTCCCTGGTTCAGCGGTAACTCGTTTTTGCCGCTGGAGTTGTATCAGGTGTGCTGCAGCCCATGCTTTGGAGCCGTTCGGGAGATCAGCGAGAAACTGCGCCCGCGCCGTGTCGTCTTCCACCAAGTAGTCAAGAGTTTCGTTGTCGAAGACTTGCCAACCTAGCAATTCGCCGACTTTCTGTGCGATGGTTCCGCCACGCGCCCCAGCCTGCCGACTGATCGCAACGACGAGGCCACGCGGACGTGTGAGTGGAGCGGACGCTTCCGGATCGCCTCGGTAGCCATGCGCCGGTGGGCTGGCAAAATCCATATTGGACGTTGGCATTGGGCGAAACCTCGACTGACTTCATCGTCAGGTTGTCTGCAACGATGAAATAACTTTGGATGGAACTGATCTATGACCATCGCCTGGAAGACTGTGACACGTCTCCTACACGTCGTCACGGTATTCCAACCGTGCAAACAACCACGTCCCCAACACGGTCAGGCTAATTGTGGCAATTCCAAGAACGAACCAGGCGGTGGATGATGACTCGGGTTGCGAAAAATCCATCATCCCGGCCGGATATCCTACCTCCGTAGCCGCATTATACATGAGAGAACGAGAGTAAAAGGTGAGACTCAGTAACTTCAAACTTCCCGGCAATGCGGCAACCAATGCCTCGAAGAAGAAGACATACACCAACCCCACCACGACGGGCCTCCGGAACAACGCGCCTACCAGATGGAAGAGTGCCGAGAACGCGACCGTCCCGGCAGCGGCAGCGGGCCAGTACAGCGGAAACGCGCGATGACCGTAATCCCCACCTGCCAAGCACAGAGCGCCAAAGCCCCCCAGCGCGAACAACACGCACCAAGGCAGTGTGCCCACGAACTTCGCGAGGTAGATTGCGGATCGCGGCATCGGCCTCGTCATCACCCACACGAGTGACCGCGATTCCCGCTCAGTGCCGAATGCGGCAGAAGCGTAAGCCAGCGTGAACATGGGCAACACGAATCCGAAATACGCTCCGAGGATGACCCACCGCGAGAAGTTCATGAACGCCCATTTATCCTTGAATGTTTCCGACTCCATCACCGCCTGGGGGATGGAGAGAATCAGCGTCTGAATGCCGTCCTTCAAGGGGTCGAACGGCGACGGCACTTCATGTAGGGCAATCTGAGCAACTCCGGGAAGCGGGACTGTCTCGTATCGTTTCGAGTCATAGCGACCGGGGAGAAGTTGTTGCTCGGCGAATTGGCGATGGGTCAGGTCGCGTCGGACAGGTCGATCCGGGAGTCCCCAGCGATCTCGTGCTGTTACGATTCCCACGCTCACCACAACAAGCCCGAGCAACCCAACCGATACCCAACCCATTTGCCGAACGCGCCAGTGCCGCTGGAACGACAGTACAGTCAACACGACGAACGCGGTCACCACGCTGCCGCTGCTGGGTGGATGTTCGGCAGTCATCGAAAGTTCGCGGGGTTGCATTCGGAAACCGTGGAGTGTCGTGGTGCTCAGCTCGCCAGCGAGTCGATCAGGTCCGTCCCGATCCGCCGAGCAGATATCCGAGAATGTCGTGCGCGGACTCGTCGAGTGCTTCCAACCGACGCACTTCCAGTTGTTCCTCAATCACGAGCCGCGAGAATGTCTGAAAGAATCGTTTCGGGTTCCTGGCTTTCACAACCAACCCCTCGGGTTCCGGGGCTTTCCCGATATCCACCGCAAGCACCTCGGGAATCGCAAGCAACAATCGGGCGAGGTCGCGTGGACGGTCCACGTCGATCCGGACCGAGAGTGGATGATCGTCGAGCAGTTCACGGATCTGCGGCAGCGTCCCCACCGCTGCAATCCGCCCCCGTGCCATGATGGCGACGTGGTTCGTCAACTTCTCCAGCGCTTCGAGTTCGTGGCTCGAGATGAGTAGGCATTTCCCCTGTGTCGCGAGGGACTGGAACACCTCCAGCAGTTCCTGCCGGCCGATGGGGTCGATCCCGGAAAGTGGCTCATCCAGAATCAACAGTTCCGGATCGTGAAGCAGCGCCTGTGCGAGCTTCACACGCTGCCGCATTCCCTTGGAGTAGCCACGGAGTTTGCGGTCAGCACGATCACGCATCCCGACTCGTTCCAGCACGTCTTCCGTTCGCTGGGTGGACTCGGCACGGGTGTAACCGCACAATCGCGCCATCACCCAGACGAACCGACGACCGGAAAGATCTTCGTAGAACGCATCGACATCGGGGCAATAGCCGACGAGTCGCCGTGCTTGCCAGTCCCACGCATCAATTCCGCGAACGCTGACGCGGCCGAGCGTCGGCTTCAGCTGACCGTTTGCCATGCGAAGGAGCGTGGACTTCCCCGAGCCGTTCGCTCCGACCAATCCCGTGATACCGCCAGTGAGCGACAGCGTGACCTGATTCAAGGCGAGCACGCTCCCGTACCACTTGGACACTTGTTCGAAGAGAAGCAACGGTTCGGGAAATGCGGGGTGCGGAATGCGGGGTGCGGAATCGAAATCCGGATTCGATCCGCTTGTGGCGTCTGGGTCTGCTGACTTCAATTCCGCACTCCGCATTCCGCACCCCGCATGACTCAACTGATGATTTCCACCGCCTGCACACGCCGCCGCAGATAAATCAAGCAGACGCCACACACGGTACCAACCATCGCCCACGCTTCCCAGAACTCCGGTTGCGGAGCGGGTCGGATCGTTGCGTGCTCGGCACCCAGGCACCACAGCCCACACAAGTATAGGCTGTTCCACAGGTCGATCAGTTTCCACCTGGGGTCAACCTCGCGGCCCAGTTGATCGCCGAGCATCCGAAGGAACACGAACAGCCCCATCCAGATCATGACCATCGGCACCGCACGCCGAACCCACACGGCCGTTGCAACGACCAGCAAGCTGAGGGTCACCGTGAGCACAAGCCCGTACCCAAGCACACCGAGCAGGAGGTCGAGGTTATCGAGGTAGTACGTCTTCCAGTCGTACAGGAGCCCCGCTTCGACCCACAATACGATGGCCGGCACCGTGACGAGTAGGTTCACGAAGATGCCAATCGCAAGGCACTTGCCAAGTACATAGTGCCATCGTCCGATGGGTTTCGAGAGGTAGAACGGCAGGCTCCCGTGAAAGAAATCGTTGCCGACTAGGACGGAACCCGCGAGTGCGAGCAAGATGACGAGCACGTACCCCTGGTACCAGATGAAGTTGCCAAACGTGTGGGCGGTTCCGTTCAGGGCGAGCTTATCGAAGAACTTCGTCAGGTTGCCAATGGTCACGGGGATGCCCGCGAACCGCACCGTTTCGGTCGCGAGTTGGTTGGTGATCCAGACGACGAGGTACTGCGCGTAGAAGAAGAAAAAGAACACGAGCAGGCCGAGGGCGAACAGACCCCAAAGTAGCCGCCGACGGATCATCAACTTGATCGACACACGCGCCATCGCAACGGAGGCGTACAGCGGCCCGTGGGGCGTTCCACGCCACGGTCGATAGCGAAGCAGTGTGTCGGTTTGAGCAGCCACGCATTACCCATTTAGCTGTCGCCCCATCGGGGCGCCAAAACCATCACGTTCCCACTGTCCGGAGGAACAACTCTTCGAGTGTCTCGTCGTCGGGCACCAGCAATCGAATGACTGCTTGGCTCGCCTCGGCGAGTTTGAAGAATGCCAGGTTCGTCCACCCCGGTGGCACCGCGACTCGCCATTCGCCCTGTCCGTCGTCGGCAAGGAGTTTGACTTCACGCGCTAACAACTCGGAGCGAAACTGCGGTAACTCGCCCTGCACGCGAATGCGGTAGCGATCCTGCCGGCGGGCGCATAACTCGCTCACCGTGCCTTGCCCTCGCACGCGGCCACCCGCCATGATGACGACTCGCTCGCAGACTGCTTCCACATCCGCGAGCAAGTGCGTCGAGAGGATCACCGATTTCCCGTGATCGGTGGCCAACGACGCGACCAGCCGCAACATGGCATCGCGACCAGCCGGATCGAGCCCGGAGGTCGGTTCATCGAGAAGCAGGACGGGCGGATCGTGAACGATTGCCTGTGCGAGTTTGGCCCGTTGCTTCATGCCAGCCGAGTAGTCCTGCACTTGCCGGTATCGGGCCTCTTCAAGTTCCAGGTAAGACAGCACTTCGTGTGCCCGCCGCTGGGCTTCGCGTCGTGGCATCCCATAGAGTTCACCCGCAAGGCTGACGTATTCGACGCCCGACAAACCGGGTACGAGCGAGTCGGCTTCGGGCATGAAGCCAATGAGTCGCCGCAATCGCCAGTTGCCTTCCGAGTCGCCATCGCCACCGAGTTCCTGATCGAGAACACGACCCGTTCCCGACGACGGTGGAATCAACCCCATGAGGATCTTGAGGAGAGTGGACTTCCCGGCACCGTTCGGACCGAGCAACCCAATCCGCCCCGGAGGCAGCGAAAGGGTAACTTCGTGCAGCGCCGTGAACGGGCCGAACGTGCGGGAGACGGAGTTCAGTTCGATCAGTGGTTGCATTATGTTTAGCCGTCGTCCCAGCGGGGCGACCGCATCACGTCGTGTAATCCGCGTTCAATCGAATGTACTCGGGGGTCAGGTCGCAGGTGTAGAAAGTGCAACGTCCAGAGCCGAGCGTGAACCGCAGCTTGAAATGTACCTCGCGGTTGTGCTTCAGATACGCCGATGCGGACGCGGTATCGAACGGCAGTGGAGTTCCACTACGGTAGAGGAGCATGTCCCCCATCCACATCGAGAGGTCTTTCTCGTCGAACTGCACGCCCGAGTAGCCAGCAGCGGAAACCACGCGGCCCCAGTTCGGGTCGGCACCGTACACCGCCGTCTTCACCAGAGCACTCTCGGCGATCGCCTTTGCGACAGTTCGCGCGTCGGCATCGGTGCGACAGCCTTCCACTTCGATGCTGATGAGGTGCTGTGCTCCCTCGGCGTCGATGGCGATTTTGCGGGCGAGTTCCACGCACACGCTCATGACCGCATCCTGAAACGCAGCCAGCTCGGGGCCGATGAGTTGCGGGCCTGTGCCGTTGGCGAGCAGGAAAACTGTGTCGTTTGTGCTGGTGTGACCTTCGACCGAGATGCAGTTGAAGCTGCGGTCGCAGGCGGCCTTCAGGGTATGGTGCAGGTCGGCTTCACTAACGGCGGCATCCGTGAGAACGAAGCCGAGCATGGTCGCCATGTTCGGGCCGATCATCGCCGCACCCTTGGCGAAACCGGTGATCGTGAACCCGTTCTGTTCGCGGGTTGCGATCTTGATGCCCGTATCAGTCGTGAGGATTGCGGCAGCGGCGTGGCTCAGCGCGTCATGGCCCGGCACGGCTTCACGAGTCGCCTTCGGGACACCGGCTTCGAGAATCGGCATCGGAAGTGGTCGGCCGATCACGCCGGTCGATGCGACGAGCACCTGTTCCGGCTTGCAGCCGAGTTCGAGCGACACAAGCTCGGCCATGCGGTGTGCGTCGGCAATCCCTTGCTCGCCGGTGCATGCGTTCGCATTCCCGGAGCAGATGACGATGGCACGCGCGTCGGCTCGTGGTAGCTTCGCCTTGCTGACGTGCACGGGGGCTGCGCACACGCGGTTTTGCGTGAACACGCCCGCCGCTGTGGCTGGGGAATCGCAAATTACGACGGCGATATCGCGTCGGTCCGGTTCGGTTCGTAAGCCGCTAACGATGCCCGCATACCGGAACCCGCGGGCGAGATGCCATTCGTTCATGCTGCAATCGTATACCGGCAGGCAAGAGGCGACCATTCCAACGCGAAGTGCGGGACGCGGAATGCGGAACGAAGAGTGTTTTCGGTTCTTCACTCCGCGCTCCGCACTCCGCGTTCCGCGTCGGTACTACCCAAATACCTCACTCACGACGCCGGAGCCGACGGTCTTGCCGCCTTCCCGGATCGCGAACCGGCTGCCCGCCTCAAGCGCGATTGGCCGGTCGAGGTTCACTTCAATTCGGGCGCTGTCGCCGGGCATGACCATCTCGATCTCCGCTGGCAACGCAACCACGCCGGTCACGTCCGTCGTGCGAACGTAGAACTGCGGCTTGTACCCACCGAAGAACGGCGTGTGTCGGCCGCCTTCCACCTTGCTCAGAGCGTAAATCTCCGCAAGGAAGTGCGAACGCGGTCGGATCGACTTCGGTGCCGCGAGCACCTGGCCCCGCTGCACCTGATCGGCCTTCACGCCACGCAACCGCACGCCGACGTTGTGACCGGCCACGGCGAAGGGCAACGGCTTGTGGAACTGCTCGACCCCGGTGACGACCGTTTCCACGGCTTCGCCAAGTCCGAGAATTTCCACCTTGTCACCCACTGCCACCCGACCCTGAGCGATGAGACCGGTGACGACCGTGCCAAGTCCCTCGATCGAGTAGACACCTTCGACCGCCATCAGGAACGGCTTCTCCACGTCCCGCACGGGAGCCGGAACGTGCTGATCCAGCGCCGCGAGCAGTTCGTCGATGCAGGCACTGAACTCCGGATCGCCCGGGTTGTCGAGAGCGCCCTTCGCGTTGCCGCGAACGAACGGAACGCACTCGCCATTGAAGCCGTACCGCGTGAGCAACTCGCGGGTCTCCAGCTCGATCAATTCGAGCAGGTCGGGGTCCGACACGAGATCGACCTTGTTGATGAACACGACCAGATGCGGAACGCCGACCTGCCGGGCAAGTAGAACGTGTTCGCGCGTCTGGGGCATCGGGCCATCGACAGCCGAGATCAGGAGAACCGCGCCGTCCATCTGGGCCGCGCCGGTAATCATGTTCTTGACGTAGTCCGCGTGCCCCGGGCAATCGACGTGAGCATAGTGACGCGTCTGCGTCTCGTACTCGACGTGCGAAGCAATGATCGTGACCGTCTTGGTCTCGTCCCGCTTGGTGCCGCCCTTGGCGACATCCGCGTACTTCTTGGCGACTGCCAGACCCTTCTGGGCCTGCACCGC
The DNA here is from genome assembly GCA_013823135.1 of Planctomycetaceae bacterium. Taxonomy (GTDB): domain Bacteria; phylum Planctomycetota; class Planctomycetia; order Gemmatales; family Gemmataceae; genus Gemmata. The sequence continues at coordinate 172,702 of PNLP01000004.1, forward strand.
GAGAATCGCTGCTGTGAGGGTTGTCTTGCCGTGGTCGATGTGACCGATGGTGCCGACGTTGACGTGAACCTTGTGCATGGGAATCAGAATCTCCCGGTCGCAACGAGCGACCGCGGGTGTTGCCGGAGATCCTGCCCGGCCGCGGGTGCGGCCTTTTTTCCACGACGAGTGAATCCAGGGCAGGCGCTGCCGACGGTGCCGAAAGGCGTAGGACTGACACGCGAGCGGGAGGAGAGGTTCGGCTCAGAAAACGCACGCGACAGAACTGGCGATATGCGAATAAGATTCATTGAGCCGCGAACCCGACGACCTGCCCACGTTCACCGTGGCCTTCATGGAACTGCTGCAGAAGGGGTGATGTCGTGGCGAGCCACGGGGTTCATCCCCGTGGTGGTCTGCATCTCCTAAGACCACGGGGATGAACCCCGTGGCTCGGAAGACGCGAGGTTTCCGACGAGGCCGACCGATGACCGAAGCGGAATGGCTGACATGCGAAGACGCGGAAACGATGCTCAACAATGTTCAGATGAGCGGTCGGAAGCTGCGGCTCTTTTCCGTCGCGTGCTGCCGCTGTAACCAACGACTGCTTTTGGAAGCTGTCCACCGCGAGGCTCTCGATATCGCAGAGCGTTTTGCCGACGGAGAGGCAACCGAGCAGGAATTGACAACCGTTTATGAGCTAATCAAAAAGGAGTTGAGGCCGCTGAATTCGTGCCAATCGGAGACAGAGATACAACTGTGGGCCGAAGCGGTTGCGGTGTTGTGTACAACTTCCCCATCGAATAACACGAGCATTCTGTGGCACCTTAACCGGGCTTCCGCTGACCATATCGACCCACGGATGACCTTACTCCTACACGACATCCTGGGGAATCCGTTTCAGCCCCTGAACCCACCTTGGTTGATGTCGGAGGAAGGAAGCAAGGTTCGCGACTGGCCGCAATTCGCAAACTTGCGGTTTAAGCCCGAGTGGTTAACCGCCGATGCAGTCGCCATCGCGAAGCAGATGTACGAGTCACGCGATTTCAGCGCGATGCCGATTCTCGCGGACGCCCTGCAAGATGCGGGCTGCGACAACGACGACATCCTCAACCATTGTCGCGATGCCAACGGCGTTCACGTTGGCGGTTGCTGGGTTGTCGATCTTGTGTTGAACAAGATGTGAAACTGAACCACGACCTTCAGCACCTCACCGTTAATCGGTTACCTGTCCCTGCACGTCCAGGGTAGGCTATAGCAACCCAGTCACTCGCCATCTCCGGAGTTCTGCCCATGCTCACCCGCAGATTCGCCTTACTGCTGCTCGGTCTCGCGTTGTTGCCGGTCGTCGCAATCGCGCAGGACAAGCCGAAGCAGAAGACCGTTCGGTTGCTCACCGTCGGCAACAGCTTCTCGCAGAACGCGACCAAGTACCTCGACAAGATCGTCGAGGCCGACGGCAACGCGATCGTCCACCACCGCTGTGTCATCGGCGGCAGCGGGCCGGACCAGCACCTCGCCAAGATCACCGCTCACGAGAAAGATCCGAAGGACAAGGCCGGGCTGTACGGCACCGGCAAAAGCCTCGCGGAGGAACTGGTTGCCGAGAAGTGGGACGTGATTACCATCCAGCAGGCGAGCATCAAGAGCCACGACCTCGCGACTTACAAACCCGGGATGAAGACGCTGTACGAGTACATCAAGAAGCACGCGCCGGCGAGCGAGGTGGTGATCCACCAGACGTGGGCATACCGCGTGGACGACCCGCGGTTCACGAAGCCGTCCGACAAGGCCGGCGAGCCGAAGACTCAGAAGGAGATGTACGACGGGCTGTCGGACGCCTACCGCACAATTGCGAAGGAACTCGGCGTCCGCTACATCCCGGTCGGCGATGCGTTCTACGCCGCTGACACCGACGCGAAGTGGGGGTACAAGCCTGACCCGAAGTTCGACCCGAAGACGGCGACGGCCCCGGCCCTACCCGATCAGAAGCACTCGCTGCACGTCGGGTGGCGCTGGGCCACGGCTAACGGCAAGCAAACACTGCAGATGGACGGGCACCATGCGAACTCGACCGGTGAGTACCTCGGCGGGCTGGTCTTCTACGAGTTCCTGAACGGCCGGAGTGCCGCCGGCAACACGTTCCGCCCGGCGGGCGTGGACGAGGATTACGGACGCTTCCTACAAGAAACCGCACACAAGGCGGTCGAGAGGGTGAAGTGATCGCGGGTTCGTCGGGCTGGGTTTAAGCGAGCGGGGCGGCATATTCCCCCTGTTTGCTGCTGTCACTAACACAAAACAGGGGGCTTACGCCCCGCTCGCCTCAACGAAACTCTCGATCCGATCACTTCTTCGCTTCGGCAACCTCGACCATCACGTCGAACTTCTTCTCGTAGCCCAGGATGTTCCCCACGAAGCGAACCCGCGTTTTCCCTGCCTTCAGAGCCTTCAGCGCCACAACAGCCTTGGTCTTGTCTTCCTTCGACTTTTCGGAAGGGGTGAGCTGGAACGCCTCGTCGTCGAACAGCCATGCGGCGGCTTCGGGTTCGCCCGGTTGTGCCGCGGCACCGCGAGGAATGACCTGACCCTGAGCGATGAACGTGACGGTCTGACCGACTTGCGTCTTCAGCGTGTACTTCGGAATCTCTGCGCCTTCGTCGTCGGCTTTGCCGAGTGTCGCTCCGACAGCAGTGATGGCAAACCCGGCACCACTCGCGTGAACAACCCCGGCCGTCGCCAGCACCGTGGCCACCGCGAACGCGCCCCAAAATCGCATGCAATGCAACATAAAACGGACTCCAAGAAAGAATGCCGCACTCGGTTGGGTCGGCAAGAGATCAGTGTACCCGAATTAGTCGGGTGATTTGTCACGGACTGGCTTTCAGCTTCTGGATCGCGCCCCGGATCTCGCCTTTCGCGCCGGCGTCGGTCTCATTCTTGAGAGCCTTCTCCAACGCGGGAAGCGATGCTGGGTCGCCCGTGTTGCCGAGCGCCCGGGCAACGTAGCCACGCCGGTGCGAGTCGGTCTCTTTCTCGAGAACCGCGACGATCTCGGGTGCCGCACTCTTGGCAGGCAAGCCGATCATTCCCAGCGCGTGTGAAGCCTTCATCCGTACGAGTGCCTCGTCGTGCGAGAGGAACTTGCGAAGACCGAGTACCTGCCCCGGTAAGTCCTCGCCCATCATGGCGAGAGCGCCGAGCGCGACGGTGCGGGTGACAGGGTCGGCATCTTCGGCTGCGGTCTTCTGGAGCGGTTTCACAGCCGAGCGGTCTGCAGGAATCGCCTTCCCCAATCGGCCAAGTGCACGAGCGGCCGTCTCACGAGCTTCCTTGAACTTGTCGTCTTGCATCTGAGCGATCAAGGCAGGGATTGCCGATTCGCTTTTCACGCCCAGGTTGCCAATCGCGGTTGCGGCGATGGAACGCACGTCGTCATCGGAGTCCTTCAACCCGGCTGCCATCTCGGGAAACAGGTGAGGAGAGAGGTCCGAGTGGATGAGTTCCTTCATCGCAGCACGGCGAACTTCGGGCTTTTCGCTTACCAGATTGGCGCGAGCCTTGGCCAGTTGTTCGGGTGTGGGGTCGGCGGCAATCGTGAGCAGTGTGAGGAGGGCGACGCAGGCGTACATGGGAGGGTTCCGCTTGGGTGAGGTCGGACCAAGCGAGCGTACCCGGTGAGTGCAACGCAAACAACTCACAAACCAACCCTGGCAACGTGAGCCACCGCTGGCGATAATGCCGCGAGCCACCTTTTCCTCGTTCACACCTGCTACGCGACTACCAACGGAGCCACAATGAAGTCTGTTCTCTCCCGTCGAATCCTCGTGATCGCCCTTGCGATTGTCACGGCGATCGCGATTAGCCTGCCAGGAATCGCCGCGGCCCCAGCCGAAGAAACCAAGCCCATCCGCGCTCTGCTCGTGATCGGTGGCTGTTGCCACGATTACAAGAAGCAGCAAGAGTTGCTCATGAAAGGGATCTCGGCCCGTGCGAACGTGCAGTGGGCCGTCTCGTATGACCCGAACACCACGACGAAACACCTCAACCCGATCTACGAGAAGGAAGACTGGGCGAAGGGCTTCGACGTGGTTCTGCACGACGAGTGCACCGCGGACGTGAAGGACACCAAGATCGTCGATCGCATCCTGAAGCCGCACCGCGACGGGCTGCCGGCCGTTGTCGTGCACTGCGGCATGCACTGCTACCGCACCGAGGGCTACCCAAAAGCCACGCCGTGGTTCGAGTTCACTGGCCTCGCGAGCACGGGCCACGGCCCGCAGGCTCCGATCGACATCACATACATGGACAAGGAAAGCACCATCACGAAGGGGCTGGAGGGCTGGAAGACCGTCAACGAGGAGTTGTACAACAACGCGGCTGGCAAGCTGCTGGAGACGGCTCAGCCGATCGCAAAGGGGAAGCAGACACTCAAGAACAAGGACGGCAAGGAGCGAGTCGAAGAGGCCGTGGTCGCCTGGACAAACACCTACAACGGGAAAGCCAAGGTCTTCGCCACGACGCTGGGCCACAACAACGACACGGTCGGCGATGCCCGCTACCTCGATCTGGTGACCCGCGGCTTGCTCTGGTCGGTCGGGAAGTTGGACGAGACCTACCTGAAGCCTGCCAAGCAGGTGATGCTCGACGACCCGAAGTAACGATCGGGGAATGTCAACCGCCCGGAGTGAGGGAAATTGATTCCGGGCGACATGCACACCCCTCTCCGGAACCATCCCATTCGTCCGGAAGAAAGTTCATTAGAGCAATTTCAGGCTCCGCAGTATTCCAGTAAGTTGCTCCGAAGCAATCAGTTATGTCGTCGAGCAACGGCATCAAAAGAGTGTTCAGCCCGGACTCCATCACAGAATCATGCCAGACAGGAACAACAACCAGGATCATCACTCGTTCCCAGCAAGCCGGGAACGAGACTTCGAGGTCAATTTACTCCCGCACAAGCACACCCATCGCCTTTCGAAGTTTGACGGCACTCATTTCGAATTCGGCGACCGCCTGGAGTAACTCCCCACGGGCTTTCAGCAAGTCAATGCGGGCGAGCGTGAGTTCCGCTTCGGCTGTCGCGACCCCTGCGGCTAGGCGTTTCTCTGCCTCTGCAACTCTCCCGTGCAAATTGCGCACTTCCGCGGCCCTCGCGGCAACCGATAGCCGATTCCCGCGAACCATCGCGATCGCGGCTCGCACTTCCGCGTCAGCCTGACGTTCCCTTGTCACCAGTGCGCCGGCAACCTGATGTTGCAACTTCTGTTCTGACTTTGTCGGCTCCTTCTTGATCACCGCCATGAGCGCGACAAATTGGGCGACGAGTGGGTTCGACGGATCCTGGGTTGCGAGAAGCGGGTTGATACCGCTAACCACAGCTTTCGCCAGTTCCCCACCGGATTCACTCGATGCGAGGACGCGAAGTAGGTTCAAGTCGGGTCGATAGCGGAGCGCGGTTTGAACCGCAGCGTCGGTGTCTGGGTCATCTGCGAGAACTCGGAGGGTATCTGCAGGCCAGATGGGGGTTGGGTCCGCCGGGTCGAGTCCGAGATGCCCGGACAGCCCAGCGTTGATCACTGCAATGCCAGCCTCGAGTTTCGCCAACTGCGATTCGATCTCGAGCAACTGGCGGCGAATCCGTTCCACGTCCGCCCGATCCATGGCTCCGAGCTTGATAGCCTTTTCAGCCGTTGCGAGTTGGGTTCGCAGAATCCCATGCGCGCTCGCCGTCAGGTCGAACTGACCCTCTGCCGCAGCCAATTTGTAGTAGAGTTCCAACGCGTCGCCAGCCGCTTGATTCCGCATTTCGTCGGCAGCATAACCGCGTACAAGCCGTGATTGATGAGCCTGTTCGACCTTCTTCTTTGTGGCATGCGCGTGCGACGTTTGGTTATCAGGATGAGAATCCAGGTCGTCTGCAAGCGGGGCGTTACGAACGGCGAGTGTGCGGCATTCCGCTGCGGTCAACCGTCGGTACTGAGTCGGCCGCGTGGGTGGCGACTGTGAAGGTGTAAGGTTTGCCGCGGTGATGTCCGGTTCGACCGTCCCTCTGGTGGTTGTGGGAAGTTGTGCGGGCGCGGGGCGCGCGGGCTGCGTCAGCGAGGTGGAACAACACCCCGCAATCAAGCCGATTCCCAGGAGTATCCCGAACCGGACCATAATCGCTCCCCACACATAACAATCCTCAGGAATGATCGGCATCTCCGACCCCCGGCCTGAAACGGAAGTTGACCCGATTCACCCCGACCCCGCAATTTCCCACACCCGATACAATCCCCGTATGCCAACCCCCCGTCATCTTCGACTCCCCATTACTCTGTCCATCGTGGCCGCACTGGTCACAATCGCCATGAAGGGAACCGCATACGCGGTGACGGGCTCAGTGGGGCTATTTTCCGATGCTCTGGAAAGCCTGGTGAACCTCGTCGCCGCCGTGACCGCGTACATCGCGCTGGGATACGCAGCCCGCCCCGCCGACCCAGGCCACACCTTCGGGCACGAGAAAATCGAGTACTTCTCCAGCGGTCTCGAGGGCGTGTTGATCGTCCTCGCCGGACTTGGCACAGCCGGTTATGCCGTGAAGCGATTGGTTCAACCGGAGCCTCTGAGCAACCTCGAAATTGGGACCCTCATCGGACTGGGAGCATCGGCTGTCAACCTCGTCACCGCGCGCGTCCTGCTCCACTACGGCCGGAAACACGAGTCAATCGTCCTTGAGGCAGACGGCCAACACCTCATGGCAGACGTGTGGACATCCGTGGGCGTGCTTGGTGGGCTCGGGCTTGTAGTTCTCACGGGGTTTGAGTGGTTCGACCCGATTCTTGCCATACTGGTTGGGCTAAACATCATGTGGACCGGTGGCGAGTTGGTGATGCGTTCCTTTCACGGGCTCATGGATCACTCGTTGCCAGCGGATGAGCAGGAGCAAATTCGAGCCGTGATTGTTCCAAACTTGCCTCCAGGGGCGACTTTCCACATGCTTCGTACGCGAAGAGCGGGGCAACGGCGATTCGCGGAGTTCCACATGCTCGTGAACGGCGACCTGACGGTACGGGCCGGGCACCACCTCGCGGACAAGGTCGAAGCTGCACTGGCCGCAGCCATGCCGGGGCTAGAAGTGATGATCCACATTGAGCCGGTCGACGAGAAGGAGTCGTGGGAAGACGAGAAGTTGAAGCGACTCGGCGAGCCATCAGACCCCATACCGCCCGCGACATGATACAACCACAATCCCGCATGCCTGACACGACATTCCGCGTGATGCAGGGTGGCCCCTTCCAGCGGCATCTTCCCCGGCTACAACACTCATTCATTCGCGTTCCAACCTCGGGGACAGAAGTCACCCGGCTCGCCAGGGGGTTTACATGCCCGCTCTCCATCCGTTGCCACACACTCGAACGCCAACCGTCCTGTTCCCGACAGCAGCGGCGTCCGCGAAGTACGTGGCCAAGGAAATTGACAAGCTCATTCGTGCCCGCAATGCGGCAGGCAAGCCGACCGTTCTCGGCCTCGCAACCGGAAGCACACCCGTCGGCCTGTACCGCGAGTTGATCAGGCTCCACAAAGACGAGGGGCTCGACTTCTCCCGCGTCATCACCTTCAACCTCGACGAATACCTCCCGATGCCACGGGAGTCGCCGCATTCCTACTTCCGCTGGATGCACGAGACGTTTTTCAACCACGTGAACATTCCGTGGGGCAACATCCACATCCCCGACGGCACACTGGCCCTCGACGAGGTGGATGCATTCTGCATCGAGTACGAGAAGAAGATCAAGGCCGCCGGTGGCATCGACGTACAAATCCTCGGCATCGGCCGCACGGGGCACATCGGGTTCAACGAACCCGGCAGCCCGCGTAACTCACGAACGCGCAAGATCACGCTGGATAGCATCACCCGTCGCGACGCGGCGAGCGGGTTCTTTGGCGAGGAGAACGTCCCCCATCAGGCCATCACGATGGGGGTTGCGAGCATCCTCGATGCGCGTCGCGTCTTCATGATGGCGTTCGGTGAGCACAAGGCCGGGATCGTTTACAAGGCTGTCGAACAGCCGCCAACTGAGGCCATTTCGGCGAGTTTCCTACAGGAACACCCTGACGCGACAGTGGTCCTCGACGAAGCCGCCGGGGCGGAACTCACGGCAATCAAGCGACCGTGGGAAGTCGGCCCGTGCGACTGGACGCCGGAGTTAACACGCAAGGCCGTCGTTCACCTGTCGCTCACCGTGAAGAAGGGCTTGCAGAAGCTCAACGACGACGACTTCCGCGACTATCACATGTTTGAGTTGCTCCGAGAGCAGGGCCCAGCCGAGAAGATCGGCGAGGTCGTGTTCCTCGATCGCATGGCGACGATCGCACCATACCCCGCAGGTAAACGGAGAGTGGGAGACACGGAGAGCGGGAGACACGGAGAAAAACCCACCCACGGGTCTTCATCTCCCACTCTCCCACTCTCCGTGTCTCCCGCTCTCGTCGGAAGCGATAAGAGTGAATCCAAGACGATTCTGGTTTTCTCGCCCCACCCCGACGACGACGTTATCTCGATGGGTGGCACGATCATCCGACTCGTCGAACAGGGGCACAAAGTCCACGTCGCGTACATGACCAGCGGGAACATCGCCGTGTTCGACCACGACGCCCGCCGCTTCGTCGATTTCGTGGACGAGTTCCTGACGGAATTCAGCACCTCGGTGGAGCGACCCACCACGGGCTCGATCAAGGAGCGTGTCTACAAGTTCCTCGACGAGAAAAAGGCGGGGCAAGCCGACTCGGAAGAAGTGCTGCGAGTGAAAGGGCTGATTCGGGCAACAGAAGCACGGGCCGCGGCTCTCGCGTGTGGCATCCCTCCCGAGCAGTTGGAGTTCATGAACCTCCGCTTCTACCGCACGGGCACGAAGACGAAAGACCCGATACACGCGAAGGACATCGAAGACATCATGGCGTTGCTGCGTCGGTTGCAACCGTCGCAGATCTATGTCGCGGGAGAACTGAGCGACCCACATGGTACGCACCGAACGTGCGCCGAGGCTGTGTTTGCGGCTGTCCGCAAGCTCCGAGGCGAGGAACAACCCACACCGTTCGATGTGTGGCTGTACAAAGGCGCGTGGGAAGAGTGGGAGCCACACGAGATCGACATGGCCGTACCGGTCAGTCAAGACGTGCTTGAACGCAAAAAGCAGGCGATCTTCCGCCACCAATCGCAGAAGGATAAGGCGATGTTCCCCGGCGGCACCGACCGACGTGAGTTCTGGCAGCGAGCCGAGGACCGCAACATCTCCACGGCAAAGATCTACGATGCCCTCGGCCTGCCCGAATACTTCGCACTCGAAGCATTCGTGAAGTGGAAAGAGGGTTGAGCCAAGCGGGCAGGGTGTGCAAGTAGAACTTCTCCACCCTGCCCACTCGATATCATTTCACAACCTTGCACTTTGGCATGGCCAAACTGAAATCCTTCAGGCTTACTCCCGTCACCTTCGTACCGGTCAGCGTGAGTGTCGTCAGTCCCTTCAGTGTCGCCAACTCTTTCATCCCAGCGTCGGTCACGCCACAGTAAGACAAATCGAGCGAGGTGAGTTTCGCGAGGTCGGCCAACTCTTTGAGCCCAGTCGGTGTGATCCCGGTTCCGTTGTAAAGCTGGAACAGGGTCAAATTTTTGAACGCCCCCACGCCCTTCAGTCCCGCATCGGTGAACTTCGGACAGTTCAGATAGAGATGCGTAAGCTTCAACTCCGCAAGATCCTTCAGACCCGCTCCGGTGATCCGTCTGCTGGCGACGGCAAGAGTGGTCAGGTTTTTCAACTCGGCGAGCGATTTCAAGCCCGCATCGGTTAACCCCATGTCGGCTTCGATGCTCAGGGTGGTCAGCTTCTTCAAACTGGCGACTTCCTTCAGCCCGGCGTCCGTCACCTTGTTCGCCTTGAACAGCGTCAGTGAGGTGAGGTTCTTGAGCCCCGCCAGATCCTTCATTCCCGCGTCGGTGAATCCGGGGCCGACGATCACGTTCACGGTGTCGAGTTCACTCAGCGCTGCGAGCGCCTTCACACCCGCGTCCGTGGCTTCTGACTTGGTCCCACTGATTGTGACTTTAGTGAGCTTCTTGTAGCCCGCGACCGCTTTCAGTTCCTCGTCAGTGATCTTCCCACCGGTGAACGCGAACTCGCTGAGGCCCGGCAACGCGGCGAGTTCCTTCAACCCCTTCCCGGTCACAGCTGTGGCATCAGTCAATGCGAGTTGCTTCAGGTTCTTTAACCCTGCGAGTTCGGCAACCCCAGCATCGGTCAACCCCTTCGCATCTTTGGCGATGACCTGCACGAGCGTTGTCCGGGCACCGATTTCCTTGGCGGCAGCATCGGTGACGGCTGGTCCAGAAAGCGAGATCGCGAGCAAGTTTTTCAACCCCGATATCGCTTTTACTTCAGCCTCTCCAGCCTTGGGGCTGAGTGTGACAGCGATCACTTTTCCAGGCTTGCCGTTATCGCGTTGAATCTTTCCCCCGGACTGCTCGATTACCTTCGCGGCCTTTTCCTCAGCCTCGTCTGCCCGTGCGTAGGATGCGAACAACCCAGCCAACACCACGAATCCGATCATCTGCCGTTTCATGTTTGCCCCCGGTCGAAAGCGACAACTCAGTGAGTATACGCCCTGAGTGCGCGCAAATATGCGGCCAGCCGCGCAGGGAACCCCCGCGCGGCCGGCCGCACTTCGACTGATCACGTTATCACGGGATGCGGCGGTCGATGCGACGCAGTTCCCGTGGGCTGAGCCCGTAATACTTGTAGACGCCGACTCGGTACGTCGGGGCCCAGAAATCTGGGTACGTGGTCCCCGTGTACGTCGGGATCATCTTGTAAATCTCAGGCGTGATATTCAGCAAAGCCGTCTGGGTTTTGAGATCGAACTTCGTCGCGTCCCATGGCACCGTTATGAATTTGCCCTCGTTCACAACGACGAGGTAATCCATGTTTCCAGCAGAGTCGAAGATAATGTCGTCAACGGTCCCGATGGCCGTGTTGCCCTGGATCAGGATCTTGGCCCCAAGGATCTGCTTGGCTCGGTAGGTCGCGACCGACGTGGCTTCCGGTTGCGCTTCGACGCGAACGGGTGGTTGTGCGGAGAGCACACCGGCTGTCATTAGGAAGGCGGCTGCCGTGGTGGTGCGAATCACATTGCTCAACATAATTGAAAGCTCCTCACGTTTGGGAACAATGGGCCATCTGGACTACCACAATTGACTGTGGAAACCCGAGATGGCCCGCTGAACAGGACTTTGGAATACTGTGCATTTCTCGCGCCCACTCGCTGTACACATCGAATTTGGGTTTGCCCGTGTCGGCGTGTTATGCGGATGAGAAGTTCGTAAGAATCCGAGGTCTACCGGGGCACCAACCTTCGCCGCTGGAGTCGCACCCCGTACAACATCGCAGTTCCATCCTCCGCGGACCTCGACTGCATGACTGATTCGTCGCGATCGCCACAGAGCCTGGCCACGCTGCTTCACACATTGCGCGAGAACGTCGGGCAAGTGTTCCTGGGCAAGCCCGAAGTCATTCGACTCGCCCTGGTCGCCCTCCTGGCTGATGGGCACCTACTCCTTGAGGATGTGCCGGGCGTCGGGAAGACACTCCTCGGGAAGGCTCTTGCTCGAAGCCTTTCGTGTAAATTCACCCGCGTTCAGTTCACGCCTGACCTGCTCCCCGGCGACCTGATCGGCGTCACGATCTACCGCGACAAGACCAGCGATTTCTTGTTCCAGCCCGGTCCCATGTTCACAGAAGTGCTTCTTGCAGACGAAATCAACCGGGCCACACCACGAACTCAGTCGGCTCTGCTCGAAGCGATGAGTGAACGGCAGGTAACCGTGGACGGGGAGACACGCCGACTCGGACCACCCTTCCTCGTGATCGCGACTCAGAACCCCCACGAATTTGAGGGAACTTATCCCCTTCCTGAAAGCCAACTGGATCGCTTCATGTTGCGGGTGAAGGTGGGCTATCCCGATCGCGAGGCGGAACGTGCGATCCTCACGCAACACCGGGTTGGGGAACCCGTCGAGAATCTGAAGCCGGTGCTTGGCCCCGCCGACGTTCTGGCTTTGCAGGCGCACACTCGGAACGTCCGCGTTGATCCCACAATTGCCGACTACATCCTTGACGTCGTCAACGCCACCCGAACGCACCCCGAGATCGTTCTCGCGGCCAGCACCCGAGCATCTCTTGCCCTGTACCGAGCCTGCCAGGCGCTGGCAGTCACTGCAGAGCGGGATTACGTCATCCCCGATGATGTCAAATCGCTCGCGGAATCGGTCATGGCTCACCGACTCGTTACCCGGGGTTGGAGCCAGGGTGGCCACGCCGATGCTGCACCAGTAGTTCGCGAGATCCTCGCGAAAATCAAGGTTCCAACCTGACTCATAAGCGAGAGTCTTGCCAAACGACATGCACAATGACGAAAACCACAGACCACGCTGCGCCGCCGCTCGTTATCACCGCCGGGGGGAAAACCTGGGTCTGGGTCAGCGTCCTTTTGATGACAGTCGGCTGGTACAAGAGCATCAATCTCGTCCTTCTGCTCGCGTACCTCATGTTCGCGCTGCTGTTGGTCAACGGGATTTTCGCCCGTCGTCACGCTGTTCGCGTGATTGCCCGGCGGGAACAAACACTCCCCGCACTTGCAGGCGAAGAAACAAAAATCTGGGTCACGGTAACGAACGTCGGAGCACGCCCGGTTACTGTCAGCGTCGAAGAGCAAGCAGGGGATCACCCACTGGTTTGGCTCGTCCACAACTTGCCAGCGCGGGAATCGGTCTCGTGTACCGCGAACATTCTGTTCGCACAACGCGGGCGGTTTGCGACACGAATCCGAGTCTGGTCGGAATACCCGCTCGGATTGCTCCGCTTTGGGCGTGAGGGAGAGCGAGGTCCAGATGTCGTGGTACTTCCCGCCGCGGGAATGTTGGATGTGGGCGGAATGCGCCGCTGGCTGCAGCAAGCAGGCGGAGATGGGCGGGTGAGAAAATTGCTTCGGAGGGTTACCAGCGACGAGGCAGAGGTTCGTGGTGTGCGACCGTTCCGACCGGGAGACGCGATCCGCTCCGTACACTGGCGATCCACGGCACGCCGACGAGAACTCATGGTGCGTGAATATGATGTCGCACCATCGCTCGACCTGGTTTTGGTTGTTGAGCCGTGGCTTCCGCTCGATCCCACGCTGCCGCAGCTAAAACAACTCGAAGAAACCCTGTGCCTGGCCGTCACGATTGTGAACACCTGGAGCCGTGTTTACGGAACCAACGTCGTGGTCGCTGTCGCCGGAACTGTCCCTTCGGTTCGCTCTGCTACACCTAACGCCGCAGGTGTACGAAATGCTCTTGAACCACTTGCAAGCGTTACGGGACAAGCGTCGGTTGAACCGTTTGGACCGAAAGCGTTTGGGAGGCCACTCGGTCGCACGATTCGGTTGCTGGTAACGAGCAGGCCAGAATCGCCATACGCAGACGCTCTGGCGAAGAGCACCGGGCGTGCATTTATTGCGGTTTGCCCTTCCGATGGCCTGCCGTGGTATCGGCCACCGGCGGTTGGAGAACGGAAGTCCGGGAAAGGATTTTACCACGTTCCCTTGCTTCCGCCCATCACACGGGTAGAACACCCCGACATCAAATGAGGGTGTCCAGCGATCTCGGCATCCTCTTTTCGTTGACTACCAGACTGTATTCGGTCCGTTCGTGGAGGTTGTCACCGTGGTTCGCATTCGACTCGGCATGTCCGCCGCTCTGGTTTTCGCCCTCGCCGCTCTCGTGAGCGGGCAGGACGCCAAGAAGGATCCGCCCAAGGATCCACCCAAGGTTGACCCCAAGCCAGCCGACCCGAAAGTGGACGGCAAGCGTTTCGACACGAAGTTCGACTTCGAAAAGAAGACGAAACTGTTCCAGGAATCGACCACGAAGCTCACACAGGTCGTTAAGGTTCAGGGCCAGGATCTGACCCAGAAGCAAGAAAGCACCTTCTACTTCGAATGGACCCCGGTCAAGATTGAGGGCGACAAGTCCTTCATCAAGCAGCGGGTCGAAGGTCTCAAAATGACCATCGACATCTCGGGCAACCAGATCAACTACGATTCGACCAAAGGCGACACCCCGACCACGGGCAACCCTGGCCTCACCGAGTTCTTCAAGAAGCTCAGCGGTGCCGAATTCACTGCGGTGCTCGAAAAGGGGATCAAGGTTGTCGAAGTCCAGGGCAAGGCCGACTTCATCCGCAGCCTTTCGACCGGCAGCCCGCAAATGGAAGCCCTGCTTGGCAAGATTCTGACTGACGACGCACTCAAGGACATGTGTGACCCGACCCTGAAGCTCGTGCCCGAAGACGGCAGCGGGAAGAAAGTTGGCGACACCTGGACCCGCAAGGGCACGATCAACCTCGGCCCAATCGGTACTTACACGGTGACCTACAACTTCAAGTACGTCGGCGTCGAGAAGGATCTGGACAAGATCGAAGTCGAGACCAAGCTCGAGTACACCGCCCCGAAGAAGGACGACCCCGCTGCTGGCGGTCTGTTGTTCCGCATCAACGACGGCAAGCTCGGCATCAACCCCGAGAAGCCCGCCAAGGGCGTGATCCTGTACGACCCCAAGTTGCAGCGGGTCGTTTCCGCCGAGATCACCATTAACCTCAAGGGCGATCTCACGGTTGCCATCGGCGGCACCGACACCAAGGTCGAACTGATCCAGGAACAGACGACCACGGTGAAGACCAGCGATGCGAGCCTGATTCCCGTGAAGAAGTGACCGGAACTTTTGGACATTCAAGCACGGGTGGCAACGGCCACCCGTGTTTTCGTTGACGGAACTGCTGGAGACAGATCATGCGGATCGGCGTTCTCGGTGCGGCAGGTCAACTGGGCCGCGACCTATGCCCGATTCTTCCTGGCGAAGTCGTGCCGCTTTCACGCGCCGAGATCGACCTCTCACAGACCGCGACCATTGCCGCAACACTCACGGCACTGAACCTCGACATCCTGGTGAACTGCGCGGCGTACAACTTTGTCGATAAGGCGGAAGTGGAGCCTGACGCCGCGTTCGCCGTGAACGTCTGGGGGGTACGCTCGCTCGCCCAAGGCTGTTCCGCCGCCCGGATCAAGTTCGTTCACTTCAGTACCGACTATGTCTTCGGCCTCGACGCTACGCGATCAACACCATTCGCCGAAGACGATGCGCCCGGACCGGTGAGCGTGTACGGACTCTCGAAACTGACTGGGGAGTATGTCGCTCGGACGCACGCTCCCGACTCGATCGTCATCCGCACCTGCGGTCTGTACGGCATTCACGGCACTGGAGGAAAAGGGGGGAACTTTGTTGAGACGATGTTGCGGGTCGCCGGACAGGGTAAACCCCTCCGTGTCGTTGCCGACCAACACTGCACGCCGAGTTACACGGTTGATGTGGCTCAGGCCACTGTGGGACTGATTCGTACCAGAGCGACCGGCCTGTTTCACGTCACGAACGCGGGTTCCTGCACCTGGCACGAACTCGCCACCGAGATTTTCCGGCTCGCGAACCTGAAACCTGATCTCACACCCATCACCTCGGCTCAGTTCGGCGCTCCCGCCCGTCGCCCCCCGTACAGTGTGCTCTCGAATGCGAAACTCGCCACAGTTGGCGTGCAGTGCCCACGTCCGTGGAGCGAAGCTCTGGCCGATTACATGACGGAACGGCAGGGGCGTCGTTAACCAGCCAAAAACTTCGCACATTCCTCATCGTTCTCATCGGTAGTGCCTTGACACGAGGCACTTTTCGAGCGAAACTATCTGAGACTGAATCTCAACAAGATATCGTGCTTGCGGATCGCGAGGCTGCGATGTTGATGCCGCTGGATATGCTCCGTGCCGGCGAAGTTGCCGAGGTCGAGGAAGTTTCGGGCCAGGCTGCTTGGATCGGCCGGTTGGCCGAGCTGGGCATCCGTCAGGGTTGTCGTGTTCGCGTTGTTCAAGCCGGTAGCCCGTGCCTTCTCGACGTTGACGGTTGCAAGCTCTGCTTACGCGGTGGTGAATGCTCGCAAATCCTCGTTCGGCCAGTGGGTTGAACATGCCTGTCCTCAGCGAAATGCAACCGGGTCAACGAGCCGAGGTGCTCACACTCACAGGCGATCCTGCCGTCGTTCAGCGGCTATACGAGTTCGGACTCATCGAAGGGGAAACGGTGGAGTTTCTTGGCTACGCCCCGCTGGGCGACCCCATCGAGATTCGGTTGGGCAATACTCGTCTAACACTCCGCAAGGCTGAAGCCGCTGGCATCACGATCAAGATCGTGTAGCCAGCAGCACCCCGCCTAGGTGCGGCGGCCGCTAACATCGCCAACCATCTGCCCTCTTTCACATGCTCACCAAAACACTCACCGTTGCTCTGGTTGGTAACCCGAACGCCGGGAAATCGACACTGTTCAACGCCCTTTCCGGGCTTCGGCAGCGGGTCGGGAACTACCCCGGTGTGACCGTTGAGATGAAGAAGGGGCAGTTCACCACGGGTGGCGTGGCGGTCGATCTGATCGACCTTCCGGGAACATACAGCCTCGCGGCTCGCAGCCCGGATGAAATGGTCGCCGTCGATCTGCTATTGGGCCGACGCCCCGAAGAACCCCGCCCCGATGTCGTCCTCTCGATTGTGGACGCGACCAACCTCGACCGACACCTCTATCTCACGAGCCAACTCCTCGACCTGGGCGAACCCGTCGTTGTCGCCGTGAACATGATCGACGCCGCTGAGGCACAAGGGATCAAGATCGACTGCACCGCGTTGAGTGCCAAACTCGGCGTGGCCGTGGTGCCGATCCAGGCGAACAAAGGGATCGGGATCGACACCCTCACTCGTGCGCTGCTCGACGCCGCCGAAGCCGCGAAGTCGCCAGTCGGGCCGACGTTCCCCGAAGCCTTCGAAAAAGAGGCCGTTGCCCTGCAAGCGGAACTCGGTGGCGAAGTCCCAGGCTTCCTCACCCGGCGATTGCTGCTTGACGTGGGCGGTTACGTCGAGCAGTGGCTGGTGGAACGTCACGGCCACGGGCTGAAACAGAAAATCACCGAGGGACGACAGCGACTTACGGAAGCTGGTTGCTCAGTGCCAGGTGTCGAGGCACGCGCACGGTTCGCATGGGTGCGTGCGGCAGTGGCCGCAGCTGTCACACGCCCCAGCGACAGGCCCGTCACGTTTACCGACAAGCTCGATCGCGTTCTGACGCATCGCGTGTGGGGCACGCTGATCTTTTTGGCGGTGATGTTCCTGATGTTCCAGTCGATCTTCCTGTGGGCGAAGCCGCTCATGGATGGCATCGACGGTGTACGCGAAGCCGCGGCAAAGGGGATCGAGTCGAACATGGATTCCGGTCCATTGCGATCGCTGATCGTCGATGGGGTTGTGAAGGGCGTCGGCAGCGTGCTCATCTTCCTCCCGCAAATCATGATTCTGTTCGGGTTCATTGCGTTCCTCGAAGACTGCGGCTACATGGCTCGCGCGGCCTTCCTGATGGATCGGTTGATGAGTCGCTGCGGACTCAGTGGCAAGTCGTTCATCCCCCTGCTCTCCAGCGTGGCGTGTGCAGTGCCGGGAATCATGGCCACTCGCGTGATCGAGAACCGACGAGACCGACTCGCAACAATCGTCGTCGCGCCGCTGATGAGTTGCTCGGCGCGATTGCCAGTCTACGTGCTACTGATCGGCGCGTTCATTAAAGAAGGCTACTCGACGTGGGTGCCTGGCCTGGTGCTCTTCGCGCTGTACATGATCGGGTTTGTTGTTGCCCCGATTGTTGCGTTGTTGCTGAAACGTACGCTGTTGAGGGGCGCGACGCCGGTGTTCGTGATGGAGTTGCCTTCGTATCGCCGGCCGAAGATTCGGGCCGTGCTGCGTCGGATGTTCGATGCGGGTTGGGCGTTCACGCTGCGAGCGGGAACGATCATCTTCGCCGCAATGATCCTCGTCTGGGCACTCCTCTACTTCCCGCACGTGGACCCGAACGGGAATTCGTATCCGGCCCGCATCGAAGAGGCCGAGAAAGCCGCCAAGGACTCCGAAGACAAGCTGAAAGAATTGAAGGCGAAACAGGACGCTACCGACGAAGAGAAGGCCGAACTTGAGAAACTTGAAGAAGCCGCGGGCGAGGCCGACCGGCTCAACGGCCAGTGGAAGCGTGCGAGCATCCTCGGCCGCGCCGGGTTGTACATGGAACCCGTGTTCCGCCCGCTCGGGTGGGACTGGAAGATCGGCATGGCAGCACTCGCCAGCTTCCCCGCACGCGAAGTGATCGTCGGCACGCTCGGCCTGATCTACGACATCGGCGATGTGGACTCGGGTGCTATAGGCGATGATGAAGCTGACGACGAGGCCAAGGAGAAGGCTGCCGGTCTGGCCAAGGCCGTGAAGGACGACTGGGCGAAGGATCCGATTCGCGGCAAGTACGGCGTGGCTGTGGCGATGTCGGTGATGGTGTTCTTCGCACTGTGCTGCCAGTGTGCGAGTACGCTGGCGGTCATCCGTCGCGAAACGCGAAGCTGGGCGTGGCCCGCGTTCACTTTCGTGTACATGACGGCGTTGGCCTACGCAGGGGCATTCCTGACGTTCCAGGTTGGGTCGCTCATCATCGACGCGGTGAGGTGACAAATGTCCGTAACCGTGCAACTCGTGATCGTCGGCGTGCTGGTCGCGGCATCGGCGGCGTACGTATTGCTTTCGGCTTGGAAGACGTGGTTTGGCAAGTCGGAGAAGGGTTGCGGTTCAGGCTGCGGGAAGTGTGCCGCGACCCCGGAACCCCCACAGCAGGGACGGCATTCGTTGCCGCAAGTATAGCTGATTGAGGATTGAATGAGTCTCGATTTGCGGTTGTTGATGCTCCCTGGCATGGGTGCCGATGCACGGCTCTTCAAGGATCAAATCGCACGGTTCCCGAATCTCCAAATTCCGGACTGGGTGGAACCACTTACCAACGAATCCCTGCGTTCCTATGCCAGTCGCTTTGCCAGAGTGATCGATCCGGGTGTGCCGTGTATCATCGGTGGTGCGTCATTCGGAGGGATCGTCGCACTGGAGATGGCTACGCACCTGAAGTCCGTTGCGTGCGTCTTGATCGGAAGCATCAGGACACCTGCCGAACTATCGTGGCGATGGCGTGTAATGCGACCACTCGCGTTGCTCGGACCAGACAAGCTTGCTTCGTCGGCAAAATTGATTGCCTCAATCCCGTGGCTTGGTGAAGGAATGGTCCGGCGGTTGAGCCGGTTGGCACGTCCAGAGTCCGCCTTCGCGAGATGGGCGACATGCGCAGTATTACGGTGGCAACCATCGCCTTTGCAAGGTGTTCAGATATTCCAGCTACATGGTGAATTCGATCACATTTTGCCGGCGAGGAACACTCGAGCGGATACGATCGTCCCCGGTGGGAGTCACGCTCTGTCACTGTTCAACCCGTCCGCAGTGAACGACTATCTGGCAAGTGTGATGCAGTCGGTCCGAGTGTGCTCGAATTGCAGTTGAATTGACTATTACTTCTTCAGCGGTTTGGTGGTCTTGACCCGCACGGTCAACTTCAGGCCATTTTCGATGTCGTGCCGAACGAGGTCGACGGAATCCACCAACTCCAGCACCATCGCCGCACCCTCGAGATGATGGTGAAGGGATTTCTCGTCGCCCATGCCGATAGTGGAGAGGAACTGAGCCAACTTCTCACCGTGTGCCAGCAGGTACGCACGGGTTTGCGTTCCAGAAATCCTCGCCAGGGTGACGTAGTCCCTGACGGGCTGGCTATCCGTTGGCACGCGGAACACCTTGATTGCCTCAGGTGATGTGGCCAGCACGAGGTAGCCATTCCTCATGGCAAACGAGGGACGGAAGCCCGGTGGAAAACCCTTCACGTTCACCAGCGACTTGATCACGACTCCTGTAGTCGCGTCCTTGGTTTCCTGCAACTCAATCTGGTCTGCGTGCTTCGTGTTGTATGCGACACGAACGGTCTGGAACCCGAACTCGACAGCTTGAAGCAGGGTCTTCTCGGCGTTGGTTCGCCTGTCCCCTTCCCCACTCACCTCCACTGCAGCGACCACGGTCGGCAAGAAGCCATCCTTCACGGGTGGTTCCGCCCACATAGCCCAGTTCGGGCCAAGCGATTCGAGCAACTGCGGCAGTTTGTCCTGCCCCACGACGGCACCGAGCGTCTTGCCGACCCACTCCTTCACACCGGGCTGACCTTCGGGCATCGGAGCAAGCGAAATCGCCAGTTCGAGCAGTTCCGTCGCGCGAGCGTGACCCGCGACTCCGAGGAGTGCGTTTGTAGGGATGAGTGCTTCCGCGATCCGCGATTCCCGTGGCCCAATCAGCCACTTCTTCACGTCGGCTGGCACCTTCTCGGGGTGGAAGCGAAGCGACAAACCGAGTTCGAGATTCTTGTCGAGCGAAACGGAGACCGCTGCGAACTCCACCGAAGTCCAGATTTCCTCAAAGCGGAGAAAGAGCCGCCGTTCCGCAGGTCGCGCGGCGGCGACCTTGGCTTTCACCTCGCCATCGAGCGGTCGGGGGTTGACGAGCACAACAACAGCCGCATCCGCCACACCAAGTCGCTGCATCCGCACCACCAGCACGGGCGGCTTGTCCTTGGGTGCCGACTTGTCGCGGTCGATGACGGCCTTAATATCGGCCTCGAACCCGGAGAATGCGAAGACTCCATTGCGGAAGCAATAGAACTCGCCACCGCCCTCGGGCTTTTGGCGCTCGAAGTATTCCGCTCCCTCGTGCTCTCGCCGCACGATCGCCTTCAGTTCGCCGGACTGCTTTTGGATGTCGTTAAGCTTCTCGACGATCTTCGCGAGCGCTTCGGGCTTGCCGGGGCGAATCAGGATCACGGCCCGTTCCTCGGCGGGTTTGCCGTCCGGGGCGGGCGAATATGCGAACGCCACGGCATCGCCGACGACATCGTCGAGGAGTGATTGTGGAGTTGTGCCCAGAGCAGGAAGGACATTCGAGGCCACGTCGCGGACTTGCTTGAGATCGACGGAACTCAGGAGCTTCTTTCCGATCGCTGTGGAAGGGAGCCACTCCGCGAACGGTGATTCGATCAGCGACCGTACGTGCCCACGTGCGTTCTGCACCACGACCACGAGCGCGGCATCGGGAGGCGCAACGCGAAGCAGTTCGTCACGCGGCCCGGCCAGCACTGGTGGGGCCGCGAGAAGCAGCACGAAGATGGGGGCAAGGCGATTCATTTGATTACGTCGTCGTTGAGCGGCGACCCCGCTGGGTCGCGACAGTTACGATTTTGGTTTCACACTCACGGAGCCCACGTCGCGCATCAACCGCGAGAACGCTTTCTGTGCGGTGTCGGTGAGGGGTTCCAAACCCGACAGCGCAACATCGGGCAACTCGGCGAGGGCGCTCCTTGCCGGTTCCATTTCATCGGGCATCGGTGCAATCGGTTGTGTCAGCGCGTTGGTCAGTTTGGCAAACACTTCGGGAGCTGCCGACGCGGGTGCGGTGATCGCCTTGGGCGTTTCTCGCAGCGCGATTCCGGCCTTCGTGAGTTCGTCACCGATACGAAGTGGCTTCACCTGAGCTACCTCGCGGGGTGCGGGTGCGACCTCGGGGTTCTTCTCGACCGGCACTTGTGGATTCCACGCGATCGGTTGTTGAGGCTTGTCTGTGAACCACGCGATCAGCGCGAGCGATGCGGCGAGCGCTACCGGTATTCCGAGAGCGGCCGCGTAGGAACGGCGACGAATCCGGGAGTCACGATCTTCCCGCACGGCAGAGACGATCCGTTCAGTCAACCCCGAGGGAACCGCGACTGCTTCGGTCGCGCCGAGGACTGACAGCACCAGTCGCGCTGCGGCAATCCGTTCACGGCACGCGGCACAGACTGCCGGGTGCGGGTCCGTGTCGATGGCGTTCGCTTCCAGTTCGCCATCGAGCACGAGTTGCAAGCGGTCCACGGTCGGCCGGCACGCCGGGGCGATCAGGTCTTCAGGTGTTTCGGAACGGAATGGGGTCATGGTCGCTCACCCCGGATTGGGGGCTTGTCTGCGGCTGGTTCGTCGGCAACCAGGCCGCGGGTTCGGAGGCGTTCCATCAGTTCGAGTCGGGCACGATGCAGCCAGGTTTTCACGGTTCCGACCGGCCTGCCAACAACGGCACCGATCTCTTCATAACTCTGGCCGTGTTCGTGGAACAAGACGAACACTTCGCGGTACTCATCCCTCAAGGCATCGACCGCAGCGCGAATCTCCGTACGCATTTCAACAGAATCATCAGCAGGCCGGTGGTCGGGAGTCTCGTGGAGGTAGTCGGCCAGTTCGGGTCGCGTGGCGCGTCGGCTGATCCACGTTCGGCACCGGTTCACTGCAATGGTCAGCACCCACGGACGAAGCGGGCGTGTGTGATCCCATCGGCTCAAGCTGCGGAAGACGCGGAGGAAAACCTCCTGCGTGACGTCCTCGGCGTCGTGTGCATGGGAGAGAAGGCGTTGACATACCGCGAACACGTCGGTCTGGAACCGCACGACGAGCTCCCGGCAACTGGCCGGGTCTCCGGTGAGGCATCGGCGGACGAGTGCGGCGTCGGCTGTCAAAGCAACCCTCTGGTGGAGAATACCCCAGCGTTGGGAGGCGAGTTTCAGTCAGAAGGGTAGTTCGCCCGCGGGGAACGAAGATTTTCGGCGAACCGTTCTCCGCGTTGCTCGCTATTCTAGGCGGTTTGGGCGACGCACAGACCCTCGGGGCACTGTTATGGCTGGGTTATGTTTGGTGACGGGCGGAGCGGGCTTCATCGGGTCGCACCTTGTGGACGCCCTTCGAGCACAGGGCAGACAGGTCCGCGTTCTGGATGAATTCTCAACGGGACTGCTTGCCAACATCGCTCCAGGGGTCGAGGTCGTTGAAGGCTCCATCACGAACGCTTCGGTTGTGGAAGCCGCCGTGGCTGGGTGTGAGGTTGTGTTCCACCTCGCGGCGCTGGCATCGGTGGCGAAGAGCGTTGAAGACCCGCCGCTCAGCCACGCGATCTGCGCAACCGGCACATTAAACGTGCTGAACGCCGCCCGGAAGGCTGGTGTGCGGCGTGTGGTGTATGCAGGAAGTGCCAGCGCCTACGGCGGTGCAAGCGACCCCGCGGGCCAGGGTGAAGAGACGCCACTCGTGGCACTCTCGCCTTACGCCGCGGCGAAACTCGCGGGGGAGTTCTATTGCCAGGCCTTCTCGGCAACCTTCGGCTTGGAAACCGTGCGGTTGCGGTTCTTCAATGTGTTCGGTCCCCGACAGCGCCCCGATAGCCCCTACTCCGGCGTGATCGCCATTTTCACAGCGGCGTTGACCGCTGGCCGCACCCCCACGATCCACGGCGACGGTTTGCAATCGCGCGACTTCGTGTACGTTTCGGACGTGGCGAATGCACTGATTCGTGGTGCCGAGACGCCAGGAATCTCCGGGCGGGTCTACAACGTCGGCACTGGTGGTTCGGTGACACTGCTGGACCTTGTGCGGGAGTTGAACGCGATCCTGGGAACGTCCGCAATTCCGATTCATGGCCCGGAACGCCAGGGAGACATCCGGCACTCGCGGGCGAAGATCGAACGCATCCGTGCCGAACTGGGGTACTCCCCACGTGTGGCGTTCGCCGAAGGCTTACGCCACACACTGGAGTGGTACAAAACTGCATCGCATTAGCAGTCGTCACGCTACCGAGACACGCGGCTTGCGATCCTCGGGTACCTCGGCACGACTGATCAGCGTGTAGACCATCCACGGAACGTTGCCGTTGCCAAACAACACGAAGTGCAGGTTCGCACTCACGGGGTTTTCGGCAGACCAACCAAAGTGAACCTCGGGCACCGCACCGTCTGAAGCGATCTCCAGGGCTGCGGCTGCGAGGGCGTGTGACACCGAACAACAACGTGTGATGTGGATCATCACTCGACCGTTCTCGCGAGTGATGCGAATCATCGGCTTCTGGTGGAACTCGCTGGGATCGGCAATCTCAGCCTGCACAAACATAATCGGCGTCCCGCCGGGAATGCGGTGCCGAGTGCGAGTCTCAATCTCCTTCGCTTTCAGATCGACATTCCCCGGTCGAATTGGGATGAGCATCGGGTAGTCGGATTTTTTGAGCCGAGCCCATTCGTGTTCCGTCACCTTGTCGGCAAACTCGAACCCGTCGAACCGCAGTTCTGTGGAACGCCATGTCCGACTCATGATCGAGACGACAACGGTAACAAGAATGAACCCTCCGGCGAACGCGGCTCCAATCGGTCGCTGATAGATCACCCAGACCAAACTCAATGCGAAGACCAGCAGCGCGACAATGAACAGCGGCGGGATGCGGAACAACTTCCTCCAGCCGAGGCGTTGTCGTTTCTGCCACACATCCACGGCTGCGGCGAGTGCCCCGAACCCAAACACGGCCAGCATCCCGGTGAGATACGCCGCACGGTGAGCGTCCACGTCCGCACCGTAGTACGCGGTGACTGCGAACTTCAATCCGGTGAAGAGGTACACCAGGAAGCCCAAACGGACGGACCACTTGAACTCCATCCCCAGTCGTGCGAGATAGGGTGGAATCCACAGCGAGAGCGTCATGGCGAAACTCAGCCCGGCGAGCGCGAGGATGGCCACCGTGCTCACGTCGTAGGCAGTGCCAAACGTGATCCCGAACGTCGTGCCGAGCACGTTGCCGGGTTGACCGTCGGCGAGCGTGCCACCGTGGGCGAGGTACGATAACGCGCGATACTTCGCCTGCCCGTCCGTCACAAGTGCGGCGGGCGGAATCAGCACGGTGGTCACGAGCGTTGATCCCAGCAAATACGCTGACATCGTCAGTGCGGCCATCGTCAGCATGATGCGCGTATTGCGGATTTGCCCACGGGGTTGCTCGGGGTTATCGTCGCTCCGACCTCGAACCAGTGGCATCGCCATGAGCGCCAACTCGAAGCCGCTCAATCCCAGGGCCAAAGCAGGGAACAGTGGCAGGCAATGGGCGAGCATTGCACCCCAGCCCGCGACCGGCCTCAACTCAGCGCCGGGCTTCCAGTTTCCAGCCCACACGTCGGCCCACCACGACTCAACCAGTTGCGGGTGATCCGAGAGATACGCAGCACCACTCCCGATGATGAACAGCGTCATCGCGAGATACACGAACACCGTCAGCACGGCGATGCGAACGAAACTTCGTGTGTAGCCTTTGAAGAAGACAACACCCACGACCGTACCGATCACGAGCACGATCAGTGTCACTACAGTCTGGCGATTCCAGGCTCCGTCGCTGAGATTGCGAGCCCACTGGGGGAGTTGCTGCCGCAAGCCTTCCCCTTCACGCGTGGCATCGTTCAGCGCTCGCTGCCATGCAGGATCGGGGCTGTGCGTGATGTGTTCCGCAGCAGTCGCAGCCGAGAAAGTACGAGTGAACACGAGGTCCACCGCGCCAAACGAGAGGAGCACAAGCAGAAGCAGTTTGCCAGACCAACCAGGGACGACACGTTCGAGCAAGGCCGTGGAACCGCCGCCTTTCGGCGAGCGCCCCGCGATGTACCAGTAGATCGGCAACGCGAGGAACACGGTCACAGTCGCGACGAGTACCGTCACGAGCGGGGCGAGTCGGCCGGCAGCGCTGAACGCGATTGATGGCTGATACGCCAGGGTGCTGAGGTAATCCAACCCCACAACGCAAAGCACCCATGGCCACGCAGCACGGAACGGGGCTGGAGGCGTTTCGGGAGTCGCGGTGGGCCGACTACTTGGAGGTTCAGAGGCACTACTAGGAGGCTCCGAACTGCTACTTGGGGGTTCTGTCGATTCGCTGGAATTGGCTTCGGGCGAGGGCATGATGAGATTCTCCAGCCGAGCGACGACCGTCGTCGGCTGCGAGGTATTTTATCTGCGGCAACTGAGTTGCTGTTCAGAAATCGCACAACCAGTGATGGCCAATCGGGTTCCGATTGCACGATTTCGCCGCTTGCGGCCATGCAAGGCCGCAAGCGGCGAAAATCATCTCACTACTTCCTCTTGCCGGTCAGTTCATCGGCCAGATCGTTCGCGTCGTAAACCTTCCGCAGCGATTCGACAATCGCCCGGCTATCCACCGACACGGCTCGGGCGGTTTCCGAATCGTAGATGAAGTCCAGCACCAGCGACTGGATGTTCCCGTCGAAGATCAGGCCTACGACCTGACCCTCGCGGTTCACGACCGGGCTTCCCGAGTTGCCACCGATGATGTCCGCGGTGCAGACGAAGTTAAATGGCGTGTTCAGGTCGAGCTTGCTCTTCCGCTCAACCCAGCGTTTCGGCAACTCGAACGGTCCCTTGTTGCCTTGCTCGGCACTCCGCTTGTAGAGCCCCTCGAAGGTCGTGTACGGCGGCACTTCCTTGCCGTCTTCCTTGTAGCCCTTCACTGTGCCGAACGCGAGCCGCAGAGTGAACGTGGCGTCCGGGTAAACCTTGTCGCCATCCATCGCGAACTTGGCCTTGGCGAGTGCTGAGTGCGCTTGCCGCTTCGGCTCATCGACCTCGTTCTCGAACCGCTTCCGCAGTGCCCGCGATGTTGGGTCCACGAGCTGAGCCAACTCGATCATGGGGTCTTTCAGGATCGCCGGATCGACGGGCTTCTTGTCCTTCGCGGCAGCCACAATCGCGTCGAACACTTTCTCGCGGAACTTCGGGTCGCGCACCTTGGTGCCGCTGATGAGTTCGTAAGCCCGTTCCCGCGGCGATTTGCCCGCGAGCACTTGCTTCACGAGATCGCTGTCCGGCCCGAGGGTAACTGCCAGGAACTGGAGACCATCCGCGAGCTTCAGGATTTCCAGATCCTCGAAGATCGGCTCGTCGGAAACCAGCGACTCCTTCAGCGAAGGAATGCGGGCCTCGCCGAACTCGCGGAGTCGCTCCCCGTTCGGCTTCGGCAATTCTTCGGCAGCGCGGGCCAGCGTGCGAGCGATCCCGAACGACGACGAGTTGAACCCGCCGCCGTTCTCCAACACGGTCATGTCCTTGATGAGTTCCGCTCGCACCTTCTCAGCCTTGGCGATCTTCTCGATGGCACCTGCTGCTGCCTTTGCTTCAGGCGTGCTCCCCTTGGTGATGAACTCTTCAAGGCGCTTCTGATCAGCGATTTTGCGGCCGAACAAAGCCGGGTCCATCAACCCCGCGAGGCCGCCGATTCGAGCCTTACGGCTGTTCTGAATGCTGAACAATTCCTCTTCTGCTCGCTTCATATTCGCCTCGCTCCGGTTACCCCACGAGTTGAGCAGCACTTCGAGGCGGTTCAGGCGGTTCAAGAGGTACGGATAGCCCGTGTCGCGAAGGTACTTAAGTTCATCGACGGTGTTCGCTCGCGTGGTGCGGCCGGGGTGTCCGGACACGAACACGAGGTCGCCAGCTTTGCTGCCGTTCGGGCTCCACGTAAGGTAGTGTTCGCACTTGATGGGCTTGTCGTTTTCCCACACGCGGAAGAAGCATACGTCGAGGTCGTAGCGGGGATACTCGAAGTTGTCCGGGTCGCCACCGAAGAACGCGATCTGCTTCTCGGGAGCGAACACGATGCGGATGTCGGTGTATTTCTTGAACGTGTAGAGGTGGTACTGACCACCCGCGTAAAGGGTAACGATGTCGGCGCGAATCTTCTTCTCGGGGTTCGCGGCAGCCTTCTCAAGCTCAGCGATTTTCGCCTGACGGAGCTTGAACGCCTCGGGTGCGGGGGTCTCCGCTGGCACGGCCTTCTCAACTTCCGCGGTCACATCCTTGATGTCGGTAAGCACGTTTAGTTCGAGACCCTTGCACTTGATCTCGTCGGCGTGGGTCTTCGCCATGAAGCCGTCGCGGAGGTAGTTCTTCTCTTCCGTCGAGACTTTATCGAGGTCGCCGGCACCGACGTGGTGATTGGTCATCACCAATCCATCCGGCGAGACAAAGCTACCAGAGCCACCGGAGTTGAACCGCACGCTCGATAGCCGCACGTGTTCAAGCCACTTGTCGGTGGGCTCGAAATCGTACTTCTTGAGCTGTGCGCGAGGGAGGTTGTTGAACAACCACATCCCCTCATCAGCGGGGGCATTGTCAGGCATCATGAGCAGGCCCAGCAGGGCGGCCCCGGCCGCAAGGGCAGGAAGTCGCATGGTCATGGGAGTCCTCCGAGGTGAGACGGCATGAAGGCCGCCAACGGCGCTTCGTTATAGAGCGCTTGGAATTAATGTGTAGCGGGTCACCTCGTCGCCCCGATGGGGCGACCGCTTCCCCTCACTGGCCGCCGAGTTGCCCCAGGCGTTTCAGCAAGTTGTCTTCCGCCGCGGCACTCCAGTCGAAGTCTTGCGGCGGTTTGAACCCGCCTTCGGCGGTCAGGGTCGCGTGCGGAACCGGGCTCAGTGCGACGGTCCCCAGCACGCGGCCGTTCAGCCTCAACTCGAACGCTGAGATGCGAGTAAGGTCTGCTGATTCGACCAACCCCGGAGCGAAGACGGTCGGGGCGTCGGTGATCAACACCAGCTCTTCGAGAAGTTGAGCCGCGGGCGCGACGCCGGGCAGAACCGCAAACACCGCCAGGCGACACAACCCCGCCGCACCCGCTTCGGTCCCCGAGACAAGAAAGCACGGCCCCATTCGGGTGTGCGCCCCGAGCGATGGCGGAATCCGCACCAGTCGCAACGGGTCGCCATCGTCGGCCACGGCAAACCGCGTATCGAGCAGTCGCACGCCGTTCTCGAAGCGCCGAGCCGCGATCGCCTCGACCCGCGTTGCAGCCAACACCCGAGCCCCAGCCTTCCACACCACACGCCACGAACCCGGTCGGCGGGGAACCCGCGGGCACACAACCGTGACCACCGTGTGCATACTGGCACGCTGCGCGGCCGTCAGGGGGACCGAGGCTGAATACACGTTGCCCGTTCGCTCGTTGGTGAACTCAACAGAGAGGCCAAGATCCGTGAGCGGTACCAGTGGATGGGTGGACTGAAGCACGGTGGACGCAACCAACCCTTTGCAACCTTCGACCACGAACGATTGCGTGGGGAGCGATTGCGCGCCGAGTCGTACGACGACGGTGGTGTTCGTGAGCGTCAGGCCAGAAAGGAACTCATTGACCGTCAAAACGGGAATAGGAATTGTCGCGACAGGTTGACTCTTCCACTGAAACTCGGCAACCGTTGCGTGGCCGGGGACTGGTGCCCGAAAGGTAATCCGATGTCGCTCGTCGGTATCGGGTCGAATGGATTCGGCGATCAAAGGTGAGGAGTTGGGCACTCGAAGGGTGAAGTCGGACTTCCGGCGAGCAACAAGAGGAAGTCGCAGGACCACCTCGACGACGACCGCTTCGGCCGACCACGGCACGGGTACCTGTGCATGGGTCTGACCGCCAGCGTCATAGCCGACGTGAACCGTGAACCCACTCCGCCGCGTTCGCACGAGCGGCAGCAGTTCATCCAGCACCCAGTCGATCCAGCGCCGCATCGAGCGCCACATCGAGATCTCCCTGTGGGATGGCCGTCGCCCCGCAAACCAGGCATCCGGTCGAACGAGGTATCCGGAACCGGTAAGTTCGGAACTCTTCCTCGAACACGCCCGGAACTCGGGCCAGACTGAACAGCAACGAACTGAACGCCTCGCTATTCGGTGCGTCTTCGCGACCACTGCTTGCCAGCAGTTCCAGCGTCGTCATAGCATGCAGTGAAGCGATGACTCCGATGCTCGCCTTGTTCGCGGGGACGGTGGTCTCGGGAACCGGTCCGCCGGGGTTCGAGTAGTCGGGAGGTGGCGCGTCACGTTCCTCCTTCACCTCGCGCTGGAGGTAGCTCGCAACGCACCCGTAGCACGGCCCCCCAGGGAGAAACCGATGGACCCAGCCGCCGATGCCACCACTGAGGACTTCGCCGAGTGTCCAGGGTTTTCCACTCAAACGCATCAGCGAATCGAAGGCATACTTCGCTTGCTCGTTGTCCACCGCACACACACCCACATCACATTCTGCTGCGAGTTGTGCGAACTCTGCATGTCGGCTTGAATCGGTGATGTCCGCGATGATCGGCTCGACCACGAGTTCTGGTCGGAAGCCTCGAACCCACTCGACAGCAAGTTCTGCTTTGAGTCGCCCGACACCCGACGCCGGGAACAAGTGCCGGTAAGCGTTGTGCGGCTTGTAGACATCGAACTCGACGATTGACACCCGGCTGACACTGGGTTCGCGTGCGAGCAGGTCGAGTACGACCGCCCCGCCACTGCCGGCACCAACGATCAGAAGATGAGCCACGGGGATATGCCCCCTGCAAGATTCGTCACTTCGCTTCGGGTAACGGCCATTCCCCGGTTTCGTGCCAGATTTCGTAGCACGCCAGCCACCGCCATGCTGCGAGCACAGCAAAGACACACGTGAACTGCGTGGGATCCCACCGGCTGCTGGCCCGCGTCGAACCCTGTCGCCACATGCAGACGCTTTGCCCTTCGAGTAGGTGTGGACAGTGCTTGAGTGGGGTAATCACCCGCGTTTCAGGCGGAACCACGGGGTAGCTGGAAAGCAACCGCGTTTCGAGCCGGTAGACGTTGTGGCAGGGCTTGAGACGATACGACAACACGAGGACACCGCCTGCCCGACTCACCGAGATGCGGTAGTCCGGGTCGCGGCCCTCGTTGTACGCCTCAATTGCCGGCACCTCGACGGACAGAAGCCGCCGCTTGCCGGATTCGGTGTCGAGGAGGCCCATGATTTCAGTGCGGAGTTCGGAACGCGGAGTGCGGAATAAAAACCTCAGACGAAAACCAAGTGGTCGGTTATCATTCCGCACTCCGCGTTCCGAACTCCGCATTTCTTCAGTAGTGGCTGGGGACGGATTTCACGGCAGTGAGCACCTGTTCGTCGGGGAGTTCCTCGGCGGTTCCCGTGAACGTGGTGTCTCTGCGGTCGAGAAGTAGGGCCATGCCGCGGTCGGCATTCCCTCGGAGCGCTGTGAGCAGTTGGCGGCGTTCAGCCTCGGCAAGGGGGCGGAAATCCATGGAACGATCCTCCTGAGCAGACGGAAGTGACCCAGGCGTGGGAGACGCCCGGAAGGTGTCGTCGGTCGCATTCGCGGATGACCCGGAGAATGCCTCCTGCGGTCAAGGGGTTGTCGGAGTACCCGTCGCGGGGCGGGTGAGAAACAACCAGAATGGAGAGGGCTGCGGAAGTGGCCGGTCCTGGCGCGGGATCGGTCGGATTCGCAAGGCCACCAACCACCTCTATGATAACTCGCTAAATGTCGGACACAAGGGATACCTGACGCTCCTTTGAGTCAAACAGGCATGCAAACCGCGGGCCACAACCCGCATTGAGGATCGCGTGGAATCGTTCGCGTTGGATTCGGGTGACGGCAAAGTTCTCGGCACCTACTGGCCAGGAAGCGACTCCAACCACAGCAATTTTGCCACCGTGTGGGTTCACGGGTTCGGCAGCTTTCGCGGCGGGGAGAAAGCTGCTGCGGTGCGTGGCGAGTGCGCAAAGTACGGCTGGTCATTTCTTTCGTTCGATTTCCGTGGGCACGGCCGATCCTCGGGGACGATGCACGATCTTCGCGCAAGTCGGCTGCTGGAAGACCTGGGCACTGTCCGCGAATACCTCGCGGCGCAGGGCCGAACTCAACTCGGGCTGATCGGCTCAAGTATGGGTGGTTTCGCGTCAACCTGGTTCACTCTGGCACATCGCGAATCGGTTGTGGGGTGTGTTCTTTTGGCGCCCGCGTTCGGATTTTTGCAGCGGCGCTGGGATCGCCTCACCCCCGATGAACGTGCGGAATGGAAGCGAACGGATCGCCTCCCGGTGAAAAATGAGTGGATCGAAACCGAACTTGCCTACGGTCTGGTTGAAGAACGGGAGCGGTTTCACCCGAACGAACTTGCAGCGAGATGGAATTCGCCCGCGCTGCTGTTCCACGGACTCGGGGATGATGTGGTTCCCGCCGAAGACAGTTTGGCTTTCCTCCGGGAAACCGCGTACCCTGGAGTCGAACTGAGAATCTTCAAGGACGGCGACCACCGCCTGACCGCATACAAGGATGAAATTGCGGCGGAAGCCTGTCGGTTCTTCGCGCGACACACCCACTGA
Source organism: Planctomycetaceae bacterium (assembly GCA_013823135.1). Taxonomy (GTDB): domain Bacteria; phylum Planctomycetota; class Planctomycetia; order Gemmatales; family Gemmataceae; genus Gemmata. Next base: position 204,745 of record PNLP01000004.1, read on the forward strand.
TCTCTCAAACGGGAGACTCACTTGCGACCCGCCTTCATCGCACTCATCCTGTTCCCGCTCACCGCAATGGGTGCCACTGCGGCCCCTGCCGAGAAACCGCCAGTCTCGGATATCCCAACCGAACTCACGGACTATGTCGGCAAGGAAGACGCCTCTTACTCGTGGAACCTTGTCTCTGAGAAGCAGAAGAAGAGTTTCCTCGGCTCTGTCATCGGCACGGTCTACACCATCGACCTCGTTTCACAGACGTGGCACAAGCACAAGTGGGACCACAAACTCCTGGTGCTGGTCCCCAAGAACGTGAAGCCGCAGGCGACGATGGTCCTCTGGAACGAAGGCGACGCACCAGAGGGCGACGACGCCGAGAACATGGGCCTCATGATCGCAGGGCAGATCCGGGCACCGGTCGCATTCCTGTTTGGGGTTCCGAAGCAACCACTGTTCGGCGGCAAGACAGAAGACTCGCTCATTGCCGAGTCGTTCGTGCGTTACCTCGTCACGGAAGACGGCTCGTGGCCCCTGCTCTTCCCGATGGTGAAGAGCATCGTCCGCGGCATGGACACTCTCCAGGCGTTCGCGAAACAAGAATGGCAGTTCGAGGTGAAAGACTTCATCATCGCGGGGGCGAGCAAGCGCGGCTGGACGGCGTGGCTCACGGCCGCGACCGGCGACAAGCGTGTGAAAGCGATCGCGCCGCTGGTGTTCGATAGCGTCCACATTGCAGTGCAGATGGAGAATCAGGTGAAGGCGTTCGGCCGACCGAGCGACATGATCAAGGACTACTCGGAGCGGATGCTTGTGCCGATCCCGAAGACCGCCGCGGCCGCGAGGCTGTGGAAGATCATCGACCCGTGGTCGTATCGCGAACGGCTGACCATGCCGAAGATGATCGTCTGCGGCACCAACGACCCGTACTGGCCGCTCGACGCCCTTAACAGCTACTGGGACGGCTTGAAGGGCGACAAGTGGATTCTCTATGTTCCCAACGCGGGGCACTACCTCTGCGAGAAAGACAAGGACGGCAAGGAGCAAAAGCTCCCGCTGCGAACCATCGCCACCGTGTGCGCCTTCTGCCGCAGCCAGATCTTCAACAAGCCGATGCCGAAGCTGAATTGCGACATGGTTTGCCCGCCGGGAGCGGCGTGCCTCGACATGAGCCTGCTCTGCGATGTGAAGCCACTGGCCGCACGCATCTTCTCAACCACGGCCACGACACGCGACTTCCGGAAATCATTCTGGGAGGAGAAACTGCTCGATCTGAAGGGCTCGGAGGCCGCGTGCAAAGTGGAAGTGCCGAAGGACGGCCACCGTGCGGCACTGCTGGAACTTCAGTTCGAGTTGGAGGAACTGAAGTACACGCTCTCGACCCCACTGCGGATTCTCGAAGCCCCAAAGAAGTGAGCGGGTTTCGCCGCTTGCGATGCCGCAAGCGGCGAAATCACCTCATGGTGCCTGACCGCGGGCGGTTTCGAGGGCCGCACGCTTCCAAGCCGTTTCGAGAGCCGGGGGGCCATCGAGGCCGTACTGGCGTTTCAGTGCCTGAGCGGTGCCGTATCGCTGGCTGTCACGCAGGAAGATCGTGAAGTTCCGTTCGTTCCCCGCAGCGCGAATCAGGTGATCCGTCAGCGACACGCTCTGGCAGTAGAAGCCGGTGATCTTCTCGGCGGGGAAGTCCTTCATCTCCATCAGTTGGGCCAGTCCGAACCAGTCGCCGTCGCGGGCACAGCGTGGCAGCGTCCGCAGGTAGCGACTCACTTCTTCAGGTGAGCCCGCGAGAATCGCCATCCCTTCCGAGGCCCACTTGGGCGGCGGCCTGTCCGGGAAAAGATCCGCGAGCACGACGTGCGTCAGTTCGCGGGGCAATGCGTTCGCCACCATCGCCGCGTCGTCGGCCCGTAGGTCAACTCGTCGCTCGGTCGCACGGCCGTTGTTCAACCGCACGTTCGCGATCCCGGTACAGCCAGCGGGCCGGTTCGTGACCTTCGTGTAACTTTCGACAGTCGCGTGAATGACGATCTCGCACTTCGGCGACCAGCCAGCGGCCGGCGGTCCGCTCCAGCGTTCAAAAATCACCTTCCGCTGCGACTCAGCCGCTTCGGCCAGGCTCACGGCAAGTTCGCGATTGCCCGTGTGTCGCACGATGAAACTTGCGGTTTCCACGACATCGCCGCTGCTGGCAATCGGGGATTCCTTCTGTTTGGCTGAAGCTGTGGCAAGCAGCGTTTGCCCGACCTTCTGCAACTCGGCGTGCTGCGGCACGAGCATCATCGCTTCGTTCACATCTTTGAGAATCGCGGTCACTGCGGACGGGGTGCAACCCGGTGCGTTGAGGCGATCCGCTGCGAGTTTGATGCGACAGTAGGCACTCGCAGTTTTCTGGTCACCAGTCAGGATCGGAAGCGATGCGAAGAGTTTCTCGGCTGCCGCGTAGTCGCCTTTTTTGAACGCGGCTGCCGCGTCGGCACTCGCGTCAGTTGTGGGAGCAGGCAAACTCGGTTCCGGGGGTGCTGGGGGCGGAGCTGTTGGCTTCGGGACGCTACCACCAAGTAGGGCAATGTTACGCCGCATCTGCGAGATCTTCATCGGCTCCGGGGAGGCTGCCTTTTCGAGCCGGAAGAGTTCCGAGAGGTATGCTTCGCGAAGCAACGAAAGGTATGCCTTGTTGCCGTCGGCGTTGGCCACTTCCGCTTCCAGAGCGGCGACCGCATCGCTCGGCATGTTCAAGTCGAGGAATTTGCGGGCGTCGGCCATGGCTTTCTGAATCGCAGGCGACCGCTCGACAGCGGGCGGTTCTGCCGCGAGAAGAAAAGGAATGGCCGTGACAAGAGCGAGTGAAACACGACGTGAAATCATGGAGTCGGCATCCTTTGCCGGGGCGGGTCGGCCGGGTAAGCCGGGCGACTGCGAAGTTCGCACCGTATACGCGGGGTCGGGAAACGAGACAAGGCGAATTGCGTGGCAACGAGGCGGTGAAAAACGAAAACGAAGCAATGGCACGCGGATGACGCAGATAATCGACCGCGGATGAAGAGGATCAGACAAGAGAATTAACCACAGAGCCACAGAGAGCACAGAGAGGAAACCCAACACCGAGACAATGCGGGGTTTGTACACAACTCTGCTCTCGTTCTTGATTTTCCCTCTCCGTCCTCTGCGTTCTCTCCGGTGAATCCTGCTTCTGTCTTATCCTCTCCATCCGCGTGCGATCTGCGAGATCCGCGTGCCATCGCTTCTGGCCCTGTCGGGTACAATACCTCCACAACTCTCCCGTTCGTCCTGATGAGGATTCACCATGCCGTTCGACGCTGCCAAACTCGTAGCCGATGTTGAGGCATTCTGCCAGGAAGTGCGGCCCGAGGAAGAACTCGCATACGCCGAGCGCCGGTTCAACGAACAAGCTGTGCCACTGGCGAAGAAGTTCAACCTCATGGGGATGAACATTCACCCCGAGTACGGCGGCCGCGGGGCAGACTCGGTGAACTACTTCAAGGCGCTCGCACGGATCGGCCGCGAGGGAACGACCGTTCGCACGTTCTTCTCGGGGCACCTCAGCATCGGCGCTTACCCCATCCAGACGTGGGGCAGCGAGGCGCTGAAGCGGAAATACCTGCCTGCGGCGGCCCGTGGCGAGAAGATCCTCGCGTTCGGCCTCACCGAGCCTGAAGCCGGCAGCAACCCCCGGCAGATGACGACCACATTCGAGAAGAAGGGCGACCACTTTGTGCTCAACGGCATGAAGTATCTCATCTCGAATGGCGGCATCGCACAGGCCGTCGTGGTGTTTGGCTACGATGCCGCGTTCCCCGAGGGCGACCCGAACCGCCGCATCTCGGCGTTCGTGGTGGACACCGATGCCAAGGGTTTCGAGGCCGAGAGCTTTTCGCCCAACGCCAAGATGGGGATGCCGACCTCGAACACGGCGATGTTCGAGATGCACGATGTCCGCGTGCCGGCCGAGAACCTGCTCGGCGAACTCGGCGACGGTTTCCGCATCGCAATGGGAACACTCGTGAGCGGGCGACTTAGCGTCGCGGCCGGGTGCCTGGGGGTGATCGAGGACTGCCTTGCGGAATCCGTGGAATACGCGAAAGCCCGCACTCAGCACGGCAAGGAGATCGCACGCCATCAACTGGTGCAAGAACACATCGCACACATCGAGATGGACCGGATCGCGAGCGAGTCGCTGCTGTTGCGTGCGGCCGAAGCGAAGGGCCGATCCGAAGCGAACCCCGCCAACAAGGAACTTCTCCGAGAGGCCGACCTGCTCGCGGCGCAGACGAAGTTCTTCGTGAGCAACGCGGCTTGGGATGCCGCTGATCGTGCCGTTCAGATTTGGGGCGGCAAGGGCTGGAGCACGCTCTACCGCCCTGCCCGGCACCTCACGGATGTTCGCGTTTGCCGCATCTACGAGGGAACCGACGAGATTCTCAAGCTGAAGATCGCCGCCGCCGTGCTGGGCAAGGAGTGGGAAGCGTTCAAATGATGTGTCATGTTTGGGTTGTGGAGCCAATCTCGCATAACAACCCAAATTACCCATTTATCCCAAACACGAAACACGACACACGCATCACAAAGTCCCCTGCAAATCGTTTCCAGGAACGGTAAACTGGTATCACCTGATGGCCCGTGCACACATGGATCGCTCGGAGTCAGGCGTTTCAGGATGAAGCAGCTATGAGTCGAATCATGTTCGCCCTGGCAGTTGGCGTAGCGTTCGCCGCAACCAGCACCGCAGAAGACAAGCCCGCCACCGCCCCAGCCCCGACGACGGCTCCTGTCGTTGTCAGCGCCCCCGTGTTCAGCACCTACACGCCGACCACGACCACGACACGTCGCGGTCTGTTCGGCCGCCTCCGTGGCCGCAGCGCTGGCACCGTGATGAGCACCGTGCCGACCTCGACGGGCACGATCATCACCACCCCAGCCCCTGCGACGGCTGTTCCTAGCCCGATGCCAAGCACGACGACCCCGAAGACCACGGGTGGCGCGGCCGTTACCGGCAACCCAGTCGTGGCCGCTGGCGGCACCACGACCGCAGGCAAAGTCGTCCCAGCTGGCATGATGACCCAGGGCACCACGGTCAACACGACCACGATGACCACGGCACCGATGACGACTACCACCGCAAAGCGGATGGGGCTGATCGCTCGCTTGAAGGCCCGCCGCTGAGTTGGGTAGCTGTTGCAGACTTGAACGCCGGGGGTCGCTCATTGCGGCCACCCGGCGTTTCCGTTTAATGAACCAACACATCGGACTTCGTCTTTCCCCGCTGGGGTTATCATGGCAACGATTCTGCTTCGCAATGGCCGCGTTATCGACCCGTCACGCGATTTCGACGCGGTCACCGATCTCTGGCTCGCCGACGGCAAGGTTCTCGGCACGGGGTCGCAATCGCGCTCGGCCGACAAGACCATCGACTGCACCGGACTGATCGTGTCGCCGGGGCTGATTGACATGCACGTTCACCTGCGTGAACCCGGCCGCGAGGAAGACGAAACCATCGCCACGGGAACTGCTGCTGCCGTGGCGGGTGGCGTCACGTCCGTCGCGTGCATGCCGAACACGGAGCCGCCGCTCGATACGCGAATGGCGGCCGAGTTCGTGATTCAGCAGGCCCAGCGTGCGGGCAACTGCAACGTGTTCCCGATCGGTGCGGTGACCAAGAACCGCGAGGGGAAGGAACTCGCCGAACTCGGCGGGTTGGTGGAAGGCGGCGCGGTCGCGTTCACGGACGACGGTGCCCCGGTGTACTCGGCCGAGATCATGCGGCGAGCGCTCGAATACTGCAAGATGCTGAATGATCGTGCCGTGCTGGTTCACGCAGAAATCCTCGAACTCACAGTCGGCGGCGTGATGAACGAGGGGCTGGTCTCGGTACAACTCGGGCTGCGGGGAATGCCCGCCGTCGCCGAGGACATCATGATCGCCCGCGACATCATGCTGTCAGAACTGACCGGCGGTCGCGTTCACATTCTGCACGTCAGCACGGCTGGCGGCGTTGATCTGATTCGCCAGGGGATTGCGAAGGGGATCCGCGTCAGTGGCGAAGCCTGCCCGCACCACTTCCTGCTCACGGACGAGACGCTGCGTTCGTTCGACAGCAACTTCAAGATGTCGCCGCCACTGCGAACGCAGAAGGACGTGGACGCGATCCTCGCCGGGTTGAAGGACGGCACGCTCTCGGTGCTGGCGACCGATCACGCCCCGCACGCTCCGGAGAAGAAGGAACGCGAACTCGATCAGGCTCCGAACGGCATTCTCGGCCTGGAGACGTTCTTGCCGTTGTGCGTGACGCACTTGATCGAACCTGGGCACCTGAGCTGGCCGCAAATGCTGGCGAAGATGACATTTAACCCGGCGAAGGTGCTGGGCATCGACCGCGGCACATTGCAGCCCGGCGCACCCGCCGACGTGACGGTGATTGACACGAAGGCTAAGTGGACGATCAAGAAGTCGGAGTCGAAGTCGAAGAGTCGCAACACACCGTTCGATGGCTGGAAGGTGACTGGCCGCGCCGTGACAACGATCGTGGGCGGTTCCGTGAAGATGAACCTGCTTGGGTGAGCGCGATCATGGAGGACGAGGAGACGGCAACCGAGGCTAACTGGCATCAGTTCGTCGGCTATCCCGATGATCTCTTTGAGGCATTCCCGGATCAGCTCGTTCTGACTCAGCGGAAGCTAATCCTCTACACTTGTGCGACGTGTCAACGGGTGCGTAAGCTTTTTCCAACAGAAGCGCTGCGGACTGTTATTGACTGGGCTGAGGACCAAGCCGGTAACGCCGATGAGGGAGGTGTGACGTATGGTGAACCGGTTCATATCGATGAGGTCGAACGGCAGTCTCGGATATATCCAGAAGGAAGCATTGAGCAGGTGGTGACGTGGGCACTCCACTACTTAATCTTGATGGCTTGGGGTGATACCGACTGGGGTAGTCACAAGGGCGTCCCGGAGTCGATGGAACACGCCTTCTGGCTTCACCATTATCCGAAGCCCGAAACCTTCAGGGTTCCATTTGAAGAATTGCCGCTTCTGGTGAAGCAAGAACGAATTGCTCACTGCCATCTTCTCCGCGATGTTTTCGGCAATCCATTTCGGCCCGTGGCGTTCGCTGCGGAGTGGCGCACGTCAACGGTCGTGGCCATCGCGCAGCAGATGTACGAATCTCGCGACTTCAGCGCAATGCCAATACTCGCGGATGCGCTGCAAGATGCGGGCTGCGACAACGACGACATCCTCACGCATTGCCGCGATGCCAACTTCGTTCACGTTCGCGGGTGCTGGGTTGTCGATCTGGTGCTCGGCAAGGAGTGAACGCCATTCCTGTAGGGTGGGTCGAGACCGGCTTTGCGGTCGAGCCCCACCACGACGCACAAAGATGGTGGGCTCGCAAAGCCTCGCCCCCCTACAAGACTACTTCACTTGCCGCAGGCGAAGCGGAACAGGATCTCGGCGGCGGGTTCGAGTTGCGACAGATCAATCCACTCATCCTTGGTGTGTGCCTGGGCGATGTCGCCGGGGCCGAACACCACCACGGGCACACCCGCACCCGCAACAGTTGAAGCATCAGTTCCGAACGGCACCGGGTGAACCGTGTGCTTCCCCACGACCGAATCAATTGACGAACCCAATCGCTTTACCAATTCGCCGGACAGTGCCGGGCTGAGCGGTGGGCAAGCGGCGTGCGATTGCGTCAGGGTGTACGGGAAGTCGAACCCCTTCGCCTTCAGGAAGTCGTTGAGATGAGTCGCGCCGGATTCGGCGGTTTCGCCGGGGATCAGGCGGCGGTCGATATCGACACGGCACACATCCGGTACCGTGTTCGGCGAGACGCCACCGGTAATGCGGCCGACGGAAATGGTTCGCGGTCCGAGAACCGGATCGGGGGGTAACGCTCGCACTAGCTCGGCGTATTCTTCGACCACGGTGATGAGGCGAGCCATGCGGTAGATCGCGTTCACGCCCTGCTCGGGCCGCGAACTGTGGCACGCCCTGCCTTGCGTTTCAAGCACCCACCGCACCACGCCCTTGTGCGCGTTCACGATGTTCAGCAGCGTTGGCTCCGCAACGATGGCGTAATCTGTCCTCACGCCGGACTTCAACAGTTCCTGAATGCCGAGGAAGGTATGTTCCTCGTCCACGGTGAACGCCATCGTAACGGCCGCGCTGCCCGCAGGCTTCTCCTTCACGAGTCGCGCAAACGCTGTCAGCATCACGGCCCCGCCGGCCTTCACGTCGCAGGTTCCGCGGCCGTACATCTTCCCGCCTTCGACCTTGGCCCCGAACGGCTCCACGATCATCGCATCAACCGGGACCGTGTCCTGGTGTGCCTCGAACATCACCGTGAACGGTGCGGGGTTGGGCGGCGTGTACGTGGCGATGAGGTTGTCGCGGCCGGGGCGTACGGTCTGGCGACGAACCGCACAGCCGAGGGCACGGAGTTGTTCTTCGAGAAACGCGGTGACTCGCAACTCGTAGAGGATGTCAGTCGGGATGTCGGTTCGGCCCATCGGGTTGACAGATGGCCGGCGGACGAGTTCAGCGAGCAGTTGTGGTAGTGGCAGCATAAAGTGAATTCAAACAGAAATACCCACGGATAGCTACCCGCAGGCTTCCAATTTTCCACGCCCACTGGCGAGCCAAGGTTGGCGGGAGGTTTGCCCGCGAGTGAAGGTGATGCCCACTCACCGAGAGACAAAACACCTGCGACCCTTCTTGTTTCAACCGATCGCCAAATGCTCACCAACAACCTTACGCCATGCTGTCGCGAGCACCACAGGATCTTGCTTGAGGAGTTGCTTGCTGCGAGCGAACTCTCGGTCGAAAGTACCGGGTGCCGGCGGGTTCTTGTAGTCGCCTTCAACGTGTTCTCGGTGGTGATGCGTACGGAAACCGCGGGGGTCACCGTGCAACCACGCACTATATGTGTGGGTCGTGATGTGATACCAACGGCATGAATCCTGTGGTTCCAGGAGTTCGCTTTCCTCAAGGATGACCTTCGACCCTGGGTGGGCTTTTCCGTGCGTGGACATATTCTCCTCAAAAGACCATTCGTTGCAACGGATGGCTATTCCCGTATCTCGCAGTTCGGGGCAGCTCATGGCCGAGGAACGATACTTTGTCGGGTTGGATGTCGGCGGCACGACCATGAAGGCTGCGGTCGTGAACGATCACGGCCATCCGCAGTCCGCTCCAGCGGTCATGGATACGCGTCCCGAGCGCGGGCAGGAAGCCGGCCTCGAAACGATGTGCGAAACAATCCGCAGAGCCGTCGCCGCAGCGAAACTCACGGCGAACGACATCACTGCGATCGGCGTCGCTACGCCCGGCCTCATGGACATCAAGGCCGGTCTCATCCTCGATCCGCCCAACTTGAAACCGTGGAAAAACGTTCCGGTCCGCGATCACATCAAGGGGGTGTTCAAGAAACCGACCGCGTACCAGAACGATGCCAACGCCGCAGCCTACGGCGAATTTTGGGTCGGCGCGGCTCAGGAAGCCAAGAGCATGGTGCTCTTCACCCTGGGCACGGGCGTGGGCGGCGGGATCATCATCAATGACGTGATTATCGAGGGCGAACACAGCCACGGCGGTGAACTCGGCCACCTCCGAATCGACACGCCAGACCGCGGCCGCATTTGCGGTTGCGGGGCACGCGGTTGCCTCGAAGCCTACGCGAGTGCGACCAACGTCGTTCGCCGCGCTCGTGAGGAGATGGCTTGCTGGAGGGGTGCCTCGAAACTACGCGAGTATTTCACCGCGAACGACGACGTACTCACGGCCCGGCTCGTTTTCGAACTCGCAATCGGTGGGGACGAACTCGCATGGAAAGTGGTGGACGACACCGCTTACTACCTTGCGTTGGGAGCAACCGCCCTCATAGCTACCGTCGATCCGGATATGGTCGTTTTCGGTGGTGGTATGGTCGCGGCCGGGGAACGTTTCCGAAGTCTGATTGACGGACACGTCAAACGGCTTGGGCTGCCCTTCCCCACGAAGTCGGTGAAGATCACAATTGCCAGCCTCGGATCGGATGCGGGCTTCATCGGTGCGGCTGGTTGTGCCCGGTTACTCGTTCAACAGAAGGCAACGGATTGATTGTTATCCGAGCCCGAGCACCGAACGAGGTTCAGGTTTCGGGTATGGTCCGAGCCCGAGCGCCAAGCGAGGGTTGAGGTTCCCCTCGCTTGGCGCTCGGGCTCGGAACACACGCATCACACCACAGCAGCGGCCTTGCCAGTCTTCACGGATTCGCATTCGCGGTGGCACAGCACTAATGCATCACGAGCAAGCTGTCCCGAAAGCAAATCGGGTTCCTTGCCGCTCACCACGCCATTCACTGCCGTCTGAATCTCATTTGTGAACGCATTGAGCGGATCACCCCCACCGGCAAGTTCTGGCTGCGTCGATTTGCCGTCGGCCGTCAGCAGTGTGAGCGGTATGCCACCAGAATCGAAGAGTAAGCTGGCCTTTTCCAGGTAGATCTCGAATCCGTGGGCGAACGGCCGACCGCTCATGCAAACAGCTCCACTCGAACAAGTCACAGCCGGACCACCCGGGCCATACAGATAGGATGTGGTGAGATAGTTCACCGCGTCCCGCTCAACGGTTCCGACAGAGAAGACGTGTTTCGGAACGCCGCAAACCAACCCGATGAAGTGTGTGTCATGGATGTGGAGGTCGACTGCCGGACCACCGGTTTTCGCTGCGTCGCCGATATCAGCAGACCAATCAGGTTTCGCAATCACTCGTTTGAAGTGAGCCGCGAGCAACTTCCCGTAGTTCCCACTTCGAATGGCCTCGGCCGCGAAACGGAACTCCGGAAAGAACGGTAAGACGTGTGCAACCATCAGGAGTTTTCCGGAAGCCTTTGCCGCTGAAAGCATGGCGTCCGCGTCAGAAGTGCTGAGCGCGATGGCTTTTTCGACCAGAACGTGCTTTCCAGCGTTCAGGGCAGCGATCGCGAGCGGGGCATGTTGATCGGTCACCGTGCAGATATCGATCAGGTCTATCTCAGGGTCCGCGAGGAGCTCAGCAACCGCCGCGTACTTCTTGATTCCGGATAGATCGACGTGGCCCGGCTCGGGTCCAAAGTTCCCACGAGTGTTTCGCCAGTCGCCGGCCAGCTTGGCGGAATCGCGACTGCATACCGCTGCAACCTTCGACCCTTTAAGGTTTTGCGACGCCAAGAAGTGTATTCGGCCCATGAAGCCGAGACCGACAATGCCAATTCGAATCATGTGGTTATCCTCGGAATGTTACAAGGAGCGGATAATACCACAGATTTCACACAGACCCGACCACGATTGGAGATGAAAACACAATAACCCAGTTGAAATTGCCTGTGAATTGAGCAAAATCAACGCACGCGGAGCGTGGGGTTTGAGGGTCGATATTGAGCAGAAGATTCGTCCCTGAACGGAAGCGGCGGGAGATTCCGGACTTTTTTCGTGCGAGATTGGGAACTCCTGGGTAAGGTGTGCGTCAGAAGAAGTGTCGAGGGCCAAGCAAACATGCCGTGCAAGACGCAAACAATTGCACAGGCTGGGCTCTTAAACGATAAGAGCAAACAGAGAATCACGCGGTTTCCCCTGGGTCTAACTGTCCAACTTGTTTTTCTACGCCTGCCGACATAACCACATGTCGGCAAAACCTCGGAGCCCATCACATGTTCGGGACCACAGATCGTCGGCACTTCATGCAACACACCGCAGCTGGCGCTGCGGTCACGTTGCCCGGCCTGAACTTCCTCGCGAAGGTTCGGGCTGCTGCTCCGGAAATGAAGAAGAAGCAAAAGAGCCTGATCATCCTGTGGATGGCTGGCGGCCCTCCGACCATCGACCTGTGGGATCTGAAGCCAGAAAGCCAGAACGGTGGCCCTCACAAGCCCAAGCCAACCGCAGCTAGCGGCGTCGAAATCAGCGAGCACCTCCCGCTCGTCGCCAAGCAGTTCAAGAACCTGTCGATCATCCGCTCGCTGAACTCGAAGGAAGGCGACCACGACCGCGGCACCCGCATGATGAACACGGGTCGCGCTCCGAACCCACTCCTCGACTACCCAGCGATCGGCTCGGTTCTGGCCTACTACCAGGCTCAGGACATCGACGCCATGAAGAACGCTGACCTGCCTGCCTCCATCTCGGTTGGCGGCCCACGCGGCGGCTCGGGCTTCCTCGGCATGAAGTACGCTCCGTTCAACGTCCAGAACCCAGGCACCCCGCCAGAAAACATCGCCGCTCCCGCCGGGATCGACGAAGGCCGCATGGCTCGCCGTGCAGCCCTGTTCAACCGAGTTGAAGGCAGCTTCAGCACTGGCATGCCGATCGACAGCAAGACCGGCAAGCCAATGGTTCTCGACGCCGCCCAGGCTCACAAGGAAGTCTACGAGAAGGCTCTGAACCTCGTCGTCTCCACCCGTAAGGACGTGTTCAGCCTCGACAAGGAAATCGACGGCAAGCCGATCGATGCCAAGTTGAAGGAAGAATACGGCAACGACCAGTTCGGCCGCTCGGCCCTTCTCGCCCGTAAGTTGGTCGAAGCCGGCACCGCTGCCGTCCAGATCACCCTCGGCGGCTGGGACCTTCACGCCAACACGCACGCAACCCTCGCCAACCAGCGTCTCCCAGTGCTCGACAAGGCCATGGGCACCCTGGTCAAGGACCTGGAACAGCGTGGCAAGCTCAAGGACACGGTTATCGTGTGGATGGGTGACTTCGGGCGTACCCCACGCATCAACCAGAACGCTGGCCGCGACCACTGGAGCCGTTGCTGGTCGGTTGTCCTCGGTGGTGGTAACATCAAGGGCGGAGTCGCCTACGGTGCGACCGACAAGGACGGCACCAGCGTCGCTGACAACGAAGCCAGCGTCATGGAACTGTTCGGCACGCTGTACAAGGGCCTCGGCATCGACCCGACCCCAGAGACCAACGCGAGCGTTCGCGACAACCTCGGCCGCCCGTACTACATCGCTGGCGACAAGCCGAACGAGAAGACCGGCAAGCTCTGGATCCCTGACCTCGTCAGCTGAATTGGTTAGCTAACACGAAAGCCCACCCGTTGTGAAACGGGTGGGCTTTTTTCGTTCACCAGTTTGGGGAGACAGGAGCGACTGGGGGCTTACTCTTCGCTGAACTGCGTTCTGTTGAATTGAAGCAATGGCACGCGGATGAAGAGGATGAAGCGCGGATCAAGAGGATCAAACCAAAGCCAAATGCAGTTTGATTCACAGATTACGCAGATGGACACAGATTTGAGGACAAAGCAGAGTTGTGTTCAAAACCCGCTTTCTCTGTCTTGGTTTTCCAATCTGTGTCCATCTGCGTAATCTGCGAATCACTATCTTTTCTGATCCTCTTCATCCAAGGTCCATCTGCAAGATCCGCGTGCCGTTGCTTCGATTGCCTTGCTCCAGTCGCTGACGCTCCCGGCTCGCCAAGATCGCGGCAATCACCGGAACAATGCCGGATCGAGCTCTGCGGAGTGGGCGTCGAAAGCAACGGTGAAGAACTCGTCGAGCTTCTGCTTCGTGGCGTTGCCGGTGCGGAGGCCAGCCGTGAACGACGCGAGGCGCTGGTCCGCAGTGCCGTGGTTGAAGCTCTCCGGCCAGGGTTTGCGTCCCATCTTCTGCATGATGCGGTCGTCGCCGATCGACTTCGCGGTCTTGATCGCGTCGTCGATGTCGCCGGGGCGGATGAAGTTGAACTGCTTCTGCCCGTGATACGCCCATACACCCGCAAGGTAGTCGGCCTGGAGTTCCAGGCGAATCGAGTATTCGTTTTCCTGGCGAGTTTTGCGTTTCGAGTCCACGCGGGCGGAATAGCCCAGCAGGTTCTGGACGTGATGCCCGTTCTCGTGGGCAATGACATAAGCCTGTGAGAACTCACCCTTCGAGCCGCCAAGTTTCTGTTCGAGCTCGTTGAAGAACGACGGGTCGAGGTAAATCGTCTTGTCGGCCGGGCAGTAGAACGGCCCGACGTCGGATGGGGCGAACCCGCAGCCGCCCGTGTTCACACCCGAGGTGAACAGCACCAATTTCGCGTTCTCGTATCGCTTGTTACCGTAGCCATTAGATGTCTTGGCGAACTCGTTCTTCCACACCGTTTCGATTGTGCCGAGCACCTTCGCAACGAATGTTTTGTAGTTATCGGCCGGCGGTGGTCCCTCGCGACCGCCACCGCCAGTTACGCCGAGTTTGTTGAGATCAACGCCGAAAACCAATCCGAGAATCAGGACGAGGAGCCCTCCCCCCCCTGCGATCACCCCCCCGGTCGCCTTCATCCCCCGACGGTCCTCAACGTTGCTGCTCTCGGTTGCGCCGCTCAGGTCCATGATGTGCTCCAGGCTGTCCGAGGAGAAGGCGGCACCTAAGGGCGCCGTTCCTTGAAATGAATAACCTCGTGCGATTCTAGTACCAATCAGCGGAGAAATCACGTCCCTGGTTTGAGAGCAACGGCCAGGCGTTGCATGTCTTCGAGATCGACGAATTCGAGGGCGTGCATGTGAGTGGCTTCGAGAACGACAGGGCAGGCCATGCCAGCTTCAAGCGATTGCTTCCATCGCGTGATGCAGACACACCAGCGATCGCCGGGCTTAAGGCCAGGGAACCCAAACATCGGGAAAGGCGTGCTGAGGTCGTTGCCGATCTCTTTTTGATGCGCGAGGAACTCCGCGGTCACCTGACAGCAGATGGTGTGCAGTCCCTCGTCGTCAGGACCGGTGTCGCAGCAGCCATTCCGGTAGAAGCCGGTGAGTGGATTTGTGGAACACGTTTGAAGTGGTCCGCCGAGAACGTTCTTCGCCGAGGGCATGTGTATCTCCGGGATGCCTAGCAGTTCCCGGAGTCAGTTGTAGGTCCAAGACAAGGTTGCGTCATGCTGCCCGTGACGCGGATTCTCGCCGAACGGCATCCTCCGCGAACACCTCCGTCGAAACCGCGCCGCGGCCGGAACGAATCCCTTTGGAGACGAGCATCCGCCGTCGGAGTTGGCGGAACGGCACGGCGATGAGTCGGTGAGCTTGCAACCACGCGGGAATCACGGGTCGCGGTGCGTCCTCGGCGCTGCCATCAAGCCGGTGGGCATGCTTCTGGAGGTGGTAGCGGTCGCCGGTGCAAAGCGCGTCGAAGACCGTGCGAATCCCAGGCAACCAGCGAACGCGCGGGTGGGTCACGTCGAAGCAAATCTGGAAATCGACAAGATAGGGCCGGCCGTCGTCCCCAACGATCACGTTTTCCCGCTTGTGCAGGTCAACGTAGGCAATTCCTCGGCGCTGCATCTCGGCGAGGGTTGCGCGAAGGGCGGGGTAGAAGTGCGGGCCGACCCGCTCGTTAAGCATGAGCGGGTGCCCAGGGATGTACCTACGGGACACTGCGTTCCGCTGGAGTCGGCCATTCGCGTAGACCGCACCCATTGGCTTCGGGATCGTGTCGAGGTCTGCGAGGCGAGTGAGTGCCCGGTGTTCCCGCGAGGCGAGGCGACGCCCCAGCCAGGCGGTCGAGAGCCCTAGGATCGGCTGCGTGCGGTTGAATTTGCAAACGATCTGGCCCTGCTCGCTGGAATACAGCGCAGTCGCCGCCCAGGAATCGTGCTTGTAGATTTCCGTGCGGAAATAGGTGATTCCGCCCACAACGACTTCAGTCGGAGGGTCGTTCTTGCCGAGGGCGCGGAACAGCGGCGGACGCGGTTTGGCTGCGGACATCGCCGACTCCGGAATGCGTAGCGGGGATTCTTCTCCCGCAATCGGCACTCCAGGTACCCGAACTCGCGGAAATCTAGGCGAAGTCACCAGATTGTGCGGGCTTTACCGGATTGTCTGAAATCCCAGACATGAGACCTCTTCGGGATCAGAAACGCGCTAACCGGTGGGGTGCCCCTGGGGATTTACTGCGTCCCTGGTGGTTAATGCACCCATTGGTCGCCACGGCCATCTGATCATATATGAGCAGACCAATCGGAACCCCTGACGAACTCGAACGCCGCCGGAATCAGGCGGTGCAAGCCGTTGCGGATGGCCAAGCCCGAAAGACCGTCGCCAAGGTTCTGGGCGTTCACGTCAAGACCGTGTCCCGATGGGTTCGGGCTGCACGACAACCCGGCGGCTTGGCAGCCAAGCCACACCCCGGTCCAACGCCGGGTCTGACCGACGCCGACCTCAAGCGGTTGGCCGAGTTGCTGCTCCAGGGGGCCAAGGCTCACGGATGGCAAAACCAACTCTGGACCGCCGCCCGAGTTGCCCGCCTGATCGAGCAGGAGTTCGACATCCGCTACCACCCCGAACACGTCCGGGCGATCCTTAACCACCGACTCGGGTGGACCAGTCAGAAGCCACGACGCAAGGCCCGGGAACGCAACGACAAGGAGGTGGCGAGGTGGGTCGGTGACGAGTTCCCCCGGATCGTCCGAGACGCCTTCCAGCGTATGGCCCACCTGGTATTCCTCGACGAATCCGGTTTCTTCCTGACGCCGACCGTACGCCGGACACTGGCCCCGAGGGGGAAGACGCCCGTCCTGGGAGCGTGGGATCGTCGGGATCGACTTTCGGCGATCAGTGCCGTCACCGTCAGTCCCGCAGCGGCCCGCCCGAACCTGTACTTCGAGGTGTTCGATCACACCATCCACGCCGAACAGGTTGTGGCGTTCCTGGCCGAAGTGTACCGCCGGTTGGGATCGTTGACGGTGGTGTGGGACCGGGGAGCGATTCACGACAAGTCGGGTTTGGTGCAGGCGTGGTTGGCGAAGCACCCGGGTGTAGTAACCGAGAAATTCCCGGGGTACGGCTCCCGAGTTGAACCCGGATGAGGGCGTGTGGGGATGGACGAAGTACGGACGGCTCTCGAACTTGGCAGCCGACGACGTGAATGAGTTGCGGGACCGTGTGATTGACGAGTTGATCACCGCCAAGTTCTCAACGCATCTGTTGAAGGCATTCATCCGGGAGACACGATTGCCGAGTTTATCAATCGCCGCATGACGGGAATGTTGGCCACCCGGGACGCAGTAGGCAGTCTTGGCGAGCCGCCGCGGTCACGGGGTGGGTTTCGAATGAGTTCGCAATCCACCCCGTGACCGCGGCGGCTCGCCAAAACCAAAAGGCACACCCTATCCGGTGAATCCGATACTTCCGCTGCAACAAATAGGCATAGACAATCAGAATTGACTTCTGGGTACTACTGAAAGAGGGCCAGTTCAGTGGTCAAATCTCATTATGCACCCAGAATCGCCAGTGTCTGTCGTAGCCAATGCTCCTGATCAAAGAGAGTTTGAGCGAATCCACGCGATGTTGGAAGAGTTACTTCCCACCAACGCAGTAAGCAGCCTTGTCGGACCGGGTAAACCATTGCCCGCCGCAGGGGATCAAAGATGCCCGGAACACTTCACCCTTCACCCCGAGCGTGTTCTCTGCCACCACTTTCAACTCTAGCCCGGGTTCAACCACCGTGGTATCGCCCGCCTCATTCTGGAAGAACACATTGCGCCCCGCCGCCACCGGTGACGAGGAAAACGACCCCTTCAGTCGCTCCGACCACAACACTTTCCCAGTTGGGGCATCGTAGCAGGTCGCCGTCCCGCCCATATTCGTCACCACCATGTAGTTCCCCACCAAGATGGGGGACGGTTGGTCGCGCCCGCCCTTGCGTGGCGTGTGCCAGACCATGTGGGTCTTCGTCACGTCGCCCCGGCCACCCGCTCGAACTGCGTAAATATCGCCCGGTTGGCCATTCACCACAAAGAGGAATTCCCCGGTGCCTGGGGTCACGGTGGGATCGCCCCGCCCGCTGAAACTCTTGCAGTGCCACAGTTCTTTCCCGGTCGCCGGGTCATAGCCGGTCACGGCCTTCTCGCCGTTCAGCACGAGTTCCTGCTTGTCGCCAACCTTCACCATTACCGGCGTGGTCCACCCGCCGCGCTCCGGCGCCGTCCGTGACGACCGCCACACTTCCTTACCGGTCGTCTTGTCAAATGCCATCAATAACCCCTCGCCTGCCGCATCGCAGTTCTGGATCACCAAGTCGTTGACGATCACTGGGGAAGCGGCGGTCCCCCACACTCCGGGAAAATCGCCGAGTTCCTTGGACCAAAGCGGCTTCCCATCTACCGTGAGACAGTGCAACCCGCCCTTCCCGAAGAACGCAACCACTCGCTCGCCATCGGTCACGCAGGTCGCGGTCGCCCAACCGTTCTGGGCGTGACTCATCTCCGGACTGCCCTTCCAGACTTCCTTCTCCCAGAGGATTTTCCCAGTCTTCCGGTCGAGGGCCAGCACCACTCGCGACTTCCCGCCCTCCAGGGCCGTCGTGAGGAACACGCGGTCACCCCAGACAACAGGCGACGACTGCCCGACACCATGAAGCGGGGTCCGCCAAACGATGGACTTCTCGTTCCATTTGAGTGGCAGGTCGGTTTCCGGCGACTGGCCGTCGCCGTTCGGACCTCGCCATCGGGGCCAAGTGGGTTCGGCCGCGAGGGCAGACGTGGCAAGCACACCGCAGAGGAGTATCACGCGTGCGAGCATGGAAGTGTTCCGGTGGGAAGAAAGGGTGCGATTCCGGATGTTTGCCGGGTGGGTGTTGTGCGGATAGCGTACCTCGAGCGTGTGAACGAAGCTAGTGGGCACCCCTCCCGAAGCCTGTGGACAACTCAACATGCGACCCAGATTCGCAAGGTTCTCGTCTGTTCAGGGCAGAATCCTGAGACACCAAGCGGAAGGTTTCCGGATTTCTGGCGGGAACGCGTTGACCGTACCCCGACGATCTGGTCAAGTAATCTTACCCACCGAACCACCCGCCAAATGCAATCCCGGGTGCCCTCGCCTGTCGCCCACTGCCACTGAGGTCACAACTCCCATGCAACCGCCTGCGAACTGTCCGGGGCCGGTGGGGCTCACCCGCCGGAACATGCTCCAGATCGGGGCGATTGGAGCATTGAACCTGACCCTGCCCCGAATGCTGGCGGCAGGCGAGCGGCACTCGCAGAGCGGCGATGTGCCCTCGGCAGATTCATGCATCCTCGTGTTCCTCAATGGCGGCCCCAGTCACCTCGACATGTGGGACATGAAGCCAGACTTGCCGAAGGAGATGCGCAGCACTTTCAGGCCGATCGCCACATCCGTGCCCGGCGTCCAGATCTGCGAGCACCTGCCCCAACTGTCGCGGTTGATGTCCCACTGTACCCTGGTGCGGTCCGTTCACCACAACGAGGTCGCACACGCTCCCGCGGTTTACACCGCACTGACCGGCGTCCCGAGCAACGTCCGCGCCGGCATTCTCGGCGCGAAGCCCACCGACCACCCCGCGATCGGCTCCGTACTCGGTCGCTACCGTCCGCCGACGTCCCAGGTCATGCCCTACGTCCTGATGCCGTACCTTACCGCCGAGGGCGCTGGCGGGCCGCCGCAACCCGGATTCCTCGGCGGTTGGCTGGGGAAGACGCACGACCCCTTTCTGGTTCTCCGGGGCGGGCCGAACGCGGATGGTTTCAATATGCCGGCGCTGACCCCCGAAGCAGGGATGACCGAGGAGCGAGTGCGGAACCGCAGTCAACTGTTGGCCGGGGTGAACCGGATGAGTCCCGTGGTTGCCGGTCAGGCCAAGGAACTGGAGCGTCTCCAGGCGCGGGCCTGCGACCTGCTCACTGCACCGGCCGCTCAGCGAGCGTTTCGGCTGGACCAGGAGCCGGCGCGGGTGCGAGAAGCCTACGGCCGGAATATTTACGGCCAGAGCCTGTTGCTGGCCCGCCGACTGGTCGAGGCCGGCACACGACTGGCCTGTATCTCGTGGGCTCCGGACGCGAATGCCACTTGGGACACGCACGGCGACAACTTCGGCAAACTGAAAAACCAGTTGCTGCCACCGTTTGACCTGGGCTTCTCCCGACTGCTCACGGACCTGACAGACCGGGGATTGTTGGAACGGACCCTGGTGGTCGTCATGGGGGAGATCGGTCGCACGCCGAAGATCAACGGCGGGGCCGGGCGCGATCACTGGGAACATTGCTATTCCGTCCTCTTCGCCGGGGGCGGAGTCAAGCGCGGGTACGTCCACGGTGCCAGCGACAAGTATGGTGCGTACCCGAGCCAGTCCCCGGTCACCGCTGGCGACGTGATCGCTACCATCTACCACGCTCTGGGGATCGCCCCGGACTTCGAACTTCGCGACCGACTCGATCGGCCCATCGCATTGGTGCCGGGCTCGGCTCCGATCACGGACGTCTTCGCCTGACCAACCTCAGCTTCCACCAGGGGAGTTCACGTCATGAAGAAGCCCTTACCCTCTCGCCGCCAACTCCTCCAGGCCGGAGCGATCGGCGGCTTGAGTCTGACCACGCCGGGCCTCGTCACCGCCCGGACGGATCCCAACCGCCCCCTGGGGAGCGGCGCGGCTGAGAAGTCGTGCATCCTCGTCTGGCTGTGCGGCGGCCCGAGCCACCTCGACACATGGGATCTCAAGCCCGACGCCCCCGAGGGAATCCGTGGCCCGTACAAACCTGCCGCCACCTCCGTCCCCGGTATGCAGATCTCCGAGTTGCACACCCGTATGGCCCCGCTAGCGAAGCACTTCTCCGTAATCCGGTCGATGAAGCACGTCGGCAACATCAGCAACCACTTCGACGCCATGCACCACTGCCTGACCGGGCAGGCGGGAGCCCCGGACGATGCGCCGTACATCGGCTCTGTCCTGTCGAACGTCCGGCCCAGCAAGACGAACATCGCGAGCTACTTCTGGCTCATGAACCCCGGGCGGGCGAGTGTCTTCATCTCGGCGTTCATGGCGACCGGCGGGTTCCTCGGCCTCCGGCATGCACCCATGTTCATCGGGAACCAGAACAACCACCCGGCGATGCCGAACTATCGCGGTGCGGACGATCTGTTCACCCCAACCGATAACGCCCGCATGGAGGAACGTCGGCAACTGCTGACTGGGCTGGACGCGGCAAAGAGCGAAAGCGCCCGCGTGCGGCTTGAGCAGGAGTGGCGTGAACTCCATCAACGTGCCTTCGATTTGACCACCGGCCCCGGCGGGCGGCAGGTGTTCGAACTGGAGCGCGAGCCCGTGAAGCTCCGCGATCGCTACGGCCGACACCCCCTTGGCCAGAACCTGCTCCTGGCCCGTCGGCTCGTCGAGGCGGGCGCGGGCTGTGTCACCGTCAGCGGGTGGGTGGGGCCGTCTCCCGAGCGAGACGGCGGTTCGTCCGGCATTTCGAGCTGGGACATGCATGGCGGGCACATGGGGATGGGCAACGCCTTCGGCACCGGATCGTACGGGATGAGTTGGTGCCTGCCACGGCTCGATGAAGCGCTCGCCTCGTTGATTACCGACCTGAACGACCGCGGCCTGTTGGAACGCACCCTCGTAGTGGTTGTTGGGGAGTTCGGGCGTTCGCCGAAGATCCAGACGCAGGGTCAGCCCGGACGAGTCCACTGGCCGGATTGTTTCTCCGCGATCCTCGCGGGCGGCGGCATCCGTGGCGGCGCGGTGTACGGCGCCTCCGACAAGATCGGGGCGTACCCGAAGGACAAGCCGGTTCGCCCCCAGGACCTCGGGGCCACGATCTACCACGCCCTTGGCGTCTCGCTCGACACCCGGATTGGTCGAGATGGTGCAGTCCCGCGGCCCATCACGACGGGTGAGCCAATCCGGGAGTTGTTCGGCTGAGTAATGCCGTATGACGCTCGACAAACCCCGTTGGAGATGCACGCAGCAGACGTGAAAACGGCCTGGCAGATCGATTCCGGGTGAAAAGGGGGACACCACGCCCGGAGTCGTCATTCGAGCCCAGAATGATATTATCTGTCCGGGATGACATCTATCAGATCGTGTTTTCAGAGCTTGCTACTTTGCAGTTGCGACCGAATTCGTCTATCACGACAACCGGGATGGAGTCCGGAATCGGGTGTGCCACTGGTTTCCGGAGTCAACGCTTGCTGGTATGCGATCGGATGTGTGCTTCTGATCGGTTCCAGGCAATATGCCCACCCATCCGTGGAACCGTTCTGGAAGCGCAGACCTGTCCGGAAGAAAGAAT